>JAEYSH010000171.1 GCA_023434825.1 Methanobacteriota archaeon | reverse complement strand
TTGCAAGGGAATAAGCAGCCATTGTTTGCCCCCATCCATCTCCATTTTTTGAATAGGCACCTTTCCCGGTGTATATAACTGTGGGAGTATCTCTTTTAATTCCAGATTTACTAAATATGGCTTGAATTGCATCATTTGAAACATACATTGCAGGCACATTCCCGATCATTTGCCTTAAACCCCATTCATTAAAATAATAAGCTCCGGGAATATGTTCTTTAATATAATCATGCACATCCGGCTGCACGTCGAGAATCATCATTTCTTGATCCAGATGATCCTCTAACCAGTCTGTTGAAACCCATTTTACTTTTCCATCACCATTTGAGTGAATTCCAGTAATCATAATAAAACCTCATGTATTAATTTGAATTATATTTTTAATATAGTTTAATCAAAATTTATTTATATATTAAAATAATTAGTTTTAAACAAAACTACTAAGGAATTTTATTATGACAGAAATATCAAATGATCTCATCGAATCCCTGAAAACTATGGGTTTAGTAGAATATGAGGCCAAAGTGTACTCTGCTTTGGTTTTATTCGAGCGGGCAGAGGTCAAAAGGATTTATGAATATTTGGGAGTACCTAAACCCAGTGTATATCAGAGTTTAAAGAGTTTAATGGATAAAGGAATTGTTATGCGTGTTAGTTCTAAACCTGCAATTTACCGTGCTGTTCCTCCAAAAATTGCACTTAGAAATCTAATGGAAGTGCATAAAAATGCAGAAAAGAATGCACTTGAACAACTTGACCTGCTTGAAAAGAATGATATGGAAATGGTAACTGATGAAATCATATGGACTCTTTTTGGCGAAAATAATGTAAAAAACAGCATGGAAGAGTTAATTGGAAAAGCTCAAACATCAATAAGGCTTATCCTCACTGATGATTACCTTGATTTCCTTTCATTTGCTTCAAATAAAGATTTAGAAATTAAACTATTGACCTTTGGGAAAGATACAGACATTGCCGAGCGTTATCAATTGAAAAACTTATCAGTGCATGATGGATGCGAAATTGATGTTTCAAATTTTGGTGATCTTTCTAAATACCTTGTTAACCTTCCATTACTCCCAGCACAGTTTTCTAAATTTATATTCGTGTTAATCGATGATGAAGAATTTATGTATGTGCCTCCATATCCTGGAAAGACAAAATCGGGTATAACATCTAAAAATCCCTACCTTATAAACCTTGTAAATATGTTATATGGTGCTGTATGGGAGCATTCTTCTGAAATAAATTCAAAATAGAATAAATAACCATTTTTTTTAATTATTTTTAGTTATTATCCAAAATTTTTAATTTGTAAGTGGGTAGTTTTTAACATAACTACTCACAGTAAACTTTATATACTGGGTGGGTACTATATATTTTCTTAATCGGTAGTCATTCGCATAACTACTAAAATCAAAATTATAAAGATCAAAATTTAAACTCAAGGAAGGATTAAATGATAAAAGGCGCAAGAGAAATATTTAAAAATGATTTAAAAGCCATAAAAAATAATCCTGTAGTTTTAATAGTGTTAACAGCAATTATTATCATACCATCACTTTATGCGTTGCTTAATATGGAAGCAACATGGGATCCATATGCCCAAACAGATAATATTAAAATTGCAGTGGCTAATGGAGATTCGGGCTATAATTATCAGGGAACAGATTATAATGTAGGAAATCTATTAGTTGATGAACTTAAAAACAATACAAACTTTAAATGGCAGTTTGTTGATAAGGAAACCGCAATAAATGGAGTTAGAAATGGTGATTATTATGCCGCGTTGGTAATTCCAGGTAATTTCAGCGAACAATTACTTTCAATCCAAACGTCTACTCCTCATCAAGCTAAAATAGATTATATAGTTAATGACAAGCTGAATCCCGTTGCACCAAGGCTTACTAATGCGGGTGCCGATGCAGTTCAGACAAAAATCAATAATGAAGTAATTAAAACCATTGATGGAATCATATTCGGTAAACTTAGCAATGTGGGCGAATTGGCTAAAGAGAACAAAGCAGACCTCTTAAAGACTAAATCTTTTATAAATGAACTGAATAACAATTTGGGAAATATAGATAAAAGTATTTCTGAAGCAAATTCAGATATGGCTACAGCAAATACTATCTGGCCTAAAATAAGCGCAGAACTTCCAGAAGCACAGAAACAAGCTAACAGTATCAAAACAGAATATGATACACTATATAATCAAATTACAACTAATCCACAGGAAGCTTTAACTACAGTTCAAAGCATGGAAAACGCAGCTAATGACATGCTCGTCGCATTAAAAACTACAGACGCTGCTTTAACTGCATTATATAATGCAACAGGTGATCAGAGCTTAAAACCAATAATTACACAGGTTGAAACAAATATTGCAAAAGTAACTAAAGTACTTGGAATTCTGCAGGAAATTGAGGCAGCAATAAAAGATGGTAAGAATCCACAGGGGAAATTAGCGGAATTAAAAAGTGCAATAGATGAAATGACTACTGCTATTAACTTTTTAGCAAATAATAAGGATGATATAAACAATAAAATCACTGAAGCATCTTCAAAATTAACATTAGTTAACTCTAAATGGCCTGAAATCAGGAGTGCAATCCAAACAGCTGCACTGAAGCTTAATTCAATCAACGAAGGGGACATAGATCAGTTAATAGCATTTTCAGATATGAATCAGGATGATGTGCAGAGTTACTTTGAAAGTCCTGTTAAACTTGAAAAAAATAGAATGTATCAAGTGGATACTTATGGTTCTGCTCTTGCTCCGTTTTATATACCTATTTCTTTATGGATTGGATGTATTATAGCAATTGCAATGATTACCATGAGGATAAAAAAAGGTATTAAAACTTATACTGCTGAAAGTGTATTTATTGGGCGAATGGGTCTGTTTATTATAATTGGAACAATACAGGCAATTCTAGTAGCAATTGGATCAATATTATTACATGTTCAGATGACTTCCGCATTGCTATTTACCCTAACCACGTTGTATATAGGTTTATGTGCCATGATTGTGGTTTATTCGTTAACATCGGCCTTTGGAAATGCCGGAAAAGCGATTGCAATTATTATATTAGTATTGCAAATCACTGCAACAGGCGGGATTTTCCCGGTGGAAATTCTCCCACCATTTTTCCAGTCCATACATCCATTTTTACCATTGTCCTATGCTGTTGGAGCATTGCGTGAAGTTGTTGGTGGAGTGATATGGCCTATTTTCTGGTATAATATTGCGATGTTAGCAATATTCCCTATTGCCACTTTCCTTTTAACATTATTAATTAAGGAAAAGGTAGATAAAAGGGCAATGTGGATGGAAGGAAAATTAAAAGACAGTGGGTTGTTTTAGTCACGTACAAATGAGATGATTTTTATATTATCTCATCTATAATTTCTTTTTTTTGAGTATTATAAAAATTAATTAAATAAGTAGTATAAATCTAGTTTTTAGGAGATAAACTATGGATTTATACATGAGAGAAACTGGTAAAAACAACGATGAAACTATTATATTCCTCCACTCGGAAGGAATGGCGGGTTGGATGTGGGATAAACAGATTGAAGCATTCAATGATTATCATTGCATTGTTCCCGACTTACCATGTCACGGAAAAAGTGTATTCCTGAAACATTTCACCATTAAAAACACTGCAGACAAGATTATTGATATAATCAAAGATAAGGCGAAAAATGGAAAAGCCCATCTTGTGGGATTGTCATTAGGTGCTCAAGTTATACTAGAAATTTTAAACACTGCTCCTGAAGTCGTAGATCATGTTTTTATCAGTGGGGCTGTCGCACGTAGTTTTGAACCATCTGATAATTTTTTAAATCTCTTAGATTATCTTATTGAGACATACTTGCCTGAAAAAAATAAAACTATTCGTATAATGAGCTATGTGAGGTCTTACAACATACCCAAAAATCTCCGCGGTAAATTTAAGGAATCCACATATGTTATTGAACCAGATTCTTTAGATGGAATTATTAGAGAAAATATGCTTTTTGAGATTCCCGGAAATCTTAAAAATGCTAATGTACCCGTTCTTGTAATGGTCGGGCAAAAGGATTTCATAATAATCAAAGAATCAATGAATAACCTCTTAAATGAGCTTCCAATGTCTGATGGAGCTATCGCTTTAAAAGTAGGGCATTTATGGAACATAGAAAACCCGGAACTATTTAATAATGTTTTAAGAAAATGGTTAAATGATGTTAAATTACCTCCGGGTATTAAATCAATAAATGTGTAACTTTTCATGATTTTTGGAACAATTTTTCAGCAGGACAACCTGATTCACGTTGTTTACACATTTTACATGTTAAAAAGCCCCTTATAATTGCATTACCTGCAAATGAAAGGATCAGTAAGATTATAATCAATAATAAAATAAACCAAGAGAAATTATAAATTAAAATTAGAATTCCGGCAATTAAAGGGATAATAAAAATCAACATATCGGGGATCATGTCTTTCCAGTTTATTTCTCTCTCATTAAATTTAGATGTATCTCCTTTTTTGAAGAATAGAGCGCTTATCTTACCTTTACCAAAACCACAGGCTTTGCCATAATAGTAGCAATTTGTACAGCTAATTTTTAAAATGCGAATCTCCAAAAAAAGACAATAGAAAAGATAAATTACACTGTAAATTAACCCTAAACCTGAAATAATGTAAGCGCCGATAATATAAATTGATATTGAAAGCAGATTGGATAATAAGACTATCCATAAAGGATAATCTTCATAACAGCAATTGGACATGTTTATTAATTTTTGAGCATAGTATTTATTCTTTGGTAAAATATATGAAGATTAACTCATTCAGATGAATAAAATAATGGAAAGAGAAAATGGATGATAAATTAAAACATGAATGGGATGCTGAAAGAAAAATTGAACTTAAATTCAGCCGAATTATAAACACTTCAATAAATAGAGTAATGGAACAGGTAAAAGACAAAAAACCAGAAATTTTTAGTAAATTTCATTATGGTTCAATAGATATTAACCCTAAATATCTGGTAATATGGTATTTATTTGAAAAAGACGTTGATTTAAAAGAAGCAGAGAATATTGGCATGTTGGATGATTTAAAAATATTAACACTGCGGGAATTGAAGAATAATGGATATCCAGAAGATGTTTTGGGGGAAATTCAGATAGCATTCACAACTGATGAGGATATTCAAAGAGAAACTGGTGGAAATTACTGGTATTACTTTAAATAGGATTTAAATGATTATTAAATTTAAGTTTTAATTTTAAATTGATTAATTTTAGTTAAATATTAATAGTAGCTAATACTAACTTCTTTTTGAAGATAATGATTACTAACATATAAAATCTGGAGTCGATGGGCTTTTTCACCTCAATTATATCTTTTTGAAGTGCACCATACACTAAATTTCGATTAATTCTTAATAATTTCTTTAATTAGCTGTAAAAGGGGTGAAAAAGATAAGAAAACAAACGATTACAAATAAAACTATACTTTTTATTCCTTTACTGCTTATAGTTCTGGCTTTGTTTTTCAGTTTAAATACTGTTTCTGCTGCTGATAATGACACTATTTATGTTGCTAATAATGGTAGTGATGCAAATGATGGTTTCTCATGGAATACGCCTAAACTCAGCATTCAAAACGCAACAGGAACTGTTAACGCTAATGGAACAATAAATATTGCTAATGGGACCTATAAAGGTGAAAAAAACACCAATATAATAATAAATAAGAATATGACTATTATCGGTGATAGCCAAACTGGAACCATAATTGATGGGGAAAATAAAAACTGGATATTTAATATTGCATCTGGATTTAATGTTTTAATCCGGGATTTAACCCTAAAAGGTGGGAATGCAACATTATATCCTCATAGTAATGGTGGTGCAATATATAATATAGGAAATTTAACAGTAGCGAATTGTACTTTCATTAATAACACAGCAAGTAATGATGGTGGTGCTATTTATAATACAATGAATGGTACATTAACTTTGACTAATTGTACTTTCACTGGTAACAATGCAAATTGGGATGGTGGAGGCGCTATCTACAATGGTAATCCTCATTCTGATGCAGGTTTACATACTGCTACTTTGAATGCTAATGGATGTTCTTTCCTCAATAACACTGGACATTATTATGGTGGAGCTATTATGAATAATCAGTATAGTATTTGCATTTTAAATGATTGTACTTTTACTAATAATGTTGCAAGTGATACTGGTGGCGGTGCTATCTGGAATAACTATTATTGTTATTGCACAATAACTGGTAGTGATTTTACAAACAATACTGGAAATTATGGTGGAGCTATCATGAACTATGGTATTTTAGCTATTAGTGACAGTAATTTCATCAATAACACAGCTAATGCTGCTGCTGGAGCTATCATGCATTATGTACATACGTGTACCATAGAAAATTGCACTTTTACAGGAAACAATGCAAGAGGCGACGGTGGAGCTATCTGTAATTGGGGTAATTCATCAGAACTTAATGGGCCTGCTTTGAATATTATAAATAGTACTTTTATAGGCAACAGTGCCTCTGTAAATTATGGCAGCGGTGGTGCTATTTATAACCGCTTTAGCATCCTTTCAGAGACTAATATGGGTTCTGGTCTTGTTACTTGCATTTTAACTAACTGTAAATTCAATAACAACACTGCAAATGAAGGTGGAGCTATCTATAATTATTGTTATGTTCATTACAGTGGTTCTGCCGGTTCTATTACATGTAATATGTCTGGTTGCACATTCAATAACAACACTGCAACAAATTCCGGTGGAGCTATCTATAATAAATACGATGTCACTGGCGGTTTAACTCCTATTACCAGTACCATGGCTGAATGTGTATTCAATAATAACTCTGCAATTAATGGGGGAGTTATATATAATGAGGATAGTAATTTAACCTGTACTGATAGTACTTTTATAGGTAATAACGCGGAGTATGGGGGTGCTATTTGCAGTTACTGCTGGTCAAGTTCTTTAACAATTAATATTGAGAATTGTACTTTTACTGGTAACAATGCATCTGTCGGAGGTGCTATCCGAAATAAATGTTTTGCAGACGGTTCTTTGACTAATCTTGTAAGTAATAGTACTTTCGTAGGTAACACTGCTGATTGGGGCGGCGCTATCGAAAACGAATGTGATCCTTGCATCTCTTTGAATATTGCTATTGAGAATAGTACTTTCATAAGCAACATTGCAATATTGGGCGGGGGCGCCATCTGCAATATGAATAATAACGGCGCTTCTTGGACTAGTAATGTGATTAATTGTACTTTCAGGGATAACATTGCATATTGGGCCGGCGGTGCCATTTATAATGCAAATGGTAATGGTATTTATGGTAATTTGACCAGCAATGTTGAAAATTGTACTTTCACTGGCAACATTGCATCTGGAATTTATGGTCATGGTGGTGCCATCTTCAATGATCGTGACTCAGGTTTCTTGACCAATAACGTGATGAATAATATATTCATAGGTAACAACGCAAACTGTGGCGGTGCTATCGCTAATGAAGGCACCTGCGCCATTAATAGCTGTACTTTCAATAATAATACTGCGATTAATTCTGGCGGTGCAATCTACAATGATGGGGGTACTAATGAAATCCACTTCAACAGGATCGTTGGAAACACAGCAGCTAATGGAACTGCCCTAAACTGTCATAATGGAACAGTAAATGCTATTAATAACTGGTGGGGAAATAATGACGACCCTATGATCGTACCAAACTTAATTAGTGTGCAGAGCGGATTTGTAGATGCAGATCCCTGGATAGTGCTTAGAATCAATGCTATTCCATATCTAATTGGAATATTTGAAAATTCAGCCGTTTATGTTACTTTAAAGTATAATTCCAATGGCGATGATACTTCTAGTTTAGGCGCGGTTCCAGATGTAGGGGTGGTACTCAGTGCTACTTTAGGAACTTTAAACCAATATGTTGGTGTTATTTCTGGTGGTCTAGACCTTAGAGTCCTATTTACTGCGGATAATATGCCGGGATTCGCGATTGTGAACGCTATAGTTGATAGTGAAACAAATGAAACATCAATACATATAGTTCGTGATGATGTTTATGTTGCAACTGCAGCTGATGGTGGTAGTGACTCCAATAATGGAAGCTCAAACAGTCCCTTTTTAACATTAAATAAAGCCATCAGTGAGTTAAGATCAGGCGGAAGAATACATATTGCAAACGGAGTTTATAATGGAGCAGGTAATAGGGGATTGATTATTGATAAAAATATGGTTATAATGCAAGATAATTGGATTTCAGGCACAGTAAACAGTGTAATTATCGATGCAGAACAATTTGAAAGGATATTCAATATAAATGCTGGTGTAAATGTTACTCTCCAGAATATAGTACTAAACAACGGAAAAGCGAGTTATGGTGGTGCTATATTTAATTTAGGTAGTCTAAACGCAAAAAATTGTACTTTCACTAACAACAATGCAACTGATGGAGGTTTGGGTGGTGGTGCTATCTTCAACGGTTTTTATATAAATCTTGATTCTGTTAGTATTATTAATTGTAACTTAACTAACTGTACTTTCACTAACAACAATGCAGGGGGTTCTGGTGGTGCTATTATCAACACTATTGTTGCATATTCTGGTTCTGTCAGTTTGAATTGTACCATAAATAATTGTACCTTCATTGAAAACCATGCATGGGGTGCTGGCGGTGCTATCCTTAATCACTGTTATGCTAATTTTGGTTTTTATGGTAGTATTGACTGTAAAATAATTAGCTGTTTTTTCATTAACAATAGTGCATCTTACTATCGTGGTGGTGCTATCGGCAATTATATTCACATAGAAGGTTCTGGTAGTTTGAATTGTGATATAATTAATTGTACATTAACTAATAACACAGCAACTTTAGGTGGTGCTATCTATAATTTTGGTTCAGGTTTAAGGTGCTTTGTAAATTTTAACCGGATTTTTGGAAACACTGCAGGTCAGTGTAGTGCTATTTATAATGAAGATAGTTTTTTAGATGCTGAAAATAACTGGTGGGGTACAAACAACCCAAATTGGAGCACTCTTATAAGTGGATTTGCTCCTCCTACAAACTGGGTTATTCTAAGCGTTAATGCAACACCAAACAAAATTTATAACACTCAAAACTCAACTATTACGGCAGATTTCATCCATGTTAACGGTGGTGGCGATTTAATCGGAGGACATATCCCTGATGGGACAATTAATCTCGAAATACCATGGGGAAGCTTTACTAAGCGTGGAATAACTCATTTATTTACAGCAAATACCTTTGCTGGTGTAATGACCGCTACTTTCTATGCTAATGAAGGCGCTATAAATCCTTTATACAACCCGGTTAGGGTTAATGCAACTTCTGATACTTATACCACAAATGACACTGAATCTGCTTATATCGCATTTAAAACTGCAGATATTTCAATAAATAAAACATTTGAAGACACCAATCATAATCACATAACAAGCGCAAATTATCAGGATACTATTGTCATTCATTTAAAAGTAACCAATAACGGGCCTGATGATGCTGAATGGGTGGCTATCAATGATATTATTCCTGCAGATTGTGTTCCTGTAGAATCAGATGATGGTTACTTAGAAATAACATCAAATAATCCATACGGGGGTTGGGTTTATTATTCCAGTCTTCAAAATTTAACCATTTATCTGGCAGAAATCTCAAATGGAGCTTCAAATGACGTTTGGATTAATGTAACCAATATTGGACATAATAACAGCCTGATTACTAATACTGCATGTTTAGATACTATGGAAACAACGTCTTATGATCCAAATCATGATAACAATAATTCAACAGCTTCTTACACCGCAAACGCAGCAGCACATGTTACAGTTAATAAAAGTGTAAATAATTCCACACCAAATTACAATGATTTAGTGACATACACCATTACAGCGCATAATAACGGACCAGATACCGCAACTGGATTGCAGATTACTGATAAGTTACCTGAAATGACATTTGGATTTGATCCAGCAATATTAATATTTGTTTCATCAAATGCAACTGTTGGGACTTATGATCCTGCCACAGGAGTATGGAATATAGGAACTCTATTAAACGGAACAGATGGTGTATTAAGTATTGTATGTAATGTTACTGGTACTGGAAACTATACCAATTGGGCAAATGTCACAGCTCAAAGCACTCATGACTATTTACCATGGAGTAAAGACAATGAAACCATATACGTGCCTATTTCTGACCTGTATCTTAACATATTTTCAAGCGATCTTCACCCTTCAACTGGCGAAATATTTACATTAACATACAAAATTGGAAATAACGGGCCAGATAATGCAACTAATGTAATAATTAATATTCCATTACCCGCAGGCTTTATTTTAAATGGTATCACTGGGGATGGTACTTGGATATTTAATGCAGCTAATTCATCAATTATATGGACTTTAGCAAACGTTCCAGTAGGAGATCCTTATCTGTATATCTCAGGTAAGTTCAATAAACCGGGAGCTTATGTATTTAGTTCATCAATTTCTTCAAACACTTACAACATAAACACTCAAGGCACAAGTTCAATTACAATTAATGCAGTTCAAGCAGTTAATGCAGCCGGTAAAACAGTAGGAATGCAAAACACAGGATTACCCATAAATTACTTAATATTAGCCATATTAGCTGTTTACGGTGGCATATTAGTACCAAAAAGGAAATAAACTCCTTTATTTTTTTATTTTTTAATTTTTGAAATTAAATGAAAACTATTATATATAACGTCGCATGATATATCGTAGCGTGATATAACAGCGCATGATATAGGACCAATTAATATGGATACTAAAAAATTGGAAAAAAAATATTTGCCATTAACTGAAGCAGCTTATTATGTCCTTATTTCCTTAAATAAGCCAAGACATGGGTATGGCATAATGCAGCATGTTGAAGAGATTACAGATGGACGTATTAAAATTGGTGCAGGAACTATGTATGGTAATCTCTCCCGAATGGAAAAAGAAGGGCTAATAAATTCTGTTGCAGAAGAAAATCGTAAAAAAATCTATGAAATCAGTGAAAAAGGGAAAATTATAATGAGATTAGAGATGGAACGTTTAGAAGAGCTTCTAAGTCTCGGTAAAAGTGAAATGAGGGATTAAATGATTGAAACGAAAACCGCATGGAAATGGTGGTGGGGTTGGAACCCTGAAAAGATAGAAAACTGGCTGGAAGAGATGGAACAAGATGGATGGAATTTAATAAATGTAGATTTTAATTATTTAAGGTTTAAATTTGAAAAAGGAGAATCCAGAAAGATTCGATATTGTGTTGATTATCAAAATAAGGTTGATAATAATTATTTTGAGATTCTTAAAGAAGATGGATGGGAACTTGTAGGTAATAAATCTATTCCATGGTATATGTGGCGTAAATCCTATCAAAATGAAAGGCCCGATATTTATACAGATGTTAAATCTTTAATGGAAAAAAACAACCGATTATTTATAACTGTGGGAATTTTCTTGCTTTTAGAGATAGTTTTATTTTCTCAAATGTTTTTACATGGCTCTGATGAATGGGGATTAGTTTCAATTATGTTTATTCTGATATTTGCTTTCATTGGATACATAATAGTACAGATTTACAGATACAATAAAAGACTGGAAAAGAGCGAAATGAATTCTAAATTCCTATAGAAGCTAAACCGGTTAATAAAGTCATATCTAAAAGATTAAAGAGCCATAGGGGTATTAAATTGAAAGAAGAAAAGACTGTTTGGCACTGGTGGACGGGATGGGAAATAGAAAAGGTAGAAAATTGGCTTGAGAAAATGGAACAGGCTGGATGGAATCTATATAATGTAGATTATATTTTAAGGTTCAAATTTGAAAAAGGAGAAAGCAGAAAAATGAGTTACTGCGTTGATTATCAATATAGTGTTGATAATTACTATTTCTTGATTTTCAAAGAAGATGGTTGGGTATTAATGGATGAAAACATCGCTCCATGGTATATATGGCGTAAATCCTATGAAAATGAAAGGCCCACTATTTATACAGACACTAAATCATTAGTTGAAAGAAACAACCGCCAAATTAGAAATGTCTTTATTGGGGTGTTTATAAGTCTGATTTTATTATATTTGGTGTTAATTAGCAATTTTGATAGTACTAAAATAATATCGGCCCTGTTAACCCTGTCACTGGTATTTTATGGGTATTTAATAGTTCAATACTATCGATACAGTAAAAAAATGAAACGAAATGCAATTAAATGTTGATTAGGAGTTTTGTAATTAAATTGATAATAATGGAGGGAATTAATGGCTCAATTAGAATTTAATCAGGAAAAATATCTTGAAAATATGAAAAATCTTAGTAAAAGGGTTAATATGATTGGATTAATTGCAGCAATTCTTACAGCGGTATTAGCTGCAGCATTTATCATAGTTGGTAGTTTTGGGTCTACATCATGGGATTTTATTCCAGGTATAATAAATTATGTCTGGAGTTATATCAAAGTTATAGATTATGCCCTTTTTATTCCGGGATTTCTTCTTGCTCCTGTATTTGTTATTTTAATGGTTTGTATTCACTATTATGCTTCTTTAGACAAGAAAATATTTAGTTTAATTGGTTTAGCATTTGCAATCATATATGCAACTGTGATTACTGCGGATTACTTTATATTATGGACTGTAGTTTTACCAAGCATAATACATGGGGAAACAGCGGGTTTATCTCTTTTTTCGATGTATAATCCTCATGGAATCTTCGTTGCCCTTGAATCTGTAGCATACTTAATGATGAGTTTAGCTTTACTTTTGATTGCTCCTGTTTTTCAAGGAGGTAAAATTGAGAATGCATTAAAATGGATTTTCATTATAGGATTTATTTTGGCCATTGGATCTTTATTTGGAGTATTTCTGATGAATTATGACATTGTAATGTTTGAAATTGCTATACTTGCTATTTACTGCCCATTACTCGTAATTTCGGGAGTTTTACTTGCAATTATTTTCCGGAGAAATGGAAATTACATTGGAAGTGAAGTATTATGAAAACATTAATGATTGTTGGAATTGGCATAATATTAGTTATAATAATAGCTTTAGGTGCAATTGGGTTCATTTCTTATGATATGGGTAACAGAGCAACCATATCGGAAACTTTGAATCCAAATGGAACAATTTTGGGAAATGCTTTAGTAGTATATGATCCCAGCATAACTGGAAATACCAAAAATGTGGCAAGTATAATTGCCGGTGATTTACAGGCGAAAGGATACAAGGTTGATCTGGTAGGTATAAAGAATCCAAAAGCTCTAAATACTTCAGTATACAGCGTGATTGTGGTTGGCGGACCTATTTATGGGGGAAACAGCGGTGAAGCAGTTAAAAAATATTTAGAAACACTTAAACCTGCAGAAGGCACTAAAACTGGTGTTTTTGCAACAGGAGATCCACATACTACTGATGAAGCAACAATTAAAACTCATTTAGCTCCTATTCCAGAAAACAGCACTCTTCAAATTAATGCTGTGATGGCTTTTACTATGAATGACGATAAAACTAAGAAATGTATAGTATTTGTAGATAATTTGCTAAAATAGAATAACTAAATATCAAAAAGGAGATTTTCAAATGAGTACAGAAATATATTATTTTTCTGGAACTGGCAATTCTTTACATTTAGCTAAAGAGCTACAAAAAAGAATTGAAGGAATAAAGCTTATACCAATTGTAAGTCTTTTAAATAAAGAAAATATTGAAACACACTCAGATACTGTGGGATTTATTTTTCCCATACATCTGGCAATGGCCCCAAAGCCTGTAATGGAATTTCTCCCTAAGATTAATTTAAATTCAGCAGATTATATTTTTGCAGCTGCAACAAGGTTTGGTACAAGGCATAGAGCACGTAAAGACCTTCAAAATATTTTAAAGAAAAAAGGCAAGAGTTTAGATTCATTTTTTAATTTGAATATGGCTTCTAATGATCCAAAGTTTAAGGGATTTAAGGCAGCTACTGAAGAAGAAATAGCAGATATAGAACTGGAAGTTCAAAATAATCTTGATTACATCCAGAATATTGTCATTAATAAAAAAACTGAGTGGCATGAAGATAATGAATCCACACTCTCAATACCTGCCTTTTCTATTCTCTCTCCATTTTTGCCATTTCTTAATAAGATGTTTAATTACGATTTTTACGCCGATTCAAAATGTACAGGTTGCAGAACATGCCAGAATGTTTGTTTATCTGGAAAAATAAGAGGGGTCAGTGGAAAACCCATCTGGCAGAAAAATGTGAAATGTTTTAACTGTTATGCATGTTTAAATTATTGTCCAGTAAATGCAGTTCAAATTAATTCTAAGCGTGCTTTTAAAACATATACTGCAGAAAATGAACGTTATTCGCATCCATACGCCACAGCAGATGATATTGCAAGGCAAAAATAACTATTTTTAATAGATTTTAGTGCATTCTATCAATACTAGCAATAGTTCTCTTTAGGGAGTAATCTGTGTATCATGTCTTCTTATCTCATCAATTTATCAAAGATAAGCATTATTTATAAATAAATTTATAAGTGAGTTAATTTGAAAGAACAATAAACAGAGCTTTTAGTACTGGATTTATGAATAACAGGAGTTCCTATGAAGAAAGTGTTTTTGTGGTGGTTAATAGCCGGCAGTAAAGGTGGAGAAAATCGCGCCAGAATAATACTTGAGCTAAATAATAGGCCATATAATGCTAATAAACTTGCAGAAAAGCTTTGTCTGGACTATAAAACCATCAGACACCATATGGATGTTTTACAGGAAAATAATCTGGTTAAATCAACTGGAGAAAAATATGGTGCATTATATTTCCTTTCTGATGAAATGGAGAATGGTTTTGACACATTCCTGGAAATCTGGAAAGAATTTAATGAGAATGAGGATTTATAATAAAATTGAAGGTAAAAAATATGATAATGGAAATTGATATATTCAGGCTGTCAGATATAATCCCTACTTTGTTAATATTAGTTAAATATTCGGCCTTAATAACCAGTATTGCTAATATCGGCCTTTTAGCAGGCATGCTCTATGTTTATATGGAAAGATACCTGAAAGTAAAATCCAAATTCACCACAACTCTAGTTTTATTCTCAACACTTTTCCTGATACAAAACGTTTTATTTTCGGTTTATTTCTTGTTCAACGTTCCCGAAACAATCATGGCTGCTATTTTCCCTCTAATATTTTTAGGGCTTGAATTCGCTGCTTTAGCGCTGCTTTTAATGGTAACAAGGGAATAGTAATGAATATTTTTTAAAAAAAGATTAAAATTTTATTTTTATCCTAATTAAAGGTTCTTTATTAAATTTAATTTTTGAAATTTACAATGCATTCATACTTTTGGAATGAATTTGGAGGGAAATCCCACAATAATGTGAGGAAAATTTGGAAAAACTACTTTTAAAGGGTAAAACTACAATTAAGTAATCAATAATTGATTAAAAAAATCAAAAAATAACTAAGATTACTAATTAAATAAAAAAAGTATAATTTGAGTTTGAAATCTAAAATGAGTTTAATAAAACGGATTTCTGTAAAAAAGTAGTTTTTACACACCAAAAACTGTGTTTGAATGTTTTCTAGCTCATAAAAATCAAAGATTTAGGAGGATAATTATGGTAAATATTAAAGAAATTAAATCAGTTAAACCAACATCATATACCAAAGTAACTGCATCTATATACGGAATTTTAGCGTTTATTGCTGCGGTAGTGTCGTTAATATCGCTAATAATCATGCAGGCTGCAGGAGTAGTTCCTCAGGATGTTCAATTTAATTTTGTAACAGGACTTGGAATACCTATGTTAATATTCCTTCCAATAGCTGCGTTTTTAGTCACATTAACAGTTAGTTTTTTCTCAGCAATACTTTATAACATTCTGGTACCAAAATTAGGTGGGATAAGGTTAGCTTTTGAAGATAATGATATAGTAAAAATCCCTGTGGTAGCTTATGCTCTTATTACTTCAGCAATTGGAGCTATATGGGCATTTATTGCAGGATTATTAATGGCAGCATTTATAACGCCGTTTTTCTCATTATTGAGCACAGTTAATTTCCCGGCTAATGTAACCTCTAATTTCACAAACGTTACTGGAGCAACAATGCCGCAAGGTGCAGAAATAGGAACTGCAGGGATAATTGTGGGTCTATTATTAGTAATTGGACTGCCTATAATGGTATTCGTATTTGGATTTATTGCTAATGCTTTATCTGCGATATTTTACAATTATATTGTAGTTAGAGTGGCTAAAATAAAATTAAACTTTTCAGAAATCGGTGAAAGTCTACACGAATTAAAATCAATACCAGTTATGCCAACAGCTCTAGCAGTAGCCCTTGTATTTGCGATTCAGGGAATATTAACATTGAATATAGGCAATATAATCAGTAATTTCATAATCTATTTCATAGGAACAGCATTATTCGCTTACACCTATAACTATCTTACACCTAAAATTGGTTCAATTAAATTAAATCTGGAAGAAGTGTTTTAAAAAGTGAGTAAATAAAGTACTTTTATAGACCTTTAAGGTCTTTAATGTTCTGAAGTCGTTAAAATCGCTCTCAAGACCATGATTTACTAATAGAACCTACCGCCTCTTTGAAAGTTACATGGTAGTTGTTAGTGGTAAAAACTCCTGGCCAGAATTGGTCAGGAGACTTCTGAAACAAAATTTACGATACTAAAATAATATCCGATTTATCAATTACTAAGTGTGTCACACGCTTAAAAATGGTAAAAGCTCACAAATATGCGGAAAAAGGTATAAAAAGGGAAATATCGCGATAAATGTGAAATAAAGGAAGCGGTAAAATGGAAAGAAAGGATAAATCTCTTTTAATTTTATTTTCATATCACCATAAAAATACGGAAAAAATAGCTAAAGTGATGGCAAAGGTTCTTGATGCAGAAATAAAAATGCCAGATCAAATTAATCCTGAAGAAATTCAAGATTATAGCCTTGTAGGTTTTGGTTCAGGGATATATAGTGCAAAAAATCATGAATCTCTACTTGAACTTGTTGATGAGCTTCCGAAGATAGATAACAAGAATGCATTCATTTTTTCAACTGCAGGAATGACTGGAAAATCGAAAACCACCAAAGATCACTCTACACTCAAAGATAAACTTGAATCTAAAGGTTATAAAATCGTTGATGAATTTCAATGTAAAGGTTTTAACACAAATAGTTTCCTCAGATTGTTTGGAGGAATGAATAAGGGCAGACCTAATGCTGAAGACCTCAAAAATGCAGAAAAATTTGCTAATAACTTGAAATAGGATAAGCTTACTCATTTAAAAGGCAAAAATGTAATTTAAATAGATTAATAAATTTTAATTAGGAATAATTTATGAAAGCAATTATATGCAAAAATTACGGCTCGCCAGATGTTCTTCAACTGGCCGAGGTAGAAAAACCTGTTCCTAAAGACAATGAAGTATTGGTAAAAATACATGCTACAACAGTATCAACGGGGGATGTTGAAATCCGAAAATTCAAAATGCCCGCGTGGTTATGGCTTCCTGCACGAATAGGATTTGGTATTAGGGGACCAAGACAAAAAATATTAGGTCAGGAGTTAGCTGGAAAAGTTGAATCAGTAGGTAAAAATGTAAATCGGTTTAAGAAAGGTGATCCAGTTTTTGCACGCACTGATTTTAGTTTAGGCGCTTATGCTGAATATATAAGCCTTCCAGAAGATAGAATAGTCCTAAAACCTGCCAATATGACATATGATGAATCTGCTACTGTTCCTATGGGCGGAATTGAAGCATTGCATTTTTTAAGACAAGCTAATATTTCAAATAGGCAAAAAGTTCTGATTAACGGCGCATCGGGCAGCATAGGTACAGTTGCTGTTCAAATTGCCAAGTATTTTGGAGCCGAAGTCACTGGTGTCTGTAGCACAAAAAATATGGACATGCTATATTCAATTGGTACAGATCATGTCATTGATTACACGAAAGAAGATTTTACTAAAAATGGAGAACTTTATGATGTTATTTTCGATGTGATTGGAAAAAGTCCCTTTTCAAGCAGTTTAAGATCGCTTAAAGAAAATGGATATTATCTTTCAGCTAATCCTGGGCTTTCCACGATGATTAAAGGAAGATGGACTTCCTTTAGAACTAACAAGAAAGTAGTAACTGGAACAGCAAGTGGAAAAAAAGAAGACTTAATATTCCTTAAGGAACTAATTGAGGCAGGAAATATAAGTGCAGTTATTGATAGGAGTTATTCATTAGAAAAAACTGCAGAAGCTCATAGGTATGTGGAAAAAGAGCACAAAAGGGGAAATGTAGTTATAAATGTTGTAAATAACTTGTAAATAGGTGATTAAATCATGTTAGATATACAAATAATCCTTTCAGCGTTATGGATAGCTCTAATCGCAACTTATCTTTTGGGAGATGTGTTAAGGATTTTTAGTGGTGATTTTAAAGCTGGAGAAATAGGAGGAAAAAAACTCACGCAGATGCAATGGTTGGGAATTTCAATATTGATGGTTATTCCGATTATTATGATTATAATGTCCTTGATATTACCTTATTCAATTAATCGCTGGGCAAATATATTTTTGGCTATTTTCCTGTTCTTTTTTAATGTAATTGGGTTACAGAGCTATCCTTCATTTTACGACAAATTTTTAATATTAGTAGGGCTTGTATTTAATGTAATGACGATTTTTTATGCGTGGAATTGGGTCTAAAAATAGCTTATTAAATGGGGGGATGTGATGGTTACAGAAATTTATTATTTTTCAGGAACAGGCAATTCTCTTGTTGTAGCAAGGGATATAGCTCTAAAAATGGAAGCAAATTTAATTTCAATACCTTCGGTAGTTGATAAAGAAAAAATAACAACAGATGCGGATGTAATTGGGATTATATTCCCTGTTTATTATCTTGGAACTGTCAATGTTCCTCTTATTGTGCAGCGATTTGTAAATAAACTGGATGAAATAGATGAAAAATACATTTTTGCAGTGTGTACGTATGGTGGAGGGTCTGGTTCCACATTAACAAAGCTGGATGATATAATTAAATCACGAGATGGGCACCTTTCATCAGGATTCGGTGTTCAAATGCCACAAAATGCTTTTAAAAAGCCATTTGAAAATAAATCAAAGCTTTATAATAACTGGAAAGAGAAAAAACTTGGTTTTATCTATGAAAAAGTCAAAGCAAAAGAGGAAGGCCGATTTGATAATGATGGCTTATTTATCGGGATGATCGTGAATTTTATAGAAATGATTATGAAACTAGATTTTTTAAAACCATTTTTTATAAATCCAATGAAAAACACGGCAAAAGTTCCAAAAGACTCAAATTGTTCAATGGATGAACTTATACCTTTAATGGATAGAAGTTATCATGTAGATGAGAACTGTACGAGCTGCGGCACATGTTCAAAGGTTTGTAATGTGCTTAATATTAAAATGGTGGATGATAAGCCAGTATGGCAGCATCACTGTGAGAACTGTCTCGCATGTATTAAATGGTGTCCTAAAAGGGCCATACATGGCTATGGTGAATTACCTGAGGGTTATCATCATCCTGATGTGGAGATATCAGATATTTTGAGACAGGATTAAGTTATAGTTGACAAATATAGATTTTTTTAAATTGAAGCTTGATTATAATTTTAATTTAATCAGAAAACAAAGAATTAATAAATATTAATTAACAAGGTTATATTATGAAAATAGGTATTATAATTTATTCAAATACTGGACATACTAATTATGTTGCTGGAAAACTCGAGGAAAAGCTTTTAATGGCGGGAAATGAAGTTGAAATCCAGCATTTAAGAGTCGAAGGAGGACAACAGGTTTCTAATAAAAATAGTAAGATTAAAAATCCTCCTATTTTAGATAAATATGATGCACTCATTTTTGGAGCTCCAGTTCATTCTTTTTCTTTATCCAAAGTAATGGATATTTATTTAAATCAGATTCAGTCTTTAAAGGATAAAAAAGTCATTTGCTTTGTAACTAAAGGACTACCATTTAACTGGACAGGCGGTAATCAGGCCATCAGCAAAATGCAAAAGACAGTTTCTTCTAAGGAAGGAATAGTTTTTGGGACAGAAATTATAATCTGGAACCAGAACCGTGACCATAAGATTGATGAAATGGTCCAAAAATTCACTAAAATGTTTTAATTAAATATTTAGTGGGATTTTATGAAAAATAAAGAAGATTTAAAAGGAAAACCAGAAAAGAATCCTCCAGCAAAAGATGTGGATGAATATATAACTTTAGCTCCAAAAGAGCATCAAGAAGTTCTTAAGGCCATTCGCAAGGCAATTAAAGAAGCAGCGCCCGAGGCTGAAGAGCTGATCAGTTATAGAATTCCCAGTTATAAATATCATGGATCACTGGTACATTTTGCAGCATTTAAAAATCATTCAAGCTTCATTGTTGTAAATAAAAATATTTTAGAAAAATTTAAGGAAGAATTAAAGGATTTTCATACTTCAGGGACAACAATCCGTTTCACATCCAAAAATCCGCTCCCTGAAGCACTGGTTAATAAAATAGTCAAAACAAGAATGAAAGAAAATGAAATGAGGATTAAAAACAAATAAATTGAGTTTATCTAAATTTATGGAGGAGAAAATATGCAAAAAATTACACCATTCCTTTGGTTTGATAATCAGGCTGAAGAAGCCATGAATTTTTATTTATCTGTTTTTAAGAATTCAAAAGTTGTAAGTGTTACTCGTTATGCAGCAGGAGGTCCTATACCTGAAGGGACAGTTATGACCGCAAAATTTGAGATTGAAGGGCAGGAATTTGTTGCACTAAATGGCGGACCGCAGTTCAAGTTTACTGAAGCAATATCTTTTGTTGTAAATTGTGAAAATCAGGAAGAAATTGATTATTACCATGAAAACCTTTCTGAAAACGGTGAAGAACAGGGTCCGGGATGGGTAAAGGACAAATATGGCCTTTGGTGGCAGATTGTTCCAATTGCTTTACAGGAAATGATGAGTGATGAAGATACTGAAAAATCAGGTAGAGTAATGGCTGCGATGATGCAAATGACCAAAATTGACATAAAAAAATTAGAAAAAGCTTTTAATGACAAATAGTTAACTTGCTGATTCTTTAGAGGAATCTATATTTTTAGCGCTTTTATTTTTTAATAAATAGATTATAACTCCAAATTGGATTAAAAGGACAATTGAAGCAAGTATAACGTCATTCCAACCTAATAAAAAGCCTCCTTTTAAGGTTCCAACGGCAGATGATGTACTCCATGTTAAAGGCCACATAATTAGTAAATTAGATGTTAATCTAAAGATTATAGCGAATAAAATTCCAAATAGAGCTAAAACTATCACCTCGATCATTGGATATGTTCCAATGTGATAAGCGCCCATAAATGCACCTGCAAGTAAAATTCCAGGAATAATACCAAAAGCCTTATCAAAACGAAGCTGAAGCCAGCAGAATATGAAAAAAGGCTCCCAGAGAATCAATGCATTTGCTAAAAAGTGTGGAATTAAATTAGCTCCATAGAAAGAATAGGTGCTTAGAGTATAATAAAAGAAATAGAGGGTTATTAATATGCTTATAATCAAACTTAAAGTCAACCCTTCTTTTTTAATACCCAGATCCTTTAAAGATCCCTTTTCACGCCTTAATATCCACCATACTGGAAATATTACCAGTAATGATGTAAAAATAATCCCATAAATTGTTTTTATTCCATTTCCTGAGGGTAAATGAACTAATAGATAGTAACCGCCGCCAACCATTATTAGTGCAGTTATTAAAGCTACAATGGTATCCATTGAAGGATTCCATGCAAACCATCTTTTATTTAAGAATTTATTAGACATAAATAAATATCTCCAAGTATAATTTTGTTATCTATGTTAAATAAATATCGAAATAAGGATTAAATTGTTTTATTTTGTTTTATTTAATATTGTAAAAAGTTATTTAATTTGAGGTAATCCTATTTTTCGTTAATTCATATTTCAATATTTGATGATATTTTGAACTTTTTCTAATCTTGAAGAGATCTGGAACAAATCCTGAAGTAATCTTGAAAAGAAATGGAAAAATCTTTTTATTCTATTTTAAATTTATTTTAAAGTGTAAATCAATATAAAAGTCTTAAATTATTTTATTTTATTAAACAAAATCTTTTAAATTGAGATATCATTGATTTACAGAAAATAAATGGAGGATTAAAATGGAATATGCTATTGAAACTAATACTCTCACTAAACGCTATGGTGATTTTACAGCAGTAAATAACCTGGAAATCAAGGTTCCTGCAGGTAAAGTTTATGGATTTTTGGGAAGAAATGGTTCAGGTAAAACAACCACTATTCGGATGGTAATGGGTCTTATAAAGCCAGATAAAGGGCAGGTTAATATATTTGGCCAGGAAATAAATCGTAATCGCAGTGGATATTTTGGTGATATTGGAGCAATAATTGAAACTCCGGGGTTTTATGAAAACCTTTCTGCATATGAAAACTTGGATATAACAGCTAAAATGTTTAATGCACAAAAAACTAGGATTAATGAATCACTGGAAATTGTCGGGCTTTCAAATATTGGATATCGACCAGTAGGTAAATTTTCACTGGGAATGAAACAGAGATTAGGAATAGCCAATGCTTTAATCCATTCACCGAGGATTTTAATTCTTGATGAGCCTACTAATGGTTTGGATCCAGCGGGAATAATAGAAATGAGGAAATTAATCATGGAGCTTTCACAATCTATGGGTATAACTATACTTGTTTCCAGTCATTTACTGAGTGAAGTTCAGCAAATAGCAGATTACATAGGAATTATTGATCAGGGGCAGTTAATTCAAGAAGGTGAAATAAAAATAGTTAATTCACATGAACAGAGCTTTTTAGTTCTGGAAACTGATGATTTGAGCAAAACAGATCAACTTATAGGATCTCTTAATTTTGACTTTGAAAAAACTGATAAAGGGTTTAAAATTTTCTGTAACCGTGAAGATAATGTTATTATAAATAAAAAACTGGTAGAGAATCATATCAATGTTTATAACCTTGAATCAGTTTCTAAAACACTTGAAGAGAGATTTTTAGGAATTACAAACTCAATAGGGGTTGCATAATGATAAATTTGCTGCAATCAGAATATAAAAAATACAAAGGCACTTATATCTACAGCTTAGGGCTTTTAGGGATGATATCGCCGGTAATTCTCATTGCTATAGGTACTTTCATGGTAAGGGACGACCTTATTACACAGGGAATTTATACATGGCATTCCTTTTATGGAAGATTGGTAGCATTTTTTGTGTATTTAATTGGACCTCTACTTACTTCATTTATTGCAATAAGTGCGGTTAACCATGAATACCAGTCTAATACTATAGGAAATATATTAACTACTCCATATTCACGTTTAAAAGTTATTTTAGGAAAATTAGGATTTGTTTCTCTTTTGGTAATGGCATTTTATATTTGTGTGGCCTTAGCTAACATTTTATGTGCTTTTATCCTGGGCTTCACTGTAACTAGCACAGAAATAATTGATAATACCAGTTATTTGCTGCTTGCGGGTGTAACTACTCTAGTAATTGTACCTCTGGCGTTGCTTTTAACTGTAGTATTTCGAAGCTTTATTCCAGCTATGATAATTTCAGTTGCAGGAACTATACCTAATTTCGCGGTTTATCATTCGGATAAATGTTATTTATCTCCGTGGGGAGTTCCAGAAGTGATTGTGCTAAAAGCAGCAGGATTCTTAAATAACATAGATATTGTCTATCCATTGACATCAATTTTAGTGTATGCAGTGATTTTTATCAGCGCTCTTTTGATCTACTTTCAATATTCAGACCAATATTAACAAATAAATGGAAATATAAAGCTAAAAATCAGATAATCTTAATATAACTCTAGCAGAATAAAGTACAATATTGGGATTCAAGAGGATTAACATGAGAAGGATGTTATGGTATTTGATTGCAGGTACTAGAGGGGGTGTAAATAGGGCAAAAATTATTAAACTCCTCAATGAAAGGCCAAATAATGTTAATCAACTTGCTGAAATTCTTAAAGTAGATTATAGAACTATAAGGCATCATATTAATGTTTTGGAAGAAAATGAAGTTGTAACATCTGCTGGAGAAAAATATGGGAAGTTATATTTCTTATCAGAAAAAATGGAGAAAAATTATAGTACTTTTCTGGAAATATGGGAAGAAGTCCAGAATAAATGAATATAAAAAAATTAAGGGGTAAAAATATGGCAGTAGACATTACAACACAAGTATGGACGCTTTATATAGCGGCAATTATAGGAATTGGGTGTATCTGTCTTTTATCAGTATTATTATATATCTACTGGCAAAATTACAGGGAAATAAGGTCTAAATTTAATTTAGGATTCCTTTTTTTTGCGTTATTCCTGTTGTTTCAAAGTCTTTTTTTAACGGTTAGTATACTATTTCATGGAGGTTTCCCTCCTGGAGCAGGGGTAATTTTAATTATAAATAATCTAGCGTTATTTATAGCCCTATCTATACTGTTAAAAGTCACTTTGTGATAATTATCAATATTTGATTAGAGGAAAAATCATGGATATTGAATATAGAAAAATAAAAGATTTTAAAGAAAAAGAATTACAGGATTTATTCCTTTCAGTCAAATGGGATTCTGGAAATTATCCTGATAAATTAAAAAAAGCTATAGGTAATTCTCACGCAGTTTATTCTGCATGGGATAATGGAAAACTTGTTGGACTTATTAATTCTTTATCTGATGGCGTAATGACTGTATATTTCCATTATTTATTGGTAAAGCCAGAATATCAATCAAGTGGAATTGGAAAAGAACTGGTAAATTTAATGCTAGCTGAATATGAAGATTTTGCACGCATAGTTATCATAGCGTATGATAGCGAGGTTGAATTTTATAAAAAATGTGGTTTTGAGGTTGGAGAGGATAAAAGCCCTATGTTTGTTACTTATCTTAAAACATAATAGCAAGGATGCGAAAATATGGAGAAAAGGCCATTTATGGATAAAGAAGCTGAACCAGGTGAAGAGAAACTAAAAAAAGCACTAAAAGATTCCTATAGTTATTATAATGAATTAATGGACGTTTCGGATTCATTTTTAAAGGATTGGAATTTCTCTAAAAGCAGCGGTTGGATGCTAAAAGTTCATAATAAGAAAAAAGCTTTATTCTATGTAATTCCACTTAATGGAGAATTTAAAATCAGCATGGCCATACGAGAAAATGAAAGAAATGCTTTTTTAGATGATGGTGAGCTAAGTAACATCCATAACATGCTTAAATCTTCTAAAATATACAGAGAAGGTTATGCTCTCAGGTTCAATGTTAAAAATAAGGAAAATTTCCAAATATTAAACATATTAATTCAAAAATTAATTAATTTCAGGATATAATTTGAATAAGGAAGTTTAAAAATGATTAAACACGTAGTTTTCTTTAAATTAGAAGATAAAAGCGCAGAAAACATAGAAAAAGCAAGAAGTACTCTAATGGGCATGGATGGGAAAATATCCGAATTAAAGCATATTGAAGTCGGAGTTGATATTGTTCATTCCAATGAATCTTATGATATTGCTCTTTTAACCAGTTTTGATAATATCGAGGGTTTGGAGGCATATAGAATTCATCCTGAACATATTAAAGTTAGGGAATATATGTTATCGGTTGGAGAATTTGTTGTAGTGGACTATGAATCTGCTTAAAATTATATGTTAAAAGGAGGTCTTTTTATGCCCCCAAAATGTCAAATTACAGTATTAAAGACAAATATTGATGAAGAATTAGCTAAAGAATACTGTCAGAATGAAGTAGCTAAATGTCCAGCATTTACAGAAGGACAGGAATTTATAGTTGGATTTGAAAAGCCTGAAGGTTTCTGTGACTGGGCTTGGAATGATATCCATAAATTCATTACAGTCCTGCTTTCTGGCGGTAACTTTTCAAAGGGTTACTTTAAGGCGATCAAAAATCATAGATTTTTGATGCATCGAAAACCTAGGGTTTTCGAATGAATGGATGAAAGACGATAAAACTATGTTAGCTTGTTGCACGGATGCAGTAAGGCCTGTAACTTTTAAAATTAAAATGATTGAGGAATAAGGGTAATTAGATGTCTAATGAAGTGAAAAAGCAGAAATATTTCGCTCTTTGTGGTGTCATTGCTCCAGTTCTTTTTACAATTTTAGTGATTTTAGAAAGTCTTCTTAGGCCTGGATACAGCCAGATCTTCAATGATATCAGTGATCTTGGCATTGGTCCATATTCAATAATTCAAAACATAAGTTTTATAATATTTGGTCTCTTATCCATCGGTTTTGCTATGGGTCTTGGTAATAAGTTACCAAATCGTGCTGGAAAAGCGGCAAAATGGCTGGTGGTTGTATTTGGATTGTGCATAATTCTTGCAGGTGTCACATTATTCTCTGTTGGAACAGATGTAATTTATGCAAAAGATGTAGTTGCACATGGACTTGTTAGTGCAATTGCGTTCTTATTGATAATAATAGCACAGTTCATGACATGGCTGGCGCTTAGGAAAAGTAATAGTAGTATATGGGGGCGCTATCCACTATATTCTTTGATATGTGGAATAGTGTCAATATTTACACTTATATTTCTATCCTATACTCAATTTTCTTCATTTCATGGAGCAAGTGAGCGGTTATTCATTGCAGTATGGATGATATGGATATTTATAACAGGGTTAAAACTTTATTCAATAGCAGATAATCAAGAATGATATATTTAATTGGAGAAATGGACATGGGCAATATAAATCCATCAAAAACAGAATTAACAGTTACAAAAAATATAGAAAGTGTCAGAAATAGCATCTTAACTTGTTTAAAAACCAGAAATGGTAAAATTATTGTTTCAAATGATAATTACATTGAATGTGAATTAGGTTCCCTTTTAAAAGCCAGAGTTTTAGGAGAATTTTTTATTAAAAAGGAAACATTACCTAGAAAAGCTGAAATAAATCTTGAAAAGCTGGATAATGGAGAAATTAAGGTAAATATCTTCATTAAAGACACACATAAATATGGAATTAAAATGGGTTACATTAAAAAATACGAAAAAGTTTTAAATGACGATTTAGAAATGATTATAAGTGCTATAAACAAAAAAGTATAGAATTATGGGGAAATTTACATGAAACAGTGGTATGAAGAATTATTTACAAATTACGCTAATAAATATGAAAAGGAAATTTTTACTCAAGGGACTATTGGAGAAGTTGACTTTATAGTAAATGAGATAAATCAAGATAAAAATTGTAAAATACTTGATATTGGATGCGGAACCGGTAGACATGACGTAGAACTTACAAAAAGAGGTTATAATGTTACAGGAATTGACTTATCCGAATCAATGATTGAGAAGGCGAAGGAAAATGCTAAAAAAGCTGATGTAAAAATAGATTTTAGTGTAGCAGATGCTAGAAACCCTCATTTTGAAGATGAATTTGATCTTGTAATAATGTTATGTGAAGGTGGATTTTCATTAATGGAAACAGATGAAATGAACTTCCAGATACTTGAAAATGCAGCAAGAGCACTTAAAAAACGTGGAAAGTTTATATTTACTACATTAAATGGCATTTATCCTCTTTATCACTCTGTTAAAGATTTCATAAACTCCCAAGCAGTGGAAGGCGTGAGTGAAGGGAACTCATTTGACCTCATGACTTTCAGGGATATTTCCAGTTTCGAAATTGAGGATGATGATGGTAATTTAAAGGTTTTAAATTGTAATGAACGATATTATGTTCCATCTGAAATAACATGGCTACTTAAATCCTTAAATTTCAGTAAAATAGATATATTTGGATGTGAAATTGGAAATTTCACCAGAGAAAAAGATTTAACCACGGAAGATTATGAGATGCTGGTTATAGCCGAACTTTAGAAAAATTCTACATTTATTTGGAAATTATTCACTACTTCGGGACAGCTATCAAAATACTCCATTATTTCATTTTGAGCAGTTTCTATAGCTTCATAATAAATATTTTCTTTACTTGAACTTCCCATAATTCTGCCTAAAAAACTTCCAGGTGCACATTCGATAATGGTATTTACTATTCCATATAATTCATCATCGTTTTCTACGAATACTTCTACTGAGGCTTTTTTTATGGAAGGTAAAGAATTAATTGAATTATAAATGTTTTTTGAAAGAACTCTTTCCATATTTTCCAGTTCTTTATTATCTAAAACATTACTTTTTTTCGTTCCTAATAATTCTTCAACATCACTTTCCTCCATCTCTTTAAGACCGTACTTTTCAAGAAGATTACACCTTTCTTCAAGCTCTTCTTCACTCATGGAATTATTATTTAATTCTTCATCCGGTTTATCTTCAAGTGATGCTTTTAATTTTTCTATATCTTTAATATCCACAGTATTTCGCCGTGTTTTCATGACATTGTATTAAATAATATAACATAAAAGTATTTTGCTTAAAATGAAACTTTCAATATGTCTAATAACTTTTTAGATTATATAATAAAAATAAAGTAGTCCCTGGCGGAGTCGAACCGCCGTCGAAAGGTCCAGAGCCTCACAGGATTGCCACTACCCCAAGGGACTAAAAAATTATATTTCTATAATCTTTCTATAAATATTTTTGGATATAAAAATTATTTAACAAATTTTAATATTAATTATGTTCTATAATTTATTAAGTATCGTAATTATATTCAATATAAAAACAATTGGGTGAAAAACGTGGATATTTCAATAATTGCTGTTTTACTGTTTATACCGGGATTAATAGTAGTTTTATGGATTTCATTAAGTATTATTGGTAGAATTCGGCCATTTCCTGTTCCTCATTTTATGGGGAAACATTTAGATAGTACTTATAGGCGTAAAATTCAGCCTGCTGACAAGTTAATAAAAAGAAGCGGGATTAGGGAAGGCATGCGAGTTTTAGAAGTTGGATGCGGCAGTGGAGCATTTACAGATCATATTTCCAGGGCTGTAGGAAATAAAGGTGAAGTATTTGCCTTTGATATCCAACCTGAGATGTTGGAACAGTTAAAAAAGAAATTAATGAGGTTTGAAAATAGGGATATTAGAAATGTGTCTATAGTAATGGGAGATGCATGTAAAATGCCATTTAAAGACAGCTATTTTGATTTAATATCAATGGTGGCAGTGCTTCAAGAAATTCCAGATACAAAAAAAGCTTTATTGGAAGTTAAAAGGGTTTTAAAACCGCAAGGTATTCTTGCAATTACAGAATTTATCCCTGACCCTGATTATCCACTTAAATCGACTACAATAAAACAATGTGAAAGCGCAGGATTTTTCTTTGATAATGTTGAAGGAAGTTTCATAAATTATACAGCACGCTTTATAAAACCTGATTTTGATTTTGAGAAGGTAAATTGAATTATTTATTTTTTAATGATATTTTTTTAGACCTATTTTAATTAGATATAAATAACTAGGAATTACAATTTTTAATTGAATATATTACATTAATTATGGATGATTAAAATGATGCCTCATGTTATTTTATATAATGCAACAAGTCTTGACGGTAGAATAACTGGTTTTAATGCAGATATTGAATTATATTATGAAATAGCATCTAAATGGGATATAGACGCTGTTTTAATGGGTAGTAACACTATATTGGACGGATTTGGAGCAAAATCGGGAGAAACTCTTGAAGAGGATATTGAATCCTTTTTAGAAAGAAAAAGGGATTCAGATGATACGAGACCATTTTTAATAGTTCCAGATAGCCGAGGGAGAATCAGAATATGGGGTGAAGTATTTAAGATGCCCTATTTACGTGATATTATAGTATTATGTTCTAAAAATACACCTGAAGAATACTTTGAATTTTTAAATGAAAGAAAAATAGATTTTATTATTACTGGCAATAATCAGGTTGATCTAAAAGAAGCATTGGAAAAATTAAATTCAATATATGGGATAAGATCTTTAAGGGTTGATAGCGGCGGTACTTTAAATGGAATTCTTCTTCGAGAAGGGCTGGCCGATGAAATAAACATTTTAATTCATCCGGAGCTTGCAGGAGGGATTAAACCAGATTCAATATTTAACGAAATAAATGAAAATTCTTTAAATGGAAATATAAATCTTGAATTAACACTTATGGAAAAATTAAGAAATGAAATAGTCTGGTTAAGATATAAAATCATTAAATAAATCATAAGATTTGAGGCGGTATAATGAATAAAAGCAAAGAGCTTAAAAGGATATTGAATTCAGGCAAAACATTGATTATGCCTGATGCATATGACATTATAAGTGCTAAATTAATTCAAAAAGCGGGTTTTAAGGCAGTTCAATGCTCAGGATACAGTTTTTCAATTGCAGCGGGTTATGAAAGAGAAAGTGATGTTTCTTTAGATGAAAATATTGAATGGACAAAAAAAATTGTACAATCTGTGAATGTGCCCGTAATGGCAGATGCTGAAGATGGTTTTGGCGGTCTTGAAGAAGTAATAGAAACCGTTGATAAATTTATACGTGTAGGAGTAGCTGGATTAAACATTGAAGACCAAATTCCAGATTTAAAATCTCCATTATCCATTATTGGCGAAGATTTAATGGTCCAAAAAATTATACTGGCTCGTGAAACAGCAGAAGCAGAGAATAATCATGATTTCATAATTAACGGCCGTACTGATGCTTTGAGGTCAACTGAAAATAGGGATAAAGGGCTTGAAATAGCAATTAACCGTGCTAATCAATATCTTGATGCCGGTGCAGATCTTGCATTTATAACCTATGTAGAAACGCTTAATGAAGTTAAAAAGATTGTAAATGAAGTTAATGGACCCGTTAGCATTGCTGCAGGAATGCCTTATAACATTAATAATTTTTTCATTGATGATTTAATAAAATGTGGAGTTGCACGTGTCAGTTTACCTACATTGCTTATATTTTCAAGTCTTCAGGGAATTAGCACTGCTCTTGGACATTTAAAAGATGACAATCTTCCAGAATTTGCCAAAAAAGGTGCTTTATACCCTGGCAACGAATTAATGGAATTATTAAGGGATAACTAAATTAAATGTACTTGTGGAATTTCTATGGAACTAATAACAGAGAGCAACAATTTTAATGATTATCTTGAATGTGGAGAAGTCATTGACTGCAAAAATCCTGAAATTCAAGAAATTGCAAATAAATTAAGCTATGGTATTGATAATGAACTTGAATTAATAAAAACAGTTTATGAATTTGTAAGAGATGAAATCAGGCATTCATCATCTGCAGGTGAGAAAACTGTTACATGGAAGGCTTTCGAAAATCGCAGTTTTTCGATGCCCCAAAACGTTGTTTTTAGGGCATCAGATGTTCTTAAGTATAAGCATGGTCTTTGTTTTGCAAATTCTCATTTACTTGCTGCTATTTTAAGGAATTTAGAAATTCCAACAGGTTTTTGTTACCAAAAATTAGAATTTGATCATGGTTTTGGGTTACATGGATTAAATGCAGTCTACATTAAAAGCATCCATAAATGGATCAGGTTAGATGCTCGTGGAAACGAAAATGGAATTGATGCACAATTCAGTCTTGACAAGGAAAGATTAGCTTATCTAGTTAATGAAGAAAAGGGAGAATTTAATTTTCCAATTATATTTTCTAAGCCAAATAATAAAGTTGTGGAAATATTAAAAAACAGCCATAATTTAGATGAAGCTATTCAAAAAGTGATCAGTGTTAACTGGTTCCAAGAATTAATGTACATATATGGGCTCTGAAGCTTTAAATAAGACTTTGAAGTATATTATTTTTATAGAATACAATAATTTTAATTAATTATTTTTTGAGTGATTTTATGCGAGATGATTATGTTCACGGATATTCAGATGAAGAAGCTAATAGATTAAGGGATCAGGCGAATACACTGGCTAATTTGATGCATGATGATACTAAGTATCCTGCAGGATCCAGAGTTTTAGAATCAGGCTGTGGTGTAGGGGCACAAACTGTAATGATTGCAAAAAATAGCCCTGATGCACACATAACATCCATAGATATTTCTGAAGATTCAATAAAGCAGGCAAAGGCATTAGTAGAAGAAAATGGATTTAAAAATGTGGAATTTCAAACAGCAGATTTATTTAATTTACCTTTTGAAGATGAAACATTTGATCACATCTTCGTTTGCTTCGTGTTAGAGCACCTTCAAGATCCTTTAACTGCTTTAAAGAGCTTAAAAAGAGTTTTGAAAAAAGGAGGCTCAATTACTGTTATTGAAGGAGATCATGGGTCATGTTATTTCTATCCGGAATCAAGAGAGGCCGTTAAAGCATGGAATTGCCTTATTGAATGTCAAAAGGAATTAGATTGTAATCCCATGATTGGAAGGGAAGTTTATCCACTTTTAAAAAATTCTGGATTCAAAGAAGTTCAGGTAGCTCCAAAAATAGTTTATGTTGATTCCAGCAAGCCTGAACTTGTTGAAGGGTTCAATAAAAAGACAATTATAGCTATGGTAGAAGGAGTTAAGGATCAGGCTATTGATACTGGTTTAATGGATAAATTATCATGGGAAAAAGGAATAAAGGATTTATATAAGACCACTGAAGACGATGGAGTATTTTTCTACAATTTTTTTAAAGGAAAAGGAATTAAATAAGCAAAAAAAGAAAAAATTAAAATTTTTCATCCCGTTTAAAAAAGAAAAATAATAGTTATCTTGGTTTCCATGATTCATGTGCTATTTTGGATCCAGTTTGGATAACATCATCTTGAGATGCATATTCCTTTTCTGGAAGAGATTCCATTGCATTAAGAATATTAGTATCCGCATTATTTTTTTTAGCCTGTTGAATAAGCTGATTTTTTCCTGCAGGATATTTTGTTCCTTTTAAAAAATTGTAAACGGTTTCTGGAGAAATTCCAGTCATATCAATCACCACTATTTTTTTTAAATTTAAATAATCAGTGTCCTTGTTGGGATTCTCAGTGTCTTTACTTTTAAATGTGCTATTTTATATTCTGCCGTCGATAATAGCTTTTTTGTAGGAACTAAAAGTCTACTTTTTTTATCTTTTAACACCCATTCATATTCTATGAGTATTTCCTCAAGATCGCGGATAATTTCATCATTGTACTCTTGAAGTCTTTCTCTAAGCTTGTTTCTGAAAATAAAAGTAGTTACACCGGAATATCTGTAATGTTTTAAAATTTCATATGTTGCTTTAATTACAGATTCTCTTTTCTTCATAAAAATGGTCTCCTTACTTTTTTATGATCATCATAGGATAAAAATATTACTTTATTAGTAAAATTGTAATATTTATAAAATAAAGTTAAATTCAAAAAGTAAAATATTATGGCCATTTATATCTGGAAGAATGATAATGCCTTCTTTAGAATCTCCAAATGCAGTAAAATTATTTTTAAGATAAAAAATACCCGTTATAACAAGCATTAATGCATCAAGTTCATGCTCACTAATATCTGGGGGAATTGGAAAATATTTTTCAATTTTCTGTGTATTTTGGAGACCTAAAATTTTTTGAATAGTTCTTGGATGAGATTCAATAACTTCATACAATGGCTTTAAATTTTTAGATAGAGTAATAGCTCTTTCTGTGAGCATTCTCATCCCTCGAAATGTTAAGGGTAATGTACGACCATATTTTCGCATTTCAACTTCTGCAGCGCGAAAATGTCCACCAATTTTACTGCAGTCGCATTTATTACTCAAGCAGCATCTTCCCTTTGGAAGAGAAAGTGGAGCATCAATAA
>JAEYSH010000169.1 GCA_023434825.1 Methanobacteriota archaeon | reverse complement strand
GGGCTGAAATATACCAGAATGAAGGCTGCAATGCTATGGTTGCTGTTGGTGGAGGCAGCTCTATGGACTGTGCTAAAGGAATAGGTATTGTAAGCTCAAATAATAAACATATACTTGATTTTGAAGGCGTGGATATGGTTTCCAAACCTGCACCTCCTTTAATTTGTATTCCTACTACTTCTGGCTCTTCTGCAGATGTTTCACAATTTGCAATTATTTTAGATCAAGATAGAATGTCTAAAATAGCTATTATAAGTAAAACTCTTGTTCCAGATGTGGCTTTAATTGATCCGGTTACAACAACAACTATGGATAGTTATCTAACTTCATGCACAGGGGTCGATGCTTTAGTGCACGCTTTTGAGGCCTATGTCTCCAATGCAAGTTCACCAATAACAGATCTGCATGCAATTAATGCAATTCATCTGATCACTTCTAATTTAATTGAAACAATTGATAATCCTGATGATTTAGGATTAAGGGGTAATATGATGCTTGGAAGCCTTGAAGCTGGTTTAGCATTTTCTAATGCTAGTTTAGGGGCAGTTCATGCCATGTCTCATAGTTTAGGAGGATTCCTTGATTTACCCCATGGAGAATGCAATGCTATACTTTTAGATCATGTGGTGGAATTTAATTTCGAAAGTGAAATGGAAAGATATGAACAAATTGGTATTGCAATGGGATTAAATATGGAAGATAAGAGTATTGAAAGGAAAAAAATTACAATTATCAATGAATTAGGGAATTTAAAGCAAGTTTTAGGTATTAAAAATTCACTTAAAAAGATTGGAGTTCGTGAAAATGATATTCAAAAGCTCTCGATTAGGGCGCTAGAAGATCCCTGTATTATAACTAACCCTCGTAGGCCATTACAGAAAGATATTGAAGAAATATTTAAAGCAGCGCTTTAAAACTATTTAAAATTTACTGGAGATATTTCAATGCAGGATACTACTGATGAATGGAATTCACTACGTGAAAAGATCATTGGGCTTGGGGAACGCTCAGTTCAAAAAAGTTATTATCCTGAGCTTCAGCAGCAAATCAATGAATTGAAGAGGTTCAGAGCATTATTAGATCAAAGTAATGATGCAATTTTTCTTTTAGATTTATCTTCAGGTTTAATTGCTGATGTAAATCAATCTACATCTAAACAACTTGAATTTACTCATGATGAATTACTTAAAATGTTTATAAGTGATCTTGTTATTTCATATGATGCCGATAAAATCAAAACACTTCTTTTAGGATTAAATAATAAAGAGACATTCCGTAAAGAAAATATAACTACAATATTTCTTAAAAAAAGCGGCGAAAAAATTCCAGTAGAAATTAGTATTAGTACTGTAGAATTTGACGATGATTTATATGCAGTTATGGTAGCTAGGGATATCGCAGAACGTAAGAAAGCAGAAAAACAAATAAAACAATCCTTAAAAGAAAAAGAAGTGCTTTTAAAGGAAATACATCACAGAGTTAAAAATAATTTGCAAATTGTTAGTTCACTTTTAAACCTTCAACAGAGTTCAATTGAAGGAGAAAAAACACTAGAAGTATTTAAAGAAAGCCAAAATCGTATAAAATCAATGGCACTTATTCACGAAAAATTATACCAGTCTGAAGATTTAACAAAAATAGATTTTCCAGAATATATAAGGAGTCTTGTTTATTATCTATTCAAGTCATATGCTGTAGATTATGCTAGTATAACACATATAATAAATGTTGAAGAGGTCTTTTTTGATATAGATATCTCAATTCCCTGTGGATTAATTATCAATGAATTAATATCTAATAGTCTTAAATATGCGTTCCCTGATGGAAGAAAAGGGGAAATTAAAATTGATCTGTATACAGAAGGCGAAAAAAGCATATTAAAAATAAGCGATAATGGTATTGGACTTCCGGAAGGAGTAAATTTTAAAAATACCGAAACATTAGGGTTGAGACTTGTAAATATTCTTGTTAATCAAATAGATGGTAAAATGGAATTAAATAATACTAATGGTACATCATTTAAAATTGAATTTATTAATGTACCTAATTCTAGGATTAGATAATTTAGTTTTATTATTACTTTTAATTGTTGATTAGTATATATTTATCAATTTAGACTCTTAACATAGGTTTAAAGCTAAGATTAGAAAGTATTTTATATATTAAATCACATTTTGTATATTATGGTAAAATTTACAGCAAGAGAAATCAGAGATATTATAATCTCTATGGTAGTTATATCCTTTTGTTTTGCTTATATTTTTGCAAGACAGGATATAAACAGCGCTATTTTTTATATGCCCATCACCTTTATAGTTGTAGGACTGGCATTTTTGTTACACGAACTGGCTCACAAATACATGGCCATAGGATTCGGATACTGGGCCGAATATAAAATGTGGGTTGGAGGTTTACTTTTTGCATTAGTATCTGCTATTGCAGTAGGAATTGTATTTGCAGCTCCAGGAGCTGTTTACATTCATGGAAATTATATAAAACAAAGTGAAAATGGGAAGATATCTCTTGCAGGGCCTGCAACAAACATTATACTTGCAATGCTCTTTTTATCAATACCTCTATTTTTCCCTGATAGTTTATGGGTACAGATTGGTATTCTTGGAGCCACTATAAACAGCTTTTTTGCAGTATTTAACTTAATACCATTCAGTATGCTTGATGGTGCAAAAGTTTTTAGATGGAATCCCTTGATATGGATTGCCACAATGGCAGTTGCTATATTAATGTTTTTGTACACGGCATATGGGATATCTTTTATTTAATTTAATAAAACAAGAAAAATCAAAAATTAAGGTCATTTCATGTTAAGAGAAGTTCCAGTAAGATATTTTGGATGCACACACAGAGCAATTTCTCCAGAAGAAACAATTAATGAAGTTAAGGATAAGCTTAAGGCTGCTGGAGTTACAAGAATTGCTGAAATAACTCATCTTGACCGTGTGGGGATACCTGTTTATTCTGCTATAAGACCATCTGCTGCAGAAGGTGCAGTGAGTATTTACGCGGGTAAAGGCGCTACAAAAGATCAGGCCAAAGCTTCAGCGATGATGGAAGCTTTTGAAAGATATTCTGCAGAGCAGGAAGGCCATATAGTAGGGGAAAATTTATCATGTGGCATCTATGATGATCTGGAAGGATGTATTAATCCAGAATCACTTATTTTACCTAAATCACATTTTGATTTGCAAAATAAAGAATTAAACTGGATAAAAGCAGTTAATATTCGTAATGATGAAGAGAAGTTAATTCCTGCGGATGCAGTTTTTCATCCATACACATCTGAAAATAGCCCTAATTTATTTAAATCTAATACTAATGGCCTTGCTTCAGGGAATAAATTAGAAGAAGCAATATTCCATGGTTTGACTGAAGTTGTTGAAAGGGATGCATGGAGCTTATTTGAGATAAAAAGAAATAAACCAACTGAAATAAATCTTGAAACCATTGAAAATCCTTTAATTAAGGAAATTGTGAAAAAATTTGAAGATGAGGGAATTGATATTAAAGTTGTTAATTTAACATCTGATGTTGAAATGGCCACAATTGCGGCAGTTTCTGATGACACTGTTTTAAAAGACCCTGCATTACTCACTTTAGGTGTTGGAACTCATTTAGATCCTGAAATAGCCGTTTTAAGAGCTTTAACTGAAGTAGCTCAAAGTAGGGCAACCCAGATTCATGGGACTAGAGAGGATACAACACGTGCAGTTTTCATGAGAAAAGCAGGCTATGAACGGATGAAAAGGATAAATAAGCACTGGTTTGGAGAATCTGAAGAAATAGTTGAACTGGAAGACATTAAAAACCGGTCTGGAAAATCATTTAAAGAAGATATAGAAACTTCCATGAAATTATTGAAAAAAGCAGGTTTTAAAGATGCTTTATTTGTTGATTTAACCCGGCCTGAAATAAAAATACCTGTAGTAAGGGTTATAGTTCCTGGAATGGAAGTCTATTCAGTTGATCCAGAACGGATAGGTGAACGACTTGTCAAAAACTCAAAAAAGCGTTAAAAAAATATTGCGCTGGACTCTTGCAATTGTAACTATTATTGTTATTATTTCTGGAATTGGAATTAATTATTATTCTACAGTTGAATATCTTACTTTTGGACTGCTTTCAAAAAATTTAGCATTTCAGTTACATTTCTGGATTTTTATTCCTTTTTTTATTTTATTCATTCTCCATATGTTTATTCGCCCTATTTTAAGGAAATTGAGTGATGAAAAAACTAAAAGCAAATTAATTACGATCCAATGGAGTTTAAAAGAAAATATTACTTTAATTTTAGCTATTATACTTATTTTAGGAGTGTCTATTTATATAATAGGTACTCAGTTTGCTCCTTCAGAGCCTATTAGGCTTGATAATGTTGAAGTTAAAGAATATAAAGGTCAAAAACTTTCATCAGTGAATGATTTCAGGGAAAATTCAATTAAAGGCCCCCAGTACATTAACGAGTCTAATTACCGCCTTGAAGTTACAGGCTTAGTGAGTAATCCCAAAAATTACACTTATAAAGAGGTTATTGATAATTTCCAAAGCTATGATAAGATTGTTAAACTTGATTGTGTTGAAGGGTGGGATGTAACTATTTTGTGGCAAGGAATGCTTGTAAAAGATATTATAAGGGAATCTATTCCTTCTCCAAATGCTAATACTGTAATATTTTATGCTTATGACGGATACTCTACTTCTTTCCCCAGAGGTTATCTGGAAAATAACAATATTTTACTGGCTTATAAAATGAATAACGCTACAATTCCACCAGAGCGAGGTTTTCCATTTCAACTGGTTGCAGAAAATAAATGGGGTTATAAATGGATTAAATGGATAACTAAAATTGAGTTATCTGATAATTCCAGCTATGAAGGCTATTGGGAAAGCAGGGGCTATTCTAATTCCGGTAATTTAAGTGAGAATTTTTTAAAATAAGAATATTTTCTAAATGACTTTTTAAGGGTTTATAAGCACGTTTCAAAAAGGCTTTAAAATTGGAATTTAAAGCTAAAAACGAGAAAATCAACTTATTTAAGAAAAAGCTTTAAAACATTTTGAATTTACTTAAAATATCTTTAAATTGTATTATTCAATTTCATAGGTATTTATGTATATTATTTATTTTTTCACTATTATTTGGATATTAAGAACTTTTCTCTGCTGCATACACTCTTTTATAAAATTGTAGAATACTGCCTTTTTATTTAAATTAAGTTTAAACTGGGCTTATTTTTTGAAAATAGCATTGCAAAAATTTCTTCTCGATAACAACCTATAAAAAAGCTTATAAATGGTTTTAAATTAAATAAAAAGCGCTAATAATGTCTTTTTTTTGAAATAAAAACAAAACCTTTATATATGATCTTGAATTGAAGTACAATGCATCCGAAAATAACTGTTCGGGGAATTTTTTGCCACAGATTTGATAATATTAAAAATTGTTTGAAATACTATTTTTGTATTTTGATAATTTTGGCTGATTCCAAAAAGGTTATTTTTGGTTATAAAAACGACTCCATGGCTTTTGTCATGGAAGCGGAGGCGGTATAATTACGAAGAAATTTGCATATACAGCTGTAGCTGTATTATGCGTGATTTTCAGTATGTTGCCATTTGCAACTGCAGCTGAAATTCAAAATACAGATGTAAATCAAAGCGTAACAGTAAATGCATCTAATAATATAATTAAATATGGAGAACTCAAAACTAAAGGTTTAGAAAAGGGTTCTGAAGGAAAATATGTTGTTGAATTACAAAAATGGCTGAAAAATCATGGATATTATTCCGGAGATCTAGATGGATCTTTTGGCCCATACACTAAAGAAGCAGTTAAAATGTTCCAGAATGATTCAAAAATCGTTGTGGACGGATGGGTAGCAAACCAGACTATTAATTCAATGGAAAAAAAGACAGGTAAATCTGTATTTACCAAATCAAGTGTTTCAACAAATAATTTAACTAATTACACTCATAAAACAAGTAAAAAATCTAGCGAAGTAAGTGCAACAAACACTACAAATGATAAAACAAAAGAAGATAAAAAGACTACAGTTTCAAAGAAGGTTTCTACAACTAAAAAAACTAAAGTTGCAACTTCAACAGCAAGTAAAACAACAACTGCTAAAAAAAGCGTAACATCATCATCTTCATTATCTGCAATTCTTGCAAGCGGTGCTAAGTATGGTTACAGCCATTCAGCAAGTACTGCTGCTGGAATGATGAGTATTGGAAGTGGTGATTGCTGGGCAATGAGTGCCTATTTATACTCCAAATTGTCTGCAGCAGGTATCAAATCTAGAATAGTTCAGTACAGTACTGCTTATTCTTCAAAACACAGGTCAGTACAGTTGTATCAAAACGGAGCATGGGTAGATGTACCGTATTCAAGCTATGGGTACAGTACTATGTTCAAGGCGACTTCAAGTAAGCCTGGAATGAGGGTTTTAGCTTCTAGCTAAATAAAATGTAAATCAATGTGATCAAAAGATAAAACTTTTGATCTATTTTTCTTTTTTAAATTAAAATCAAAATATTGGAAATTTTTAACAAATGAATTAAATTTTTATTCTATTTCTGCTTTCCATGTTCCTTTTAAAACTTTTTTAAAGGCTTTCCAGTGAATATGTATATGGAAAATTGATGTGGTTGCAAGTATTATTCCAGCTTCAACATGCCAGAACAATAAATTAAAGTCAAATGGAAGAACTAAATTATAATCTGCTAAAATTGAAAGTATTATGCCCCCGATTCCCACAAAAATAAAGCTTCCAACCAGTACTAAGCTCCATATTTGTTTAAATGTACGTCTTTTAATGTTTTTATTGTCATATGTCAAATAAGTGATAAGATAAATCATAATCAGGCTTAATATTATTGGTAAAACATTGTATTCTGGATTGTAACCCTGTGCTACTGCAGATGAAGAATCAGGATTATCTTCAGCATAAACAGCCATAGGCGCAATTAAAGCAATAATAAAGAGAATTATAAGTGAATTTTTCATTATATTGCTCCTCTTAATGTGATTTTTCTAAAAGATTTTCTATAGAAGTAAATATGAATAATTGCAACTGGAACTAACGCTATACCGAATTCAACATGCCAGAAAAGAATGTCTGAAGCTAAAGAAGTGTCAAAACTATATTCTATAATAAATGTGAGTATAATTGAAATTATCACCAGGATTAGGCAGCTAAATAGGATTATTAAGTTCCATAATTTCATATGCATTGCTTTGGTGGTTACATCTTCTTTTAGAAGGGTATAAGTTATTAAATAAATTATTATAACCATTAAAGAGATTGGAATGAATTCATATGCCATTATACTAGATATAATATTTGTCCTTATAAATATTGAGGAATTTTTATACCAGTTTAAAAATTATAGTCCATTTTAACATGATATCAAATGGACTTATATTTTATAAAAGGGATGTCTGGTTTGAATAATCAATATTATTTTCATAATGTAAATATTGTTAATTCTGACTAATTTTGCTTTTCAAGTAAATATATATAACAGTAAAGCCCATAGAATACTGTCAATCTAAAATGGGGGAAAAAATGAAAAAATATGCATTATTTGTAATAGCTATTTTAGCTTTAGTGGTTTTGGCATCTGGTTGTACTACTTCAAGCGATCAGGCTTCAACTCAACCAACTGTGCCTACAAAACAATATTCTGGAAGCGAAGTATCATTTAGTTATCCCGAAAGCTGGCAAGAACTTCAACAGATAACATCACCTAATGCTGTAGTAGCATTTGGAGACCCAAGTTCAGTGGATAGCTCAACAGGAAACGTGAATACACTTGTAGTTGTACAAAAAGTTGCAATGCCGTCTGGATCAACCTTAAAACAGGTTTATGATTCTACATATCAGCAATTTGCTCAACAAAATCCAAGCTTTAAAACAGTTTCTGAAAGCACAAGAACTGTTGATGGGACTACAGCATATGTAAATGTACATACTGTGGACGTTAGCGGTGTTCAAAAACAGGAACAGGCAGTATGGCTTGAGAAAAATGGATATATTTACGTAATACTCTGCGGAGCGTTACCTAGCCAATTCCAGGGTCAACAGGCTAATTTTGATGCAATAATAAATACTTTCAAAGTACAGTAAGTATTTATTTTATTTTTTTCTTTTTTTATTTCAAAAACTATTATTTTATATTTGACTAAAATATAATAATAGAGTAATCAAATTTTGGTTATAAATTGAATTAAGATTATTTAAAGCTTATTTTTTTCAATTTGGTGAAAATTATGAAACAGGTCATGGTAATAAGGGCAGATCTAAAAATGGGAAAGGGAAAAATGGCAGCACAAGCATGTCATGCAAGTTTAGGTGCTTACAAAAAAGCTGATCTTCAAAAAATCAGGAAATGGGAGTCAGAAGGCGAAAAAAAGGTAGTTGTCAAAGTCAAAGATTTAAGGGAACTTTATGAAGTGTACGAAATTGCAAAAAGCACTGATATTCCTATATATCTTGTACAAGATGCTGGAAGGACAGAATTACCAAAAGGAACAGTTACCTGTCTTGGAATAGGGCCTGATGAAGATGAAAAAATAGATAAAATTACTAATGATTTGAAATTGATGTAATAAACTTATAGATTTGTGATGCAATGGAATGGGTAGTTAAATTAGGTGGAAGTTTATTCCCTGAAGATGCAATTAAGTTCTGCAAATCTCTTATTGGTAAGCGCGCCATTGTCATATGTGGTGGCGGTGTATTTGCAAATAAGATAAGAAAATATGATAAAGAGAATAGTTTTTCAGAAACTGCTTCACATAAAACTGCTATTTTATGTATGGACATCATTGGAATGCTTGTTGCAGATAAAGTGGATGGTGCAGAAGCTGTTTATTCTTTAGAAGATGCAAAAAAACTATTAAATGAAGGTAAAATTCCAGTATTTCTCCCTTCTAAATTGTTCGAGTATCTTGACCCGTTGGAACACTCATGGAATGTGACATCAGATTCTATCTCAGTTTATATAGCATCACTTATTAAAAGCAAAATATTAATAGTAACAAATGTAGATGGTATATATGATAGCCATCCATCTATTGATGGGGCAAAACTTATAAAGAATATAAGTGCTAAAAAACTACTAACTTTTGGTGAAACATCAGTTGATGAAAATTTACCCGAGCTTTTACTTAAATACAAATTAGATTGTTATGTTGTTAATGGAAAATATCCACAAAGAGCTATTTCTATAATTGAAGGTAAAAGTTCGAAATATACGTTTATTGGAGTTAAAGGAAATTGAAAATTTCCGGAACATCAAAATTGAAATTTATGGAGGTTTATTTAAATGGAAAAAATAGAATGTACATCATGTAAACAAGAAATATCACCAGTAGAGACCTGTGTAAAATTCCAGTGTCCTGAATGTGACGAAATAATTTACAGATGCCAGAAATGCAGAACTTTCGGCCATCTTTACACATGTAAGTGTGGATTTAAAGGCCCTTAAGCTTTTAAATCTTTAGAATTTATTAAATTTAATTAAGGTGATAATATGGGAGAAGTATTAGCAACAATTAAAATAATGCCAGAAAGCCCTGAAGTTGATTTAGAGCAAATGAAAAAAGATATTCAAGCAGCAATTCCTGAAGGCACTGAATTTCATAAAATAGAAGATGAACCAATAGCATTTGGTCTTGTAGCTCTTAATGTAATGGTTATAGTTGATGATGGTGAAGGTGGAACTGAACAAGCAGAAGAAAACTTCGCTAAAATAAACGGCGTAAGTAATGTAACCGTTACTGATGTTGGAAGATTAATGTAATTATCTTTCAAATATTTTTTTTATTTTTAAATTAATTTTATTAAAAGTTTTATAAGCTATTTTTTTATTTTTAGAGGTTTAGTTTTAGGTAGTATGCTGTGTTTAATCCCCTGCGGTCTTGGACCCCTAGCTTCACAGCCTTTAGCAATACTAATGTATAATGCACTGTTAATTAAACCTATATGGCTGAAAGCTTGAGGGAAATTACCTAATTGTTTTTTGGTAACAGGATCAATTTCTTCAGATAATAGGCCAAGTGGACTAATTTGTTGAAGTACATTTACAAATATTCTTTCAGCTTCTTCTAATCTGCCTGAAAGCGTAAGAGAATCAACAAGCCAGAAAGAACAAAGTGCAAAACAACCTTCATCTCCAGAAAGCCCATCATCATTTTTGTAACGATAAATAAATCCATTTTCCGTCATTAAATTTTCCATAACCGCATTAATAGTACCCTGAATTCTCGGATCATCATAGGGTAAAAATCCAAGCTGAGGTATAAGGACACTTGTTGCATCAATGACATTAGAATCATAATACTGAACAAAACTATTTAATTCTTTGTTGAAACCTTTATCAAGCATAGATGTCTTTATTTTATTTTTTGTTTCTTCCCATTCCTTAAACTGCTGACTTGCATCTTTACGCGCTGCTATTTTAAGTCCCCTATCAAGAGCTACCCAACAC
>JAEYSH010000156.1 GCA_023434825.1 Methanobacteriota archaeon | reverse complement strand
AAAGATTCGTTCCTTTCGCAGGTTATAAGCCTTGTTGAAGAAGCTCAGGAAAGCAAATCAAGGACACAAAATCTTGCAGATCGTTTTGCAACGGGATTAACCATAATAGCCCTTACTGGAGGATTTTTGACATTTATAGCATGGTTTGGACTTACAACATTGGGATCTGAATTTGCTCTCGAAAGAGCCGTAACTGTAATGGTCATTACATGCCCACATGCTCTGGGACTTGCTGTTCCACTTGTCGTTGCGGTTTCTACAGCTTTATCTGCTAAAAATGGCCTTTTAATAAGAAATAGAGGATCATTTGAAAGATCGAGAAACATAAATGCTATAGTATTCGATAAAACAGGTACACTTACCCAGGGGAAGTTTGGAGTGACAGATATTGTTTCATTAAGCCGTAAATATGATGAAAACGATATTTTAAAGTACGCAGCATCATTAGAATCCTATTCAGAACACCCTATTGCTAAAGGAGTTGTTGGTTCAGCAAAAGAGACTGATAATATTGAAGATTTCAAATCCATTCCTGGAAAAGGAGTTCAAGGCAGCGTCAATGGAAAATTTGTTGAAGTGGTGAGTCCCGGATTTTTAAAGGAGCGAAATATTTCTATTTCCAGTGCTGAAATTGATCAACTCTCATCTGAAGGGAAGACAATTATTTTTGTAATTATTGATGATGAACTTAAAGGAGCTGTTGCTCTTGCAGATATTATAAGAGAAGAGTCTAGAAAAGCAATTAAAAAACTCAAAGATATGGATATTCAATGTATAATGATTACAGGAGACCGAAAAGAAGTTGCAGAATGGGTGGCAAAAGAAATTGGACTTGATAAATATTATGCAGAAGTTCTGCCTCAAGAAAAGGCAGAAAAAATTCGAGAAATCCAATCGGAGGGTAAAATCGTTGCCATGACTGGAGATGGAATTAATGATGCTCCTGCACTAGCTCAAGCGGACGTAGGTATTGCAATTGGAGCAGGTACAGATGTTGCTATCGAAGCTGGAGATGTGGTTTTAGTAAGAAGTAATCCTCTTGACGCTGTTTATGTAGTTAAGCTTGCAAAATCAACATATCGTAAAATGGTGCAAAATCTATTATGGGGAGCAGGATATAATATTTTTGCAATCCCAATTGCTGCAGGAATTCTTTTTGCATACGGTATTATATTAACCCCTGCTGCAGGAGCAATATTAATGTCAGCAAGTACAATTATTGTAGCATTTAATTCAAGGTTTTTAAGGATTGAAAAATAGTCTTTATGCAATATATTAATTAATTTTATTTAGTTTATTTTAAAGAATTAGATTCTATATATCGGCTATTTATCATTTCTGAGATTATATGTAACTTAATTGTAAATAATTAAAATATAAACATTGAAACTGTTTATTTTATAAAAAATGGAATTTAATGATTTTAAAGGCTTCAATTAAAAAATACATGAAAAATTCAAATTATAAAATTGAATTAACTATGAAAAAATAGTTATGATGTAATGACATATAAATTATAAAAATAGTCTAATAAGGTGGGAACAAATGGCAGAAGACACCAAAAAGAAAGCTGAAATCAAAGTTTCTGGAATGAGCTGTGCAATGTGTAGTATGGCCATTGAAAAAAGTCTTAAAGAAGTTGAAGGCGTTAGTGATGCTCAAGTCAATCTTGGTACTGAAAAGGCGACTGTTGAATATGATCCAGATAAAGTAAAGCTTCCTGAACTTGAAAATGCCATTGAAGAAGCAGGTTATGATGTCATAAATGAAAAAGTAGTCCTCAAAATTGGCGGAATGACTTGTGCAATGTGTGTACAAGCCATTGAAAATGGGCTTGGAAGACTCGAGGGAATAAGTACTGTTAACGTTAATTTAAGCTCTGAAAAAGCTTATGTTACCTATAATCCTAAGATGGTAACTGTTGAAGATATGAAAAACACCATTGAAGATATTGGCTACCAGTATCTTGGAATTGAAGGTGAAGAAGCTGAAGATCTGGAAGAAAAAGTAAGAATTCAAGATTTAAAAGGTAAAAGAAATAGAATGATTGTTGGTTTTGGGGTTTCTATCCCCTTAATGTTGATAATGTTTTTTAATGTTCCTCTTCCGATTGATATGGGATATTTATTCCTTATAATATCTATTGTGCCATTTGTTTACGTTAGTTATCCAATATTCAGTGCTGCTTATCGGGCTTTAAAAAATAGAGTTTTAAACATGGATGTAATGTATTCCATGGGAATTGGAGTTGCTTTTGGCGCCAGTATACTTGGAACATTTAGCATAGTTCTTACCCCGGAATTCATGTTCTATGAAACTGCATTGATGCTTGCAGCATTCCTTACACTTGGAAGATATCTCGAAACACGAGCAATTGGTAGAACCTCAACTGCAATCAAGAAATTGGTAGGATTGCAGCCAAAAACAGCCACAGTAATTCGTGGCGAAAAAGAAATGGAAATTCCAATTGAAGATGTGGAAATAAATGATATTCTCCTTGTAAAACCTGGTGAAAAAATTCCCACAGACGGAGAAGTTATTGAAGGGGAAAGTTATGTTGATGAATCCGTAATTACCGGTGAATCAATCCCTGTCATTAAAAATAAGGGTAAAAAAGTTATTGGGGGAACTTTTAACCAGAATGGAGTTCTTAAATTCCGTGCAACCAAAATTGGAAGAGATACAGTATTGTTCCAGATAATTAAACTTGTAGAAGATGCTCAGGGATCAAGGCCACCTGTTGAACGTATTGCAGATAAAGCCGTGTCTTATTTTATTCCAACTGTTCTAACAATAGCTATTGTTGCGTTTGCAATCTGGTATTTTGTATATGGCAGTACACTGCTCCTAGCACTTACAGTTTTAATATCAGTTCTTGTGGTTGCCTGTCCTTGTGCTCTAGGACTTGCAACACCAACTGCAGTGACTGTTGGGATTGGTAGGGGCGCAGAGCTCGGTATTCTTGTTAAAGATGGTTCAGCACTGGAAACATCAGAAAGAATCACTTCAATATTATTTGATAAAACTGGAACTCTCACTAAAGGGAAACCAGAAGTAACAGACATTATTGAAGTAGGATATACAGCAGAAGACATTTTAAAATATACTGCAAGCGTTGAAAGAAATTCACAGCACCCTCTTGCAAATGCAGTTGTAGACAATGCAGGAGAAAAAAATATAGAGCTTCTAAAAAGCACTGATTTCGATACATATGGGGGAAAAGGAGTAAAGGCAACAGTCAACAATAATGAAGTACTTGTTGGAAATAGGGCCCTTCTTAAGGATAGTGGAATGAGTATCAGTGAAGATAACGAATCAAAAATACTTCAGCTTGAAAATGAAGGTAAAACTGCCATTTTAGTTGCGGTTAATCATGAATTTGCGGGAATAATTGCAGTTGCAGATACATTAAAAGAAACTACGAAATCTGCAATTAAAGAGCTTAAAAAGATGAAAATCAACGTTTGGATGATTACTGGAGACAATGAAAGAACAGCAAATGCAATTGCAAGCCAAGTAGGAATTGAAAACGTTATTGCTGAGGTTTTACCTCAAGATAAAGCATTTGAAGTTAAAAGACTTCAAGATAATGGCGAAATTGTTGCATTTGTAGGTGATGGAATAAATGATGCCCCTGCACTCGCTCAATCTGATGTTGGAATTGCCATTGGAAGCGGTACAGATGTTGCAATTGAAAGCGGGAAAATCGTGCTTATTAAAGATGATATAATGGATTCTGTAGCGGGAATACAGCTAAGTAAAAAAGTAATGGGAAGGATTAAACAGAATCTATTTTGGGCATTTGCATATAATTCTGCATTAATTCCTGTTGCTGCAGGAGTATTATATTCCGTTAATATAGTTTTCAGACCAGAATATGCAGCATTTGCTATGGCACTAAGTTCGGTTACTGTTGTTAGTCTTTCTTTACTGCTTAAAGGATATATTCCCCCTGCAAAAAAGAAAAATATCAAATCATAGACTTTATGAGCTTAAAAAAGTTAAAAATTAATCTTATGAATTTCATAGATATAAAAGAGGTTGAAGAAAATACTATGTATTTTCTGAACCTTTCGAAATCATAGCATGCAAAAATCTTTGATTTTAGCTGCGTCAAAATTCCTTGAATTTTGACAGATTTCGAAGGCCCGAACACATAGTGTTCGACGGCCACAAAAATCAAAGTTAGCAAAACTAAAGCATGCAAATCTTCGATTTGCTGCATCGAAATCTAAAATTTCGAATGTTTTGCATCCCAAAAACTTCGTTTTTGAGGAATTTTTGAGGTGAAATAATGGCTGTAGATCCAGTATGTAAAATGGAAGTAGATGAAAATAACGCAAAGTTTGAAAGCGAATATAAAGGTAAAAAGTACTATTTCTGTGCACCCGCATGTAAAAAAATGTTTGAAGAACACCCCGAAGAGTACGTCAAAGAATAAACATTTACTTATTAATTTTAGCTAAAACAGTACACGGAGCACTATCAATTCCTTTTATATTCCATGGAATAACAATTATTTCTTCAACTACCTCATTTTCCACATTTTCAAGTTTCATATCCTCAATCAAAACCAGTGGTTTTCCCAACCCTTTCTTTTCAATAAATGCATTTAAATGAGCTTCTGTTGCTTGTTCTGGTATTCCAAATCTTGATATTGAAACACAATCAATTCCCACGCATCTAATTTCTGGATAATTTTCTCGAAGCCAGTAAATTAAATCGGGATCAATTCCCGGATTCAATTTTAAATAAGTTTCTATATTATCTTTTCTGTATTTTTCAAAACCTGTACGGAAAATTAAGCAGTCTATTCCATCTAAATTTAATTCAGATATTTCTTCAATTTTTATAAGCTCTTTCTGCTCTTTAGACATGTCTAAAATTAATGGATTGCTAAAAACAAGTTCATTAACACCATAATCAGATATAATTTTACCCCCATCTACAAAATGTCCAGGAGCATCGATATGGGTTCCACTATGATTTTCAACACTGATTATATAAGTATTATATCCATTTCCCTTTGATATTTCATTATTAGGGATTATATCAGGATTTTTTAATCCAATATGAACTGGAGAGTTATTTTCAATCAAATGAGAAAGTCTAATGTAAGTCATATTTACCACAAATTCATTTTATAATTCAAAATATTAGTAATTTTTTAAGTAGGAGATACTAAATGCTATTTAAAAATAAATTATATTGAATTTTGAGTCTAATTAAGTCTCTAAAAATCATTATATGTTCCTAGACTGCTCAAAGAATTGTTTTTAAATAGTAAATAATAAATTTTAATAAAAATATATTAATATATAAATTAGGAGTTTTGGAGAAAAATGTTGTCAAAATTTTAAATTTTGACACCGCAAACACTACATGTTTGCATGCTATGCATTTTTCTAAACCCCAAAAAATTAAAAATTTTTTAGAGGTTATCAAAATCCTTTGGATTTTGGAACCCTAAAATCAAAGATTTTAGAGGTGATTTTATGGATATGTTTATGGCACATATGACCCATTCAGCAGGGTCCTGTTATTTGTTTAATGATGAAACAAGGAAAATTTTAAAGGACCGCACATCTAACAAAGAAGAAGCAGCTAAAAAACACCAGATTAGAATTTTATATGCAGTTTATCCTCCCTCGAACATGAAATGTTTTATTTAATGGAAGCCCCAGATTACAAAGCTGTAGAAAGATATCTAAAAGATGTAGGATTTGCTCATTATAACAAAATCAAAATTAGACATGTTGAATCTCTGGAATTAGCACTTCAAAATCTTTAAATTTTAAAATAGCCACAAAAGTGTAAAATAATCTCAACCATAACAATTAAAACCAATTAAAACAGATCAATTACTATGTCACTATTAGATGAAGTAAAAAGAAAAGCGGGAAAAGAACTTAAAAAACAGACAAAATCTAAAGGATCTAAACATCATAAGGAAAATAAAATAGAAAAAATGGCAAAAAAAGAGCTTAAGAAACGTTTTAAAATTTAAATTTATTTATTTTAAATTATTTCCAAATATTAGCTTTTGATATCTAAAATCAGAATTATATTTACTATTTAATTCATTATAAGATAGAATAATTACTGTAAACTAATTTTAATAACTTTCTATCTTTTACTCTCTTTAATGAGTATCTTCATAATTTTGTATTCTTCTCGCTAAATCCAAAAATTTAGTTAAGTCCATAGTTAACCCAACATTACGTTCAGGATCTGCAGTGTATGCTTCATTTTCTAAGGAAATAGTTATCTGGTTTTTTTCTAAATTTAAATACGCAAAGAGAGTTCCATTTTCCCCTGATTGTATCCAGTATTTATTGCACATTTAAACACCATTCCAATGATATGGATATTCTTTATGTACTCATATCAAGATAAATATTGCGATTTGCTTAAAATGTTTTTTTTCGATTTTTTTAGGCGATAACTTAATTATTTCCGTTTTAAAACTCATTTATTGAGTTTTAATAGCAAATAACCTGAAACAAATTTAAATAAAATTAAAACATAGGTTTAAAAGGGATTAATGTTTTTTAGTTAAACAACCTCATTTTTCATTATTTCCCTTAAAACTGCTGTGGCATAACAACCTTTTGGAATTGAAAATTCAACTAAAATTCCTTCATCAGTCATTTCAGCTGATGCATCCCATATCTTAAACCTCATTGCACGCCTTAAGCCATGACTTCCAAGTTTTGGCATTTTAGGAACCTTAAAATCTTCTAAAGTGATTCCTTCATCATCTAAAATTTTCTGTTCCATTTCACCTAATTTTCCACCGGCTAATGGAACTTTACTTCCAAAAAGCGGCGCTGTAGCATGAAATTCAAAGTTTTTAATTCTTTCGTCAATCTCATCGCCGAATTTGTGGACTAAATGTTCTTCATTATCAATTATAATGTCTCCTTCAACATAATTATCAATTCCAAGCTTTGCTCTTTCACTTACAGCTTTATTAAATAAATATGATTGATATGCATGAACAAACATTCTTTTTAAAGGTTTAGGAAGGCTTTCTATTGCCCATTTGTAAGAATTTTCATCTAAATCAGCGACATCGTCCACTTTTTTCTTTTTCATTTCCTTAAGAAGTGTTTTAAGCATCATTTTCTCGTAACGCATTCCACGAGGCATGGATTCAAACGCTTCTTGTAGCTTTCCATCATCGTACATCTCTCTTATTTCTTTAATGTGTTCTGGCTCTTCAGGATATGGATTTCCAATATATGCATCAACAACTTTCTTTAGATCGTTTTCAAGCATCAATTTACCTACAACATGAGTATTTGACCTTTTATTACCAAAACGCTGCCAACCAAAGTAGTTAGGAACTCCTTTTTCACTTAATTCCGCTAATACTTCTCTTGCAGTTTCAACATCCTGTTCTGGATTTTCAGTATCCCTAATAAGAAGCCTGAATTTATTCCCTATAAGCTGTCCGATCCTTAATTTCTTTTCATTCTGGACTATTTTGAGGATTTTTACTTTATAAAGCTTATCTTCAAGTTCTTTTATTTGTTCAACATCAGAATTTGAAACACAGAGCCACTGCCTAGTAATAGCTCTCTTATCTTTCATTCCTGCAAATCCCATTCTTTTTCTATCTACATGAAGTTCTCTTGCTACGTCCAGTACTACATCTAGAGTTTCTCGCCCTAATTTTTCAATAAAAAACCATGTATTTGGACCTTCACCACTTGGTTCTGATTCAGGGATTTCTTCTACATAAAAATCTTCGTATCTTGTCCTTATTTGACCGCCAATTCCTTTTTGTGATGTTATATAAGTTTCTGCATTGAGCATGAATTTTTATCTCCTATCTTTAAAGTTAAAAATAAATTTGAAAATTAGTTTTTAATAGTATGTTTTTTCTAATATAAATGAAAATTAAAATAATAAAATATTTTGAATTGATTTATTTTCACCGACGGTCTACTAAACGTTTAGGTCGGCCCCTAACTTTATAGAATTCAAGACCCCGAGGTCCAGTAAAATTAAAGTTTATATTAAAACTTCCATCTTCATGTGCTTGCTGTAGGCCATGTTTAAATTCAAGGAAACTTTTAACAAAGTTATCTTCAATCATCTCTTTATCACAATTTCCCAGATCTTCACATTCCATACTAACTCTCAAGGTAGTCTCCATTTCATCCCCGTATAAAAATGCCTCATATTCTCCAGTTAGATAATCCATGTTATCTCTCTGGAATACTCCTTTTTCTATATCAACTCGATTAAATGGACTTCCAGCAACCCAAACTGTTTCTGCCTCACGCTGCGGGTTCATTATGCGCATATGTGTCCTTCCGCATGAGCATTTTTCTCTGCTTACTACAACAGATGTATCTTCCGTATCATAGTTTAAAAGAAGTGTTCCTGTCTTTTCTCCTTCAGGAATAAGTGTTGTAAGCACAATTCTCCCACATTCACCTTCATCTACAAAATCTTTAAGTTGAGGATTATAAACATCGAGGTGTACTAAATCTTCAGGTACGTGAAGACCTGCTTTTTTGCTACATTCTCCACACATGGTTCCTTCAGTACTGCCGTAAGTATTGTAAACTGGTACTTCCCATATTTCTTCCAAATAATTTCTAGATTCTTCTGCAAAGCTTTCCCCACCTGCAATTAACCTTTTTATGCTTGATTCTTGTGGAGTAATCCCTTCAGCTTCCATACGCTTTGCAAGACGTAAAAATTTAAAAATACTTCCAACAATACCCGTAGGCTGATAGCTTTTAATTATACGTACTGGGAATGTGCATTTACCCTCGGGAATTATAGCCATTCCAATTTTTTGAGCTGCAAGAGTCATTGTATTTGCACCAACATTCATTCCATAAGATGCACAGACTACAACACGATCTCCTTCGCCAAATCCTTGAGATGTAAATGATCTTGCGTATTTTTCAGCGTATCTGTTCCAATCATCCCATGTAAGGAAAAATGCTTTAGGTGTGCCGCTTGTTCCACTTGTTTCGTGTATTGTGAAGATTTCACTGCCTTCGCATTTAAATTCGAATTTATCTGTTTCAGGGGGCTGTTGTTCTCTAATAGTTTGACCAGTTATTATTGGTAATTCCCTTAAATCTTCATGTGATCTAATATCTGATACTTTGATATTATTTTCTTTAAACCACTTTCTGTAAAATGGTGAATTTTCAACTGCATATTTAACAGTGTATTTTATTCGTGCATCTACAAGAGCATCAAGCTCATCTCGAGGCATTGTTTCTATTTCAGGGTTGAAATAAGAGGCCATGGTAATCACATTTCCTATTTTCTAATTATTTCTATGTTAAAAATTACTTATTAATTTAAGGGATAAAATTAAATAAAAATGAAGATGTTCTTATATTGGCTAGAAAATGCTTTAATTGATAAAATAAATAAACCCCATTTATTTTCTAAATCCTATTAATAATGCCCTTACTAGCACGAGTACCGGTATTATTTCAAGTCTTCCAATCCACATATTGAAAATCATGAGTGCTTGAGGGATTTGAGGCATTGTTGGTGATGTGATTCCCATTGAAAGGCCTACATTTCCTTGTGCTGATGCAATCTCATATAAAGAGTTTAATGCATCGTATCCATAACTAACGAATACAATCCAGCTTATAAATAAAAAAACAAAGTAAAGAAATATGTATGAACCTGCTTCTTTAATTTCTACATTTGTTACATGTTTACCTGCTATTTTAGTAGGTATAACTGTACCTTTAGGAGATATTATTCTCTTAATTTCCCAATAAATTCCTTTTAGAAATGTAATAACTCGTATAAGTTTTATTGCGCCGGTAGTAGATCCTGCAGCTGCACCTATAACCATTAATGCAATGAGCAGTAATTTTGTGTATTGTGACCATCCTATCATCACGCTTAATGGAGAAATACTTGAACCAGTACATGTAATTGCAGATACGACATTAAAAACGGCCTCAATAGGTACAAATTTCGCATTTACTACTAATAATATTGAAAATAGTATAATTAAAACCATCATGAACTGAAACTGAATATCTTTTAATCCTTCCCCAATTTTACCTGTTAAAACTCTATAATGCACCAGGAAGCTTGTACCTCCTAAAATCATTAAAAATATGGTTATTATATAAACTAGGTTGCTACCGTATGCTCCTATATTATCATTTTTAATTGACATTCCACCAGTAGCCAAGTTAGTGAAAGTGTTGTTTATTGCATCGAAAAGAGACATTCCAGCAAGGCTATATAAAATAATGCCTAAAAGGGTGTAGATGATATAAATCCACCATATAACTTTCATAGTTCCAAGAATACTAGGCTTAATCTTTTCTTCTCTTGCTTCAGATCTGTATAATCTTGCAGCGGCTGTTCCTGGCCGTATTAATATTCCTATTACCATGATAACAATACCAAGACCTCCAACCCATTGCATAAGACTACGTAAGAATAAAACTGAATTGGGAAGTATTTCCACATTAAGATAAATAGAAAGTCCACTTCCAGTCCAGGCAGACATACTCTCAAAATAAGCGTTTAAAAAATTAATATGAGTAATTTGCATTAAAATAAGACCACCAATTAATGCCGCCCAGAGCCACGCCAATGCAGCAATTATCATTCCATGTTTTAGGCTCACATGCCTTTTTTTGTCTTCAAATGATTTCCATAAAATGAATCCAAATAAAATAGAAAATCCTGATGGGATTAAAAAAGAGATATAATTTCCTTCATTGTAGATTAAGGCAACGATTATTGGTATTAATGTTACTACTCCAATACCTACCATTATTACGCCTAATTGCGCTGAAATGAGATATAAATCTCTCTTTCGTAGTGAAGTTATCATTGTTATCTTATTAATGATTTTCAGTCAGATATATAAAGTTAGTTATTGCCCCAATAATTTTATATAACAGTTGATGTAATATTGAAAGAATTAGGTAGATTTAATAACTCGACCGGAAAGTTTTATTAAATTTTTTCCGTCGAAAATTATATATACTCTCTTGATCTAGTTAAAAAGGGTTAAAATTAGTTTATAAGGCACATAACCATCATTAATTCTTAATTAACCCATTTAGTCCCATAATAATTGAGGCGATTAAATGCAACGTGTCCATAGATTAAGTAAAAGAGAAGCAAAAACCATACTACATTTTACAGGCAATACATTAATATTTTTAGCAGTAGCGATCCTTATTCCAATTATTATTGCTTTTATTTATAATGAACCAAGATATATAATTCCATTTTTGATTTCCGCCATTATTAGTGCCATAATCGGTTTTAGTCTTTCTAAATTATGTAAAGCTGAGATGAAGTTGAATCTTAAAAGTGCCATGATATTTTCAACTATTATCTGGTTGGTTGCATGTGCTATCGGCGCTTTACCTTATTATTTAGCTGGAGAATTATCTTTTCTTAATGCTTATTTTGAAGCCATGTCCGGATTTACAACAACAGGATTCAGTATGTATTCTAATTTAGATGTTGTTTCATATACTATGAACTTTTGGCGTGCTTTTACACAGTGGATTGGAGGCTTAGGTATTATTTTCCTTCTTCTTGCTCTTTTAAGATCCACTGGTGTTGATGTAATGCGTCTTTACCTTGCAGAAGGTAGAGAAGAAAAAGTAGTGCCCAGTATTAGACATTCAACAAGAATAATAGTCTATATATATCTATTCTTTACTGTAATTGCAATAGTTCTATTTTTAATTGCAGGAATGCCTATATTTGATTCTATATTCCATGCATTTACAGCCCTATCCACAGGAGGTTTTGGAATGCATAATACAAGCCTTTTATACTACAATAGTGTATGGATAGAGATTGCAGCCATGATTATAATGATAATAGGAGCTACAAACTATGCATTGCATTATACAGTCCTTAAAGGGAATTGGAAAGAGTATTTCAAAGACATTGAAACAAAAGTAGCTTATTCATTAATTATAATTTCAACAATTTTAGTTACATTTGTGCTTTATAACAATCACGTTTATGGAAATGATCTACTCCTTAATTTTAGATTTGCTTTGTTCCAGATGGTTTCAGCTATAACCACTACAGGTTTACAAACTGCATTTTATCCTGATTTGTTATCTAAATGGATTGGTCTTGGAACATTTTTCCTTACTATACTTATGATAATAGGTGCAGGTTCACTCTCTACTGGTGGAGGTATCAAATGGCTTAGATTTGGAGTGCTTTTAAAAGGAATATACTGGCAAGTTAAATCCTTTATACTGCCCGGTAAAGCAGTGATGCCTAAAAAAATTCATCACGTCACTGATCTAAAGATTACAGATGATGTTTTAAGGATAACCGGAGCATTCGTGTTTACATACTTTGTAATATACATAGTAAGTGTTATCATAGTCTTAATATATTATTCAGATATATCTCGAGTTATTTTTGAAGTGGCATCTGCTTTAAGTAATGTAGGGCTTGGTTCAGGAATAATTACACCAGATTCTCCAGCATTAGTAAAAATAGTGTTTATTGTGGACTTCTGGATGGGCAGACTTGAAATATGGCCTGTTTTACTACTTATTGCCATCACAATTAACAATATTGTTAGAAGAAAATCCTAAATTCAAATTTTTTTAATTTCAATTGAATAATATCTACTTTTATAATGAATTAATTAGTTTTAAGTAATTATTTGAATAAATATTTCTATATCGATTTTTAAATCGTTCATTGATTTCAATTTATTTAGTGAATATTATGTACATCAAATACGGATTAGATGATAAGCCTAATAAGAAAGAGATGCTTCTTTTCGGATTACAATGGTTTGCAGTAGCTATTCCATCCATTATAATCATTGGAAAGCTTGTAGGAGTACTTGAAACTGGTGGAGATTATATTCCATATCTCCAGAAGCTATTTTTAATTGTAGGAGCCCTTATGATTATTCAGGTTTACTGGGGCCACCGGCTTCCACTAATCTTAGGCCCCGCTGCAGTTCTTCTAATTGCAATTCTAACGAGTTTTGATCAGGGTATTGGATCAATAAATTCTTCAATAATGATTGGTGGTTTAATACTTGCTATTTTAGCTGCAAGTGGACTTTTCAGATACGTAAAAAAGCTTTTCACTCCCAGAGTAATTATGGTTATTTTAATGCTCATTTCTTTCACACTGGCACCGACTATAATTAGTCTTATCACTGCTGGAGGTCCGGTTTCATCTGCATACAATCTCATATTTTCATTTGGATTCATATTTGTAATTTTTGCAGCTAATGCATTTTTAAAAGGTATTTGGAGGTCAACATTAACCTTATCATCTTTAATTGCAGGTACTGTTGCGTATTATCTAATTTTTAGAACTTCAAATCCTCTAGATTTAAATCTTTCTGTTGTAGCACTTCCTTCAAGCTTTTTAGGTACTTTAACAGTTCCAGATATTGGAGTTTTAGTAGCATTCTTAATCAGTTTCATTGCACTTGCAATAAATGATTTAGGCTCAATTCAATCAGTGGGAACAATTTTAAGAGCAGATAATTTAGAAAAACGCGTTAGTAGGGGAATAACGTTTACTGGAATTGGAAATATAGTTGCCGGGCTTTTTGGGGTTATAGGCTATGTTAATTACACTTTAAGTCCGGGAGTAATTGCTGCTACTGGTGTTGCATCCAGATTTACACTTATTCCTGCAGCAATAGTACTTTTTCTAATTGGTTTTTCCCCAATTGCCATAAACGTGATAAGCAGCATCCCGTCGCCAGTAATTGGAGTTATTCTTTTATATGTGCTTATTGCTCAAATTGGAGCTGCAATGCTTACTGCAATTGAAAGTGATGCTATAAGAAATGTTGATGATGGAGTAATTGTTGGTTTACCAATTCTTCTTGGAACCGTTATTGCGTTTTTACCTGTAGCCATTGCTGGGCAGTTACCCCCAATTATCAGACCATTAATAGCCAATGGATTCGTTGTAGGAGTTATAGCAGTTCTGTTACTTGAACACGTGCTTTACCCTAGACATTCACTTTTCAGTGCATCTTAAGGTTTCATTATGGCCTTAATTATTTCTTCTTTTTCTTCTAAACTTTCAAAAACAAAATCAGGGTTAAATTCTTTAAGTTCTTCCACCGTATAAGTTCCAGTAGCTACGGCAATTGTTTTAGCATCAGCTTCAAATCCGGCTTTTATATCCCTGGGCGTGTCCCCAATAACAAAAGTAGTACCGTTAAAATTAAAATCATTCATCGCTTTTTTAACTGCTGCTTTAACCAACTCTGTCCTATTGATACTATCGCTTCCAAAGCCACCTAATTTAAAATAATGGTTAATATGGATCGATTCTAGTTTTCCCCATGCAATAGGCTCTAAATTTCCAGTGACTAACCCCAAAAGAGTTCCATTATCATTTAATGATTCCAATAATTCATTTACACCCGGTAAAATAGGAATTTTATCTCTTTTTACATTTTCCAAAAAATAATCCCTGATTGCATTCATACATTCTGGAATTTTTGGACAAATTATATTCTCTTTTAAGCCTATTTTCTTTAAAACTTCTATTGCTATAGCTGGATCGGTCATGCCGCCATAATTAATGATTCTGATGTCTACATCTACACCATAGACCTTTTTGAATGCATAGGAGAATGCATCATGGTGGCACTGTGATCTGCCAATTAAAGTTCTATCCACATCAAATAAGACTAATCTATCCATATAATCATCATTAACTTTTTGATAATAATTCTTCTGCTGCATCTTCAGCTAATTTAATAACTTCTGCCTCGTTAATGATCTCTAATTTCTTATTTCTCATTAATATTTCACCATTACAAATAGTAGTATCAACATCACTACCGTTAGCTGCATAAACGAGATGTGACATTGGATGCCTGAATGGAGTTAAATGAGGTGCTTTCCTATCTAAAAGTATTAAATCAGCTTTCTTTCCAACTTCAATTGTTCCAATTTCATCTTGAAGTCCTAGAGCATTTGCTCCCCCAATTGTAGCCATTTGGAAGACTTTTTCTGCTGGAAGAACTGTTGAATCTCCAGTATTTACTTTTTGAAGCAGTGCTGCAAGTTTCATTTCTTCAATCATGTCCAGATTATTATTTGATGCTGCACCATCAGTTCCTAAAGAAACATTTACACCTGTTTCGATTAATTTTGAAACAGGAGATATTCCAGATGCTAATTTCATGTTACTTGCGGGATTATGAGATAAACTGACTCCTTTATCTTTAATTATTTCTATTTCTTTATCTGAAAGCCATACTGCATGTGCAGCTATGACATCATCTCCTAAAAATCCGATTTCATTTAGATATTCAAATGGTCTTGCTCCGTGGGCTTCAGTGACCTGCTGGACTTCAAATTCTGTTTCACTAACATGCATATGGATTTTAAGGCCCCTTTTATCTGTTTCTTTCCTGACTTCTCTTAAAAGCTCTTCAGAACAAGTATAAGGTGCATGAGGTCCAAAAGCAACTTTAATTCTTCCATCTGCAGTATCATGGCATTTTTCTATTATTCTCTTTGTTTCTTTAAATTCTGCCTTTCTTTTCTCTTCATCGCCCAGATCAATCATTCCATGAGATAGCATCCCTCTTAAGCCTGTCTCATCAACTGCCCGGGCTACATCATCCATAAAGAAGTACATATCGTTAAAAGTAGTGGTTCCAGACTTTATCATTTCCACACAAGCAAGTAAAGCACCGGCATAGCAGTAATCACCGTTTAAATTAGCTTCTACAGGCCAGATATGATCATTCAACCATGTATCAAGAGGTAAATCATCTGCAAGGCCCCTTAAAAGATTCATAGATAAATGAGTATGAGTATTTACAATTCCAGGCATTAAAACTTTTTTTTCGCCATCAATTACTTCATCTGCCTGTTGAATACCAGTTTTATCGGTTATATCAGTAATTTTGTCATTTTCAATTAAAACAGACCCTTTCTTAAATTCACTGCCTAAAATAGTTACACCATCAATTAAAATACTTCTTGTTTCCATAGAACCACCATCTAATACATAATTCGATTTAATAAAAGTATATTAAATGAACTTAAAAATATTTGGTGTAAAATTGCTTTTCATTAACTTTTCTACTATTATATCCTGAATAAAATCTAAATTTCATTTCTAGCAAGTAGAAGTACATAAATACCTAACAATTCAATTAACTAATAGAATTTTTTAATCTTATAATTTCAAAAATTTACGTCTGAGGAGGATTTAAATGCAACTTAGAATTGCTCTTCCATCAAAAGGAAGGATAAGCGACCCTGCAGTTAAGCTTTTGGAAAAAGCAGGGATTGGCATTAAAGATACAGCTAATAGAAAACTGTTTTCAGAGACTTATGACGAAGAAATAAGCGTTATGTTTACAAGAGCTGCAGATATTCCCGAATTTGTTGCTGATGGGGCAGCAGATCTGGGAATGACCGGCCTTGATTTAATCGGAGAAAAGGATGCAGATGTTGAAATTTTAGAAGATCTAAACTTTGGAACTGCAAAGCTTGTTCTGGCTGTTCCCGAAGATTCTCCAATCTACAACATTCTGGATATTAATCACGGAGCAGTTGTAGCTACAGAATTCCCAAATTTGACACGAAAATACTTTGAAGAGAAAGGTTTAGATGTTAAAATAGTTGAATTAAGTGGTTCAACTGAAATTGCGCCTTTTATTGGTGTTGCAGACATAATTACCGATCTTACAAGTACAGGAACAACTTTAAAAATGAATCATCTAAAAATCATAGATACCATTTTAGAAAGTTCTATTAAGCTAATTGCTAATAAGGATAGTTTTAAAGAAAATAATGAGAAAATTGAAGCTATAAGAACCGGTATAAAAGGAGTTCTTGATGCAGAAGGTAAAAAGCTTGTAATGATGAACGTGGATAAAGAATATCTTGAAGATGTTAAAAAGGCAATGCCCGGACTTACAGGCCCTACCGTTTCAGAAGTTTTATCCAGTAATGATATTGTAGCTGTTCATGCAGTCGTTGATGAGCATGAGGTCTTTAATACAATTAATAAGCTTAAAAAAGTAGGTGCGAGAGATATACTGGTGGTTCCAATAGAAAGAATCATTTAATTATATTTAAAACATAATTCAGTGATTAAAAATCTGTTTGAAGTGATTGCATGAAAAAGGTGATGTGGTGGTTAATTGCCGGTATGAAAGGCGGATTTAACCGAGCCAAAATAATCAAAATGTTACATGATAGACCTTATAATGCACATCAACTTGCAGAAGAACTTAATTTGGATTATAAGACTGTTAGACATCACATTAAGGTTTTAGAAGAAAATAACATAGTTAAATCTGGTGGAGAGAAATATGGAAAGATGTATTTCTTATCCACAGCTATGGAAGAAAATTATGATACATTCTTAGAAATTTGGGAACAAATTAGGGATAATTAAATAAATAGTAAATAGAAATTGGAGATTAGAGATAAAATGATGCAAAACTTTATTGATCACGGAATGAAAATTGTGAATCCACAACCTGGAAATTCATATCAAGCCAATGGGAGTGGAATACCACCACAAGGGATGAATCCTGCCCCTGGCGGATTGGATATCATAGGAATAAGCACCATTTTAGCCATTATAGTAGGAATTGCTAATATTTGCCTGTTAATCGCATTGCTTTACGTTTATTTAAAAAGTTACAAACGACTAAAATCTAAATTTACAATGGGCCTTCTAGTATTTGCATCACTTCTACTGATTCAAAATTTAGTTTCCACCCTATTTTTAGCTGTAAGTATGATATCAGGTCCTGGAAACCATAGTTTTGAAATAGGAAGACAGGAATTCCCATTATCATCAATTAATGTAATTCAATTGATCGCATTGTCTATATTACTCTATATTACATGGGAATGATTAAAAATAAATTAAACGGTAATTGCACTTTTATATGTGATTTAAAAAAACTAATTTTATTTTAAAATTAAAAAAATAGAAGAAATTATTTAAATTATAAATAATTCTTCATTATTCTATTTTTAACCTATTACAGCACCATTTTTAGAATTACCGGTTGCATAATAGATTGAGGAGTAACCATTTCCTTTATAGTCATAGTTAACCCAACTGTTACCGTTATAGTATTGTACTGAACGGTGTCTTGAAGACATAGATGTTGCGTATTGTATTGTTCTAACTGAATATCCCTGGCTTCTAAGTTTGCTGGAGAGATATGAACTCATAGCCCAACAGTCCATTCCATTTGTGTATCCGCTGTATCGAGTTGAATATGTTCTTTTGGTACTGGTTTTAGTCTTTGTTGTTGCTTTTTTAGAGGTAGTTGCTTTAGCTTTTGAACTTTTTGAAACGCTTGCATAGACCTTATCTGAGGATGAACTAGAACTACTGGAATCACTGTTTGTAACTGCGTCTGCATATTCGTCCCACTGCTGCATGGCCAGTAAAGTATAATCTCCTACTTGACCATCTTCATTAAGCCCTACTTCTTTTTGGAAGGCTTTAACTGCAGCTTCGGTGTCATTTCCAAAGTTACCGTCTATTTCTCCATTGTAAAAATTGTTTTCTGTAAGCCATTGTTGCAATTTCTTAACCTGATCACCAGTAGATCCAAGTTTTAAGCCGTTGTCGTTGGTAATGTTATTTTCCTGTAACCATTTTTGCAGTTTTTGGATTTCGTCTTCACTTAATAGTGTTGTATTGCCAGTACTTGCATTATTACTGACAGCATTTACTAATTTGTCTTTATCTAACGTATTTACTAAATTAGGGGTTTCTGTTGCCGAACCGATCGGCATTAATATGAATACTACACTAAGAGCCATAGCAATTGCTAAGGTAGTTTTCTGTATTCTCTTCGTAATTATACCGCCTCCGTATCCTGACCCTTTTATACACCTACGATATTAGGGTCTCTCAGGACAATGTTACTATCACCTTTAATTCATATATAAATATTTCGATTTATTTTCTAAAAATAGACCCAATTAGAGCTTATTTTAATAAAAAAGGGACAATTTAAAAGTTTCATTTTAACTCTTAAGAAATATGCTTTATTTATGCTTATTTTTAATAACTAAGCTATAATTAAACAATAATTAGGCAAATTAAATACATAGAGTCTTATTTTAATTGTATATGCATCCATGCATTAACAATCAGAAATAATTGAGCCTTTTATTCATAAATATGACCAAATAAAGCTTTTTATATTAAATCTGGAGTAATTATAATTTTTTTAAGGATAATTGGACATTAATATGCATATTAGAGCAAATATAACTTGTAAAAAATGTTTTATAAACGATTTTAATTACTATACACTATTTGCTTTAAATATAGCCTATTTATATTCTAAAATGTCTTATTTGAAGTTATTTGTCCATTTATATTTTAAAAAGGAGCTTTTAGTACTATTTTTCTAATTTAGAGCTTTTAATAGATATTAATTGATTTTTAATAATATATTATATAAACTCCACGTGAATCTTTGAAATATTCATGATTAAATATGAAAACAATAAATTTATAAAAGAATTATCAACAATTTTTTAAATCTAATAAACTTAAAAATCATTTAATTAGTAGAATACTGTGGATTTATGTAATTTGATGCTTCTATTACTTCATCTACTTTAAAACTATTTAAAATTACAGCGAAATCTGATTTTTCTTCATTGAAATTTTCATCTACTGCTTGAAGATAAATTAAATACTTTTTGTCATTTTTCACTAGAGTAATCTGAACAGATCTCATTAATATGCCTGATTCATGATCTTTATATGTATATATGCCATCATACGCAGTTTCATTGTCAATTATTAGTTTATAACTTGCAATTTTATTCCAATCATCAGAAATCACGAATTCGGATTGTCGAATTGTATCTTCAATTGAATAAGCATTATTATTTAACATCTGAATCTGGAAATCACCATTTTCATCTGACAGCTCAACAAAATTGCTACTTTGCGAATTTATATTCCAACCGCGTGGATAATTAAAACTAATTCCATTATTCGAAAACGATTCTGTAGAAATATTTCCACTGAGTTTATAACTTGTATCCATTACAGAATACTTACTTAGTATATCTTCATTTTCTGCAACGTTCATTTGGTCATAATTATATCCAGTTTGGTTAGTTTTATCACCAATTTGATAAAATGCAGCAAAAATTCCAATGAATAATATTATAACACCTATTAAAACAATAATCTCTTTTTTATTAATAGGCGCTACTTCTACTTCAGTTGTTTGTTTTATTCCGCTGTATTGAGGGTAATTTTCAGGAATAATTCTCTTTCTTTTACTTGGAATTATTTGAATACCCCATCTAGGCAAATACAATTGGAGCAAAAAATTAATGTCAATTAACATTGAAATGGATAAAGCATTAACCAAATCATCTTTTGAAATTTGATTGAAGAAAAGAAAGAGAATAACATATTGTAATATCAAAACAAACCCCATTGCCTTAACGTAATTGCGTGAAACATTTAATTTTTTATTTTCATGATAATAGCCATATATAAAAGCCAACAGTCCAAAGGTGGCACCATACAAAAAAATGGGTGTAAAATAAATTATAAAAGTTACTAAACATCCAATTATGATAATTAATCCTGCAAATAGCAGTATTAGTTTTGTTTTATCTTCTAGCAGTTTATTTTTTGTTTTTTCAGCTATATGGGAATATAGTTTATTTCTGTAATCTATTTTGAGTAGTGTAATTATAAGAATGATTAAAATAACCAAATACTCATAAAGGCTTGTTTTAAAATAAACAGGATTATAATAATAAATATATAGTAATATAAGCCATTGAAGAATATTAACACCAATTAACGCCATGAAAAGACTAAATAAAAGATTAATCTTTTTATCTATAATAAAAAATCCAAATATGATGCCTATTATACCTAAAGTCATATAAAACAAATTTACAGGATTTTTTGACTCTAAAAACATAACTAAAAATACTGCAGTTATCCCAATTCCAACTAATATTGATATGGCTTTATATTGATTCACTAATCCACCTTTAAAAATTGGATTAGAAATAGATTGAATAAGGTAATATAAAAACTTAATTTAAAAATAATTAAAAATGGTAGAAATAATCTAATTAAATTAGAATTTGACTATTTTACCAATATCTATATTTTATATACCTTCAAATTATCACTACTGTAGATTAATGTTCCACTGTTTGATAATGGCTGATTAGAGCCCTGAGTAGGCATTTGTTGAGATCCCATGCCATTATTTTGCGTCATATTACCCATATTAGGCAGTGTAGATCCTGATTTAAACCTTGTACTGTTTCCTAAATTAGATGGTGGACCAGTCATGTTATTTTTTGAGATCTGATCAGGAGCATTTCCTATTCCATCCTGTTTTTCATTTGAGTTTTGAATATTAATTCCTCCAAATGGGAAGGAATAAGGGAATAATGGGTTCCATGAATAACTTTGTCCCATACCTGAGCCCATTTGAGAATTTTGCGTTAAAGTAACAGCATATATTTTACTATCCGGATACTTACTTAGTACATCTGCAGTATTTCCAGTTTCCACGTGCATTCCAGTTACATACTGCACCCAGTAGCCCATATGATAATCACTTACCACAATTATTCCACTTGGATCTATTTTCCCATTTAAATGATCGGCTTTTATTTTTACTAACTCATTGTACTGTTCCGTAGTTATACTCGGCCCCATGCTTGAAATTGTACTTGAAGTGGTATACAGACTGGATACAGCAAATAAAACTGCGATTATAACCAACGCGAGCTTCAATCCATCTTTAGATTCATATTTACCAGATACCCATTCTTCGATTAATTTAAGTCCTAAAGGCACCATTAATGCAATTGGAACAAATATAAGCATTATAAACCTGCCTTGATATTGAGAGTCAATGGAAGGGAATGTGGATAAAATAATAACAACTACAGTAATTACTATATAAATTAATGCCAGAAGCATTTTTTTATTGATTTTCCAGTTTTGAGGATTTATTTTTTCTTTTAGTCCTCCATAAAATATTTTTAAGGTCGCGATGATCCCAAAAATAAATGGAATTGTTAAAAAGACTAAAGGATTTGCAGTCATTCCTCCACGGAAATTTGAAGTCTCTGTTGAAGAATTATTTACAAAAGAGAGCACTGTGGTGAATTTTGAAAACATCACAGGATATATGATAAATAAAGCTCCCAATCCACCAATAATTAACACAGCTGCAGCTAATACTATTTTTAAATCTAATCCTGGCATTTTACCTGTTTTATATGTTCTAAAAATCAGGCTGAATATAAGCAGAGATAAGAACAATATTACGGCAAGTATTCCTGTATAAATATGGGTAAATATACAGCATAAGAGCAATATCAATGTTAAAATCCCGTATTTTTTCCATTCTTTTGTATTTTCAAACCATTTAACTGCAAAATACATTAAGAGTAATAAAAAGAATACTCCAATGAGATTCTGCATGAAATCTCCAATCATTGAAAAATAAAAGGGATTTACAGTCATTAAAAATGCGCTTAATAACGCCGGCACCTTGGAATCAATGTTTATTTTTTTTCGGAATGTTTCAGTTAGGAAATATGCAGGAAATGCCATAAGAGATCCTATTAATGCCATTCCAATTTTTATACCCAGAAATGAATTTCCACTTAGTATCACAAATGGCGTTAATATATAGTAGGCAAGGGGAGGATCATTACTGGCCGGAAGCCCTGTTTGAAGTATACTTAATACCTGGAAGTCATAAAAAGGGCCATCTCGACCATATGAAATGTTGTAACGTGTTAAAACATACATATCCAGTATAAATGAGAATATAACTATTGCAACTAATGCTACAATCCATGAATTTTCTTTTATTTTTTTAAGAATTTCCTGCATAATTCCATCTCGATTTTTAATTCCAGATTAAACTAAATAAAAGAATGAATATAAAACTTTTCCCAAATTTAACCCAAGAGATTCCTAAATTAACTTATTTTGGATAAATTGATAATTTTAATACCTATTTGGGAATTTGAGCATTCATATATAAATTAGCTTATTTTAAATAAGTTTAATAAACTTATATCCCTTTTTAAGGTTATTAACTAGTAAAATAGACATAATAGTATTAATACATTTTTTAATTTAGAACTCAATTTGCAAATTTGGCATAGATTTGGGTATAATTTGTATTGATTTGGTAAAAACTCTGGAAAAATTACTTAAATGCATTTCATTAACTAGAATACATGAAATCGAACCAATTAAGCATTAAAATCTTTAAAAATAAAAAAAGGAGTAAAAATATCGTGAAAAAATAAAATACTGTCAATTGTAAAGTGGGTGGGCCTTTACAAGAACACATGTCGCTTAATTCTTTCCTGTTTGAGGTAAAATCCTCTTTTCCCCCTTTTTTGATAGGAGAATTAATTATGGGTGGGCACCTCCAAAAATCCTGCAGGATTTTTGGTGGTTCGGAAAAACGTAGTTTTTCCTTCAACCTCCAAAACTTTTTTAAACAAAGGTTTTTGGTAGTTCGGAAAATTCAAATTTTTCTCAACCTCCATTTATGATATGGAGATGTAAATAAAACGCTAATTTCGCCTCAATGGATTTAAATAGCCTCCTAAATCCCTTTTTTTCTTTTTTTGAGGTTTAAATATCTAAATTAAAAGGATGTGTAATTATGATTAAAGAATTAATTAAATGGAAACCATTACTGATTGGAATTTTCCTTGCTATAGTCCTTTATATCGTCTCTGACGTTATTTCTGGACTTAGTATATTCTTAATTTCATTTATAATGGCAGGAATTGCAGTAGGATTTATGATAGGAGATATTAAAAAAGGAGTTATTAATGGAGCATTATTAGGACTCTTAGGCGGTATAATAGTTTCTCTTATATTACTGGTCATGATGTACGCCCAAGGTTATGGAGATTATTTAAGTTTGATGTTAAGCAGTATACTTCTCTATATTGGGCTTGAAATCGTCGTGAGTGCGGTAGGAGGTGTTTTCGGATCCCTGATCAAATTAGAATCTGCTAAAAACAATTAAGGAAGAATTTTATTTCCTTAACCATTATTTATTTCAAAATTATTTCTTTTTAATTAAATCTAAATATAACATGGTCCAATCTAATTACTGAAACATATTTTTAGAATTATTTTGAAGCTTTAAATTATTTTATTAATTTAGATAGTGATAATCCATGAAAAAAGTGCTCTGGTGGCTAATCCTCGGTACAAGAGGAGGGGTAAATCGTGCTAAAATCATTAAAAAGTTAAATGAACGTCCTTATAATGCACACCAGCTTGCAGAAGAATTAAATGTAAATTATAGAACTATCAGACACCATATAAAGATTTTAGAAGATAGTGAAGTTATAAAATCAGCAGGAGAAAAATATGGTAAAATGTATTTCCTCTCAGAAAGCATGGAAAAGAATTATGATGACTTTGAAGTTATATGGGAACAGGTTAATGAAGGAAATAAATAAAAGGGATTAAAATGGTATTAGATTTACTTGGATTTTCAGGAATTAAAATTGCAGCAATGGTTATAGAAATAGCAAACATAGGATTATTGACTGGTCTTCTGTATCTTTATGTCAAAAGTTACAGGCAGATAAAAATTGGATTTACTGTAGGATTGATCATTTTTGCCATTATGCTTTTAATTAAGAGTATCATGACAATTATGTTTTTAATTGTGGATACTGATATATTAATAGGTCGGCCCGTCTATTTTGGAGGTATTATTGAGTTTATAGCCCTTGCAATACTGTTAAAAATAACATGGGATTATTAAAACATTTTTTAACCATTTTTCAGAAATCCGCCTTATAAATTGGATCCAATTTGTATGTAATTTGTAATAGATTTGCAACTAATTTTGAAATAATTACTTAAATACTCCTTTTAATAAAAATTGATGAATTAGATTAATCAATTTATATATAATAAAGGAGATTTTAATCATGAACTATTTTGGGTTAATTATTAAAAATCCATTTAGAAATAAAACCAGAACGTCCCTTGCAATTGTTGGAATTGCAATTGGAATCGCTACAATTGTGGCTTTAGGACTCATTACCGGCGGGCTTAAAGCATCTACAGAAAGCACCCTTAAATCAGGCGGTGCTGAGATAACTGTAATTCAAGCAGGTACTGATGGTTTTATGTCAGGAAACATTAATGAATCGCGAGTAACGGATATTCAAAATATAAGCGGGGTTAAAGATACTGCAGGAGTCTTAAGAACAAGCGCCATGTTGGAAGAAGGTTCGAGTTCTTTCGGTCCAAGCGGATTTATGATAAATGGTATTAATAGCAGCAAGCTTAATATTGTTGGAATAGACAGCATCAACGGAACTGTTTTTTCAGATGGAGATGCAAATGAAATAATCATAGGAAAAACTGCCGCTCAAAACCTCAATAAAACTGTTGGGGATACCATAAAGATTTTCAATAAGGATTTCAAAATTACAGGAATATTTGAAACTGGTAATTTCATAACTGATGCTGGAGCATACGTCTCACTGGAAAAACTTCAAAATATAACCGATAATGATGGTAAAATTACCGTTATAAATGTAAAAATAAATGATAATGCCAATGTTACCGAAGTAAGTGATTCAATTGAAAATGATTATAAAGACGAATTATCCGCAACATCCGCTGCCGATCAAATGGGAAGGATAAATCAGGGTTTAAGCTTCATTGATACAGCCACATGGGCCATTTCACTCCTTGCAATAATTATTGGAGGAGTTGGAGTTATAAATACCATGATAATGTCTGTATATGAACGTACAAGAGAAATTGGTGTGTTAAAAGCCGTTGGATGGAGAAGTAGAAGAATACTTGGAATGATATTAGGCGAATCAATTGTTCTTACATTAATTGCGGCCATAGTAGGGATCATAGTAGGTGTTGTAGGCGTTGAAGTGCTTTTATCCCTTACACCGTCTGCTGAAGGTGTAATTGAACCTGCATATTCCATTGAACTATTCCTTCGAGCGTTTGCAATTGCATTTATTGTTGGAATAATCGGCGGGATTTATCCAGCCTACAGAGCAAGTAGATTAGCACCAACGGAGGCGTTACGCTATGAATAAAAGTGAAAACATCATAGAGATAAAGGATCTCAAAAAAAGCTATGATAATGGGACTATAAAAGCCTTGAATGGTATCGATCTTGAGATAAAAAAAGGAGAGTTTGTTTCCATAATAGGGCCTTCTGGTTCTGGAAAGTCCACCCTTTTAAATATGATTGGGGCACTGGATAAAGGAGATGAAGGCACTATAAAAGTTGCAGGCATTGATTTGATGCGTGAAAAAGATTTGAGTGAATTCAGGTCCAACGAGATTGGATTCGTATTTCAACTGCACAATTTAATTCCAAACCTCTCTGTATTTGAAAATGTACAGATCCCCATGCTTGAAACTCCAGTTTCAGGTAAAGAAATGGAAGAAAGAGCACTGGAACTTTTAAAATCAGTAGAACTTGAAGACCGGATAAAACAAAGACCAACTAAGCTTTCTGGTGGAGAAAGACAGAGAGTAGCCATTGCAAGAGCAATGGTAAATCATCCTTCTATCATCCTAGCCGACGAACCTACTGGAGCATTAGATTCAAAGACAGGAGATATTATTTTAAATCTCCTCAAAGATGTCCACAAAAAAGAGAATGTGACCCTTGTAATGGTAACACACGAACCTTATGTTGCCAATATGGCCGATAGGATCATTACAGTGCGTGATGGGAAAATTCAAGATGAAAAAACAAATAATTTATGAATTAATTAATAGGATGTTAAAAACATCCATTTATCCTTTTAAGGTGGGAAACTAATTAATAATTCATGAATTTAAAAATTTTAATTTTAAATGAAGGGCTAAAATGGCTTTAGAACTATATGGATACACAGGAATCAAAATTGCAGCTAGTGTTATAGAAATAATAAACATTGGACTTTTATCAGGGTTATTATATCTCTACATTAAAAGTTACAATAGAATTAAAATAGGATTTACTGTTGGATTAATCTTATTCGCCCTCTTACTTCTAATTAAAAGCATTGTATCTATTGTTTTTATAAATATAGACCCCGATACTTTTATTGGTAGACCAGTTTATTTTGGAGGACTTATTGAATTAATAGCTCTTACTATACTGCTAAAAATAACATGGGATTATTGAATAAATTAAATCCAAACTCAATTTTTTTTAATATGTTAATTTTATTAATCTTATTTTCCATAAACAAATATAATTTAAGGTGAATTTATGAAAATTGTACAATTTATAGAGAATGGGAATGGAAAACCAGGATTATTAGAATATAATAAAATAACAGAGCTTTCATGTTCAGTTTTAGAAGCAATAAACTTATCTTCAGTTGATAAATACAAAAAAGATTCCACTTATAAAATTGATGAAGTTACTATAAAATCTCCATTTTCACCTTCTAAAATAGTCTGCGTAGGCTTAAATTACAAAGATCATGCAGAAGAACTTAATATGGACATTCCTGAAGAACCAATAATTTTTATGAAACCACCAACATCAGTAATAGGACATTTAGATAATATTATTTATCCAGATTCATCAAATCAGGTTGATTATGAAGCAGAAATGGGAATCATAATTTCTAAGGAAGCGAGATTTGTTAAATCTAAAAATGCGGAGGAATTTATAGGGGGATATACTGCATTTAATGATATAACTGCAAGAGATTTACAGCAAAAAGATGGACAATGGACTAGAGCGAAGAGTTTTGACACATTTGCACCTATCGGGCCATGCATTGAAACAGAATTAGATCCAATGAATCAAAAAATCTCATTAAAACTCAATGGTGAAATAAAACAAAATTCTAACACTAAAAATATGATATTTGATGTTTACGAACTTGTTGAATTCATATCCAACATAATGACCCTTAAACCAGGTGACGTAATTGCAACTGGAACTCCACCAGGAATTGGGCCGATGAACGTTGGAGATACTGTTGAAGTTGAATTAGAAGATATTGGAATGCTTAAAAATTCTGTTAAAAAATAGATTTTTTTTATTTTTTTTAATAAATCAAATATTTATTTAAATACTTTGTTTAATCAAATAAGTAGTTATCACTTAATTAAATGATTTAAAAGTGCTATTTAGCTATAACATACGAAATAATTTATATATAACCTTTATTTTATAATTAAAATAATTAGTAACCATTTATTATAAATTTAAAGGGAATATTATGGACCAGAACGGATATGTAATCAGCGGAGTCTCTTTTCTTTTGATAATTCCGGCTATATACATTTTAACTCTTTTTGTAGATATGACATGTATAGGAAGCGAATCACAGGCATCTGTAATTCAATCAGATGTTGTTTTTTCAACTTCCAAAGACATGGAAGAAAATTTACCCCTTATTGCTAAAAAAACATTTCAACAAATGTCAAATGAAGTTATAATAAATGAAAATCCTCTTTTAGACAGTAAAAGTTCTATTAAAGATAGGTTACAGTGGGAAATTGATAATTCATCTTTAAAATATTTAAGAGGAGGAATAAACGTTACATGCAAAGTAATAACAGTAGGTTCATCCCCAGATCCGTTTAAAGTGCAGATTAATTCATCAATTTCGGTAATTAAAGGTAATACAGCACATGATGAAAATATAAGTCAAGATGTATCCATAATAGACCCAGATTATCCAATTAAAGACCCCATGCCCTTTATAAAATGTAAAAATTTTGGAGGGGCTACAAATACAAGCTCCAGAATCATCTACAACTCCAGTCTCACTGATTTTCTTAAAATATCCAACAGGACAAACTCAGATGTTTATATAAATGCTACTTCGCCGCTTATATTTAAAAAATGCCCCTATGATCCTTATATAAGTCACGGGAAATGCCTAATTAATTTTAAAAATTGCATTGATAACGGTTATTATCATGAAAGTAAAGACGGCGCGTGTTTTTTATGCAGATTAGAAGGAAAAGGTAATTGCACAGATTACGGGATGGAAACTTTTATAATACCTGCAGTATCCAGCAATAACACATCATTTAACGCCCCCTGTTCAAGCGATCATGTAATATTTGAGGGTAACTACAGTGGATACACTCTAACCTATTATTCTAATAAAAGCGGATACTATAATATTTTTTTAGAAAATGGACACCGACCTAAATATGGAGTTAATCTATGAAAGATGATAAAAGAGGACAGGCATTTTCACTGGATTTAATGCTGTCAATTGTTATAATCACCATCATAATGGGAATGTCAGCAGATGCAATGGATATTGCAAGCTACAAAGCTACAGAATACTCGGCAAGATTTTCACTAGAGAGGGTGACAACTGATGCGGCAGACATGCTTATAAAAACATCTGGATCTCCCAATAAATGGGAAGAAGGGATAAATGACTTCACAACGCCGGGGATTGCAGAAATCAATGCTGAAACTAATGAAACAATTCCAAATACACTTTCAATGAAGAAAATCAATGCTTTAAAGGCCAATTATAATTATTTAATTAATGGAAAAGTACTGCCTCAAGGGGTAACTTCCAGTATGATAATTTATCCTTCAAATCCATCTTTAAGCGCTATTGAAATAACTAAAAATGATCCAAAAGATGCAAGTGAGGTTGCAGTAGCAAATAGAACTGTTCTTTTTAACATTATGGAAGTTAGAACTTCAATTTACAACAATAAACATAAAACTAATTATCAAGAAATCTGCCCTGATACAGACCATTTAGCCGCTGAATCTCCAGGTTTACCAAAGTGGTCTTGTAATTATTTCAATGTAAGTTTAAGCGAATTAAATTCAACAGATTTCTATATTATAACAGATCCCGCTAATATTGGAGATAATTCTCCATCATGGATAATTGATAGGCCTGAAAAGGTATTAGATAATGGAACTGGAGAAAAATTCAGCCAAAATCCAATAAATATCAATGATAAAATTTCAAATTTACTTGGAAATGATACCAAAGGAGTTCTATGGTTTCATGTTAGGACTCCGGGAAATGTTGACAGAAATTTCGATGCTTACATTGTTAGGGTTCCTAAAGGAACCAATCAAACTCAAGTTAATATTAATAGTTTAAATCCAGAACCGTGGTTTTTTGTTTTACAAGCCTGGTACTAAATCAACCTTTTTTTACAAGAAAGCTGGACCAAAAAAATTTTGCTTCGCATTGGAAGAATAAAAATAAAACAGTGAATATTAAAGAATCCAATTAACTGAATGCCTTTACTATTTTTTAGTAAACAGCAATAGCATATACATTAATAATCAAGAAACATCTGATGATAATTAGGTGATAAATATGGAATTACCAATTGCTCCAATAGGTAGAATCATAAAAAATGCTGGTGCAGAAAGAATAAGTAAAGATGCTGATATCATTTTAGCTAGATACCTAGAGAAAGAGGGTGAAAGAATAGCCTATGAGTCCATTGGACTAGCTAAACATGCTGGAAGGAAAACTGTAAAGCCCGAAGATATTCAATTGGTTATAAAACATGCCAATACCATAAATATTACTCATATTTCAGGTAGTCAAGGAATACAAGCAGGTTCTAATAATTTACAGAATTTTGAAGGAGACATATATAATTTCAGCGAGTTATATGAAATTGCAGGTAAAAACCCAAATTCTGATGAAATTAAAGATAATTTAAGATTAATAGAAAAAGAACTTGAGAAAGGAGATGTTTGTTTATCTAAAATTAAAAAACCAATTGATTTGATAAAAAAGAATGCAAATTGGGCTATTCCATCAATAGCTAATTTAACATTGGCAGCAGTAAATTTAAAACTTATATAATTCATTTATGATATATATCAGATTAATATTGATTAAAATTATTCAATTTAAAGAAATTGTTAAATTTTAAATAAATACTGAAGATAATTAGAATATAATTTAGTTTATAAACTTATTTTAGCCGTCCGCAACCCAAACGAAGTTTGGGTGAGGACTTTTTTGATCAATCCTTTTTTCGCCGAAAAAAGGTTGAGTCTAAATATAAAACTATAAAAAGAACATAATGTAACTATAATTGATATCTAATTTTGATTGATTTATCAATATAGAATATGGAGGATTAACATGGCATTTAAAGATCTCTTTAAATTCAACAAAGGAAAAACAACATTTGTATTCATTGGAGGAAAAGGAGGAGTCGGTAAAACAACCGTATCTGCAGCAACAGCATTATGGTTTTCAAGACAAGGAAAAAAGACTCTTGTAATTTCCACAGACCCTGCACACTCTCTCTCTGACTCTTTTGAAAGGAACATCGGACACAACCCAACACCACTAGCTGAAAACCTTGAAGCAGTGGAAATTGACCCTGAAGTAGCAATGCAAGACTATCAGGAAAAAATGAAGGAACAGCAAGCTCTTAACCCTGGAATGGACATGGGAATGATGCAAGATCAGATGGATATGGCATCAATGGCTCCAGGTATTGACGAAACAGCAGCATTTGATAAATTCCTTCAGTACATGACCACTGATGAGTATGATATCGTTGTTTTCGATACAGCACCAACCGGTCACACATTACGTTTACTCCAGTTCCCTGAAATGATGGATTCATGGGTAGGGAAAATGATTAAGGTCAGGAGACAGATTGGAAGCATGGCTAAAGCATTTAAAAACATCATGCCGTTTATGGGCGATGAAGATGATGAAGACCGTGCTTTACAGGACATGGAAGAAACCAAAAAGCAAATTAACGCTGCTAGAGGAGTTTTAGCTGATCCTGAAAGAACTTCATTTAAAATGGTTGTTATTCCTGAAGAAATGTCTATCTACGAGTCTGAAAGAGCAATGCAAGCTCTTGCTAAGTTTAACATGACTGCTGATGGTGTTATTGTAAACCAGATCCAACCAGAAGAAGCAGATTGTGAATTCTGTGCTGCAAGACGTAAAATACAGGAACAACGCCTTAAAACTATCCATGAGAAGTTCGGAAACCAGCTTATAGCTCAAATACCACTTCAAGCAGAAGAAGTTAAAGGTATGGATAAGCTCACCAGTATTGCTGAAGTTCTCTATGGAGAGCCAGAAGTTAAAGCTTTAAGTTCCAAATAACTTATTTTACGTTTTTCTTTTTATTCTATTTTTAAAGCTTATTTTGCAAGAATTAATCTATAAAGTCATTCCCATTACCATTATTAACATAAGCACGAGGAATGTGTTTGCTACAGGGTCTGTCATACTTGTAGATAATGGAATAACAATATTATCTGGATCCAGACCTTTTCTGTATGAGAAAATATTTAAGTAGAATGCAATTACCAGCATGAATGGTGTAAGCAGTAATCCTGCAGATGTACTTATTAAAACCATTTTATCCAATCCAATTGCAGGTATTCCCAAAGCTACAGCCCCAAAGTAAGCTAAAATACCTATCATAGGATATATAATTATTGCAAGGATTATTATAATTCCAAAGTTTCTTAATGCTCCTCCAGTAGGCCTTAATGAGGATTCTACAGAACCAATGTGCAATCCGGAAGACAGTCTAGCTCCAAGAATACTCACCAGATCCCCACTTTCCCCTGAAAACAAAGGAACTAAAGCCAGAATACTTGGATTAGTTAAAATAGTTGAGAAACTACCGTTTAAAATTGTACCTGCAGTTGTTCCAAAGATAGAGGATATGAAAAGTGTAGGAGTACTGTGTTTAATAATCTTTTTAAGGTGAATTCCATTTTTTATTCCATAAATAAAACCAATAATTCCAATTATAATGAATAAAATGAATAAAATTGTTTCTGTATAGCCATTCCTTATCCATAAAAGTATTTCCACCGCTAAAAGGATGGAAGGAATGGTAAAAAGGTCTCCAGAAGCAGCTATTAACGGTGTTGTCACATTGTCAGGATCCCAACCATTTTCATAACTTTTAATTGATATTAAAATAGTTGCAGGTAAAAGAAGTGCTCCTGAAAATATTCCCCCAAGTACAGATATCACAGTAAAATCAACGATACTTATGCTTTGAAATCCAAGTAAAATACAGAAGCCTTTAGCTGCAAATGCAAGGAAAATTGACATTATAATTGTTAAAATCATTGCAGAAATTATATTCTGGTTTAAAACAGGGGATTTTTTTAATTCGGGAGATAATGTACCAATATGGAGGTTTGAACCTAATCGTGAACCTAATGCTCCAAATATATTTCCCCTCATTCCAATTGCTCCAGGAATAAGTACAAGAAGTCCTGGAAGTATTGCCAGTGTATCAGTCATTCCACTTAATAGAATACCTGCTATTAAATCACCGATTGCACATATAAAAAGAGCTGTGAATGTTTCGCCTAAAACTCGCCTGACGTCCTTAAAAAAAGCTGTAATTTTACTGGTTATAATTAATGGAATTTGGAGAATTTTTAAAGACCTTTTTGAAACTAGGATAAATGCCTGCACTATCCAGTTCAGGATTATTTGCACGTATTGGCCAGTCCTCTTCAACATTTTCTCCACCCATTCTAATCAACCGCTTTATAGATACATTATCTACTAATTCACTGTCTGAAGCTCTGTTTAAGCTTAAAATATTATAAGTTTGATTTGTAAATTTACTCGTCGACATTTTGATCGCTTTAAAGTGTTGGAATATCTTCCTTTACCCGTTCCATAACTATCATTTCAGTTAAATCTTCAACTCCATCAATTGAACGGATTTTTGAATTTATCAACTGATTTAACTCTTTAATATTTTTTACCCAGACTTTTATCAGAATGTCATACTCTCCAGATACACTGTAAACTTCTGATACTTTTTTAAGCCTTGATAACTCCTCTTTAACAGACCCATGTTTTTCAGATTCTGTTTGGATTATAATTATGGAAGTTATTTCAAGGCCAATCTTTTGCCAATCTGGGATCAATGTATAACGCTTTATTACTTCATTTTCTAATTTTTTAAGCCTGTTGGATATTGTTGCATCAGGAATATCAATCTCTTTTGACATCTGAGATATTGTAATCCTTGAATTTTTAATTAGAGAACGGAGTATAGCTAAGTCTACATCATCCATTTTAAGTCCAACACCTTTTATAATTTATAAAATATGATATATTCCCATCAACTTATAAAGGTTTGGGAAAATTACTAAAAATATTAAAAAAAATGAGTATTTTTCTAGTTAATTACTAATTATTTAGTAATATCTTGACAATTCAGTATTTTTCATGGAATAATTATAATAAAAAATAGAATATAAACATTTTTATTTTTAGAAATAATGTATATAAAAGATTATTTTTCTAAAATAAGTTTATAATAAGTTTACTTTAAAAGACATTTTTAGATAAAAATAGTTAGAAGCTGCCAAGAAATTAAATTATTTAATCTTCAGCATATTCTTCATATTCAAGATCTTCAAGCTTAATTTCACCATTTGCAAGTTCCTCAAGCATAGATCCGCCAGTTTCATTTCCTTTGGCTATAAGTGTATCGTCAGCAGAAATCACAGTATTCCTATCGGGCCCATAAATCCATGATTCATTTCTTCTAACTGCAATTACTGTCATTCCAGTTCTTGTAGCAAGTAAAAGTTCGCCTAAAGATTTATCGATTAATTCAGACCCTTCAGATATTTTTACCCTCATTATAACTTCATCTGACTCTTCCATAACCATTTTAAATACTGGATGAGGCCTCATATCTTTTAAAACTAAATCTGCAATATCTTTTGCTGAGTCTGCTATTGTTTCTGCAGCTTCTCCAACTTCAAGAAGAGCTGTTAATTTTTCTGCATCCTCTACTGTTCTTGCTGCAAGGAGAGACTCTTTTTTAATTTGATAGTTAAGCCTGTTTACTTTGTTTTCAAGCTTTATTACTTCTTCTGCAGCGTCTTTACTGTTAAAAAGTAACGCGGAATAAGCTAAATCCACCATTAATTCCGACATGTTTTTCATTTCAATTAAAATGTCCTTAATACTTTTAGGCACCTTTCATCCTCCAAATTTACTAGGTCTAATACACTATAATATTGTTACTTTTAAAAACTTTTTCATAACGGACTCTACAAAAATGCAGATACTTAAAAATTATGAAATAGTAAATATATTATTTGGATTATATTCCATTCTATAAATATTTGATAAAATAGATAATATAAAAAATAAAAAATATTTTATTACATTCTGAAATTCATTTTTAACATTGTAATGTGATTAAAATGCAAAATAAAATTATTCCAGAGCTAGATACAGAAAACGTGGTTCAAAAAATAAATAGCTTCATAACCGATAAATTGAATGAATCAAAGTCAAAAGGACTTGTTATCGGATTAAGTGGAGGTATTGATTCCTCTTTGGTAGCTTATCTTTGTGCAGGGGCGGTTAAAAAAGAAGATATACTTGGACTTGTACTTCCAAGTGAAACAACCTCAAAAGAAGATATTGAT
>JAEYSH010000092.1 GCA_023434825.1 Methanobacteriota archaeon | reverse complement strand
AATTGGTATCATGGACATTGACAGTACTTATGTTATTTATGACAGCAATAATGCCTCTTGCAGGAAAATTGTCTGATGTCTTTGGTAGAAAAAGATTGTACATTATAGGCGTAGCCACATTTATTATAGGGTCATTTGCAGCCAGTTTTTCAAATGATATTTACTCATTAATAGTTTCCATGGCAATACAGGGAATCGGTGCAGGTATAGTTCTGCCGTCTGCAATATCAACTATGAATGACGCCGCTCCTGTAGATCAAAGGGGGAAGACTATGGGTGTGCTGATGGCCATGTCATCACTAGCTATGATTATCGGGCCAAATATAGGCGGTTTCTTAATCCAGAATTTTGGTTGGAGAACAATATTTTACGTTAATATTCCAATAGGTATTCTGGCAATTATACTGGCATTTAAATTCAAAGAAAGCCATGGAGAAACAAATCCGCATATTGATTTCCTAGGCTCATTATTACTCATAGGATCAATTGCTACCATGTTGCTTGCTCTTGTAAGAGTTCAAACACTACCATTTACAGATATAACTGTACTTCCGCTATTTATAGCTTCCATAGTGCTGTTTATATCCTTAATTAAATACGAAAAACACGTATCAGAACCAATATTGGATATACCTTTACTTAAAAAAGGAAAAATTCTTTCACTTAACCTAGCAATTTTATTATCAGGTCTTGCTACGTTCACAGCATTTACCTATGTACCAACATTTGCCCAACTGGTATTGAATACAAATGTACAGAATAGCGGTCTTCTATTGACTCCCCTTTCAATAACAGTATTTATAACTGCGATATTAGGAGGAGTACTTTTAGATAAGTTCGGTGCTAAACGTATGCTGTTACTCGGATCACCTGTTTTGAGTGCGGGGCTTTTCGGGTTGGCTTACTGTGTTACAGATTCAATTAGCCTTTCAGTTGCCCTAATATTAATTGGAATAGGAATGGGTTTTACTACCAGTGCTTTCCAGGTTCTTATGATGTCTTTCATACCTAGAGATGAAGAGGGAACTGGTGTAGGTGTATTAAATACATTTAAAGGGGTTGGAGGTACTATAGGGCCAATAGCAGGTTCTTTCTTCTTGGGGGCTGCATTAAGTGGAATAATTACATACAGCCATGCATTTAGTAATTTATTCATGTTTGGAACAATAGTTTCAATCATTGCTATAATTCTGCTGGTTATTGTAGTAATAATGGATAAAAATGATGAATCTATAAGTAATAGCTCTAAAGCTATAGTTGGAAAATAAAATATCTGCTTTTGATTTAAAAGCATTTTTTTACTTTTTTTACTTCAAGTATATTAAAAGGTAAGGATATTTTGTATATGCCTAGTAATATCGATAGGGTTAGAATCAAAAAATAATACTTTTTACTATTAAAAATACCACTAAAAAATTATAATTTTTTATTCATTCAGATTCTCTTAATTTATAATATATAATATTTCTTTCATCAAAATTAAAGTATTTGGGGTTTAAGTTTATTTTTTATAACGTAATGGTAGTAAAAAAGTCTGCAGACTAAATTACCTTTTATAATAAATTAATTTCATTTTTTAATCATTCCGGAAACTATTTATATCAATTATAATAAATTGACTGACATCAGTCAAATACAAAATATTTCATCTGTATTAATTAAAAATTCGGAGTTTTAAAATGAAGATATTGTTACCAGTTATTGGGGTAAGAGGCGATGTGCAGGTTTTCTTTGCACTAGCAAAGGCACTAAAAAATGAGGGACATGAAGTTACTGTTGCTTTAAATAGTAAATTTCAAAAATTAGGTAAATCCTATGGCATTAATTGTTATTCTCTTGGAAGCAATCCTGAAGATGGGGTTAATGAATTAAAGGAGATAATGAAGGCAAAAAACACCATAGAAGCTGCAAAACTTGGAACTAACTTCTTTTTCAACGGAGTTAAGGAGCAAACAAATACTTTACAGGAACTCTGCCCTCTTTATGATTTAATAATAGGATATGGAAGCTTTGGTTTGGCTGAAGCTGATAAGGCAAATAAACCATTTATAAGCGTGGTTATTGATCCCACCATGGCAGAAAAGAAATTCTCAAAAAATATGAAATTAAATATGGGATTAATGGTGGAAAAATTAGCCTTATATTTCCTGATGGAGAGAAAATATGAACAATTCAGGAAAGAAATTGGCGCTCCCTCTTCCAGTAAATCAAACAATCCTCAATTAATACTTTTACCAATGAGTCAACATGTAGCTAAACCAAACGATAACTGGACATCCAAGAATGTAATTTCTGGTTACTGGTATTTGGAGGCTCCATCAAGTTATTCTCCACATGAAGATATTCAAAAATTTATAGAAAAGGGTAAAAAACCAATATTCATAAGCTTTGGGTCTGCAGGATGGAGTGAAGAAGATAATAATTCACTTTTGAGGATTCTTTTTAAAGGAGTCCATCAAGCAGGCAAGAGGGCAATTATTTTAAATACAGAAAAATACGCTGATAAAATTCCAGATAATATATATTTGGTTAAAGAGATTCCTTTCGATTGGTTATTGGATTACTGTTCTTGTGTTGTTCATCACTGTGGTCTGGGCACGACTGCTGAAGTTTTAAAAGCAGGGTTGCCTTCTATTCCAGTGCCACATATGATTGACCAGTTTGCATGGGCTAAGCGTATTCATTCTCTTGATGTTGCTACGCTCCCTATACCTAGAAATGAGCTTACTGCAGAAAAATTGTCTAAAGCTATTACAGAAGCTCTGGATAATCCTTTAATTAGGGAAAATGCGGAGAAATTTGGCAATAAAATACGCGAAGAAAATGGTTTGAAGAGTGCAGTAAGGGCAATCAACTCGGTAATAAATAAAAATGGAAAATAATTGTTAAATAATCATTTAAAAGGAGGAATGATTCTATTCGTGTTACTAAAAGTCCAGAAGAAAGACGACAGGAACTTATTGATATAGCTGAACAATTATTTCTAGAGAAAGGCTATGAAGATACTATGGTCTCAGACATTGTTAAACAAGCAGGAGTTGCTCAGGGTACTTTTTATTATTATTTTAAATCTAAAGAAGTAATTTTAGATGCAATAACTGATAAATATATCAGTATCATTATCCAAAGTATGGAAAAAATTTCTAAAGATGAAGGTCTAAATGCTATAGAAAAACTAGTAAAGATTTTCAAGTTTTCATTATCCTTTAGGGATGACACACTTGGTATCATGCAGTATGTAGATGACGAAAAGAACATTCACCTGCAGCGTAAATACGAACAAAGAATTCCATTTGAAACTGTGGGACCACTAGCCCATATATTTAAAGAAGGTGTGGATGAAGGGATTTTCAACACCCCATACCCTGAAGATGCTGCTAAAGCATTTAATGGAATCTCATCTATGGTTTTGCAAGGGATAGACGCTAATCATGATTTAAATGAAATTAAGAGGAGATTTATGGTAATTTTTGATTTTATTGAAAGAATTTTAGGGGCAGAAAGTGGTGCTATTAGTAATGCATTCATGGAAAAAGCCTATCAATGAAATAGTGGTAATTAAGGATAAATTAGAAAAAAATTGATTATAATTTTTTTGTAGATCCCTTCTCTTTTCATATTGATAGGTAATTGAGGATAAAATTAATAATTATTCATCTAATTAAAGATTTCATCTAGATATGACCTATTGAAAAAATATTTACCATTTTTATTTTTAGGCATTGTAATCATAATAAAATAGATTTGTTTCTTTTTTTAATTATTAGAAAATTAAATATAAACTATTTAAATTCATCGTAAACCTAATTTAATACCAAATAAATTTTAATTTATCAAATTTATCATTGCTAATTTTTTTTATGTTCTTAATCTAGATGATATTTTTTATAGTTCTATATATGTAGAAGGTTTAAAAAATAATATGGCTATACCATCAGTTATTAAAAATATTCCCATTAATAGTGCTAAATAAACTGGATTTGGAGCGATAAAACCTATTATTATGTATAATATCCCAAAAATAACTCCTAGTATTCCCAATTTACCCATAACTGTTTTTCTAAATAAGAAAATCGTTATACCGAATATAATAAGTATTATGCCTCCGAAAATAACCCAAAAAGGTGCCACTGGATTTAAAGTAATTATGTTTGAAAAGAAGCTAATACTACTCATTATAGCTATAATTCCTATTGTTAAAACAATTATACTTATTTTATTAGTTTTTTTCATTTTAAAACTATAAATTAATAATAGAATACCTAAAAGCAGTAATACAAGCCCTTTTACTGTTTCATTTGTAGTAGAAGGAATTAAAGAAGCAATAATAACTAAAAAACCTATTTCTATTTCCAAAATACCTAAAAACATATTTCTACTTATATCCATTTTGAAACCTCTAAATTATCATAATATTATTATATTTAGTATTAAATAATTTAAAACTTTATAAAAAATAAAAATTTCTTAAAAAATAGTATTTACTGACCACTTAAAAATGTCTATGTGATATTTTAAAGATTATTATAAAAGCACTGTTTTCTTGGAAATTGTTTATAATTATAAAAATAAATTTTATATTAGGTGATTTTTGAATAGTTTATTTGATTAGGTCCTTTTTTGCTTTTTATAAGTATAATCGTAAGCAATACTTCATATAGTCTTGAAATTCCATTATTACTTTTCTTCCTTTTATTGGAAGTTGCAAGTTTTGAAGGTTTAGGCGGTATTTATTTTGATAATCCCAATATAATGTTTCTATATATGTCTTTGGGGGTTCCCTCTAAAATTATTCAGGTAGTTGGGATGGGAATATTAGTTTTATTTTCATTATCATAATTGCAAGACCTATCGCTGTCTTTTTGCGTCTTTTACTTTTTAAATCTGGATTTAAAGATAAAGTTTTAATTCATGGGAGGATATTAGAGGTGCATTCATATTATTTTGTCACATTTCCAATTTTTGCAGGGGTAGAATGTGAAAATATAATTTTTAATATAGTTTTCTTTATAACTATAACTTCTAAATTGATGCAGGAGTCAACCATTAACATATTTGCCAGATATTTAGGATTATCTATAAAAGAACGAGAAAAATAACAAAATAGGGTTAAGTATAAAATTAAAGTATTATATTAAACAAATAATGTATTATGATAATTGATTTTTTAATTTTTATCTTTCTTATAATATCATTAATTATAAGTGGTTTAGTTACTACTAAATCCATTTCTACTATTTCATCATATCTTAATATAGGCTTTTTTGTTACAGGCTCGTTAATAACTGGAGTTGCTACAAGTACGCCGGAATTAGCTATTGGTATAGATTCAGCATTAAAAGGAATACCTGTACTTTCTCTTGGAAATATTCTAGGAACTAATGTTGTCAATTTGACAGTTATAATAGGTACAGCAATACTGATTGCTGGAGGAATTAATTTTAAAAAAGGAGATATTAAAAAAGAGTCTATATATCCTTTTTTTACAGCTTTTTTACCTATAATATTGGCGCTAGATGGAATTTTATCTAGAATTGATGGTTTATTTTTAATAATAGTATTTATTGCCTATATTTTCTTTGTAATAAGAAAAAGCAGTCCTCATGAGAATAATAAAGTGATAAGCAAAAATCAATTTTTGAAAGGTTCTATTTTACTAGTTTTAGGAATAGCAGGACTTTTAATAAGCAGCTGGTATTTAGTTAGTTATGCAGCATTAATTGCTGTTGAAATTGGCATTCCACTCTTTGTTATTGGTTTGTTACTAATTTCTATTGGTACTTCTTTCCCTGAACTTTCCTTTCAGACTATTTCATTACTTCATGGTTACAAGCTTCTTACAATTGGGGATTTAATGGGTACCACAGTTGTAAACTCTACTTTAGTATTAGGAGCCACATCTCTTTTAAACCCTATCTTTGTCAATGATTTCCGTGACTTTGTAAT
>JAEYSH010000055.1 GCA_023434825.1 Methanobacteriota archaeon | reverse complement strand
GCTTCAATGTCATCTTTAAAATCAGTAGATAGCCCTTTTGGATGTTCTCTTGATTTTCTATCAGTTTTTGAAGCTATGTTTCCATCGTCATCGTCTTCAGAACTTATTCCTAGAAGTGCTGTTAATTGATAACGCCTTCCATATGTAATAGCTGATCCTATACCCTGGGCGGTATTTTTATCAGGTTTTAAAAGTAATTTATCAGTTTCAATAACCTCTCCTGATGTATGAATGAGTTTAGTTTGAACATATACCTCTCCAGCTTCATTACTCCCAGTATTCTGAATTAATAATATTCCATTTTCAGTTAAAAGAGGGCGTATGCAATTTAAAATGTCGGGTAGTGGAGCATATTTACTTTTAAAAAAAGGATTCATTGCAGTATTTGAGGGATTCTTAATTTCTCTTTGAACCTCTAACAACGCAGCTGCAATATTTTTGATTTCCATTTAATCACTCCTTTTCAGCTATAAATTAATCCTTAATTTTTCAATAATTCAATTAAAAAGATTTTAATTAGTATCATTTCTATTTTTGATCTTTTCATTAGGGTGTAATTCCCTAAATTCCATTCCATTCTCTTTTAACAAAGTAAATGCACTTTTTGTAATAGATGGAGCAACTAAAATACCTCTTAAGTATTTTGTTTCTACTTTCAAAGTATCAACATATCTTTTAAGCTGACTTACTGCATCGAGAGTCGCCCTTCCCCTTTTTAGTTCTAAAACTACAAGATTACCATTTTTATCTTTCCCCATAATATCAATTATTCCATTGGATATGGGTTTTTCCTGTGCAATAGGTTGAAATCCTTCCTCAATAATTTCTGGATTCTCATAGAAAATGTAGTTGGACATTTCTTCTTCGCTTCCAGTGAGATTTAATTCATTATCATCTTGAAGAATAAAATACATTATAACATGCGTTTTAGAAATTTCAACTTCAAGAATTTCCTTAGGGTTACTTCTAAGACTTTTAATAATCAATTGGTCATTTTCGACCTTATATCTTACTTTACAACCTGGAGGCTGCCAGTTTACTGGATTTCTTTTTTCACCTTTGTGAATTAAAAATGAACCGTCTGGCTTTATGATTATTACTCTATCACCAGATTCAAGGGTACTTTTAGCTCTACCTTCGTAAGAAACCCTGCAGCAAGCAGTAATTATTAAAACAGCCTTATTTTTAAATCCATTGTTTATTATTTCTGTTATTTCACTGATTTCTGGATTTTCTATAACTTTGAATTGTTCCATTAGTTATACTGTCCTTTTAGATTAAATGGGCTTAAATTAAATAAAATAAATAAAAAAAATAATTAATTAAAATAAAAAAATTGAATTACTCTGATTCTTCAATAGCGTCTGCTTTAACTATACTCAAATTAGGAGCTTTTGCGTTAGCATTACTTGACTGAACAGTTTTTACAGTAACTTTATCAACTTTTTCGTTAACTGTTTCTCTGAATGTATCAAAAACAACAGAATAACTTTCAAGCTGTTCTAATTCAGTACCATTTAAAGCATGGTTTAAACTGTCAATGATCTGATATACTCTGCCGCCTTTTGCACCATAAATTGTTACAACGTCATCATTGGTGTATACAGAAGTGTTTATACCGCAAACCCATTTTTGCTTGTTTTCATGGTCAGTAACTATCAAATAAAACTGTTGTATTTCATTTCCTCTAAATTCATGGGTTTTTAATTCAGATAAATATATTTCACCTGTAATTTCGTTTCCTATTTCAAGCTCTGAAAGATAAGCTGTTTTGTAGTCTTCATCTTGAAAACTTGTGTTTCCGTTTTGAATTCCTAAATCAATCATCTTCTCACCTCAAAAAATTCAAATAATTTTTTGTTAGGATTAAGGGTTTACTCACAAGTGACATTTTCGTCTTCTGTATACTGATACTCGAATCCTTCCTTTCTGCACCAGTCAAAGAGAGCTTCAGTAGCTCCACGTGATAATCTACCCTGTTTATCTCCGTATTTCTCCCTTGTAATCCTTCTGAATGCAATTTCAAGCTCATCAGGAATGCATACTGTTATTGCTCCCATATAATCCTACCTTATTTTAACTTTTTTATGCTTTATGTTATATGTTTTATTTTTGGTATATAAACTTTTCGGTGTAGTAAATGAAAATGAGTTAAATAAAGTCTTATTTAAAGATATAAAAGAGTTATATTTATTATTTTAAGCTTTTAGATAAAAATAAATCCAAATACTTCATTTTTCTGTATTATTCTTATTAAAATCAAATTATCAAAGTATAAGTATTATAGAAAATAAATAAATGATAACCATGAATTGAAATGGGCATATCTTTAAAAGATTTTTGTTCATGCGTTAAAAAAATGGTGATATAATGAGAGTAGCCGAACAAATTATTGGAAAAGAAGTTTTAGACAGTAATGCAACTATAATCGGTAAAGTAAAAGACCTGGAAGTAAATCTAGGCACTAAAAGAATTGAAGCCATTGTTATAGGTAAAGGTGGACTATCTGAAAGCATAGGTATTTCCAAAGAAGAAAATGTAATTCCTTATGACATGGTTAAGCAGATAGGAGATAAAATACTTCTAAAAGAAAATATAGACGAGCCGGGACTAGAAACTCAAGAATTAGGAATTTAATTGAAAATTTGTTCCATGAATCTAGATTCCAAACATTTTTATTTTAATTAATAAGGAGATGTTTATCTGGAGCTAAAAGGGATTTGTAACATCTGCAGAAAACCTGGAAAAATATATACATGTACATTATGTGGAAATATTGTCTGTAGAGACTGTTATAATGTATCAAAAAGAGTCTGCAAGCGTTGCGAAAGAAATCCGGGAAAAATGATGTAAAAAATTCTAATATGATTAACCAAGAATCCAATCAATTTAAGTGATAAAAATGAATGAAGATAAAATAGAGCTTATGGAACTTCTAACAGATAAAGACGTAGTAAAATTTGGTAAATTTATACTTTCATCTGGAAAAGAAAGCGATTACTACGTTAACATGAAAATGGCCATTACAGATCCTAAAATACTTAAATCTATAGCTAAAATCGTTTCAAAGATAATAAGTGAAGATAATATTGATAAAATAGCAGGTCCAGCACTTGGAGCTGTTCCATTAGCCACTGCAATTTCACTTGAATCAGAAATCCCCATGCTGATGATACGAAAAGCAAAAAAAGGTTACGGAACTTCAAAACTCATTGAAGGAACTCTCAATAAAGGAGATTCAGTAGTTATTGTTGAAGACGTTACTACTACAGGAGGCTCTCTTTTAAAGGCAATTAAAGCCATAGAAGAAAATGGCGGAATTATAAAAAGAGCTATTGTAGTTGTGGATAGAACTGAAGGGGCAATAGAAAATCTAAAAAATGAAAATATCCATTTAGAACCGCTTCTTTCAATTAATGATTTTAAAAATTAAAAAAATTTAAAAAAAGAATATTATTTATTTTTATTCTTTCCATTGTTTTTGTTCTGATTTTTTGCGTGGTTTTTAATTTCTAAATTAGTTTTAGATTTAACCGCTTTATCACTCATTTTAAGAAGCAAATGCTGTTTAATTGAGACTTTATGTTCAAGAGCAGCCTCTCTTTTAACAAAACTATTTATTCTTCCATCAATCCCTTCGGTGCTGTTAATTGAAGGATCTTTTATAAAAGCATTTATCTCATCGTTTAACCTGTTTGCCTGTTTTTCAAATTGGTCCAAAGCATTTAAGAGACCTTTAGCTTTTGTATTGCCATATGTTGCTTTTAAACTTGAAATAGTAGCTATTAATGCTATCAGTTTATTTTGAGTTTCAGTTATTGTTTGAAGCTGTGCTGAAGTTAATGTTGAATTAACTGAATTGTTTAAAGTACTGTTATTTGAAATAGAACTATTATTAGCAGATTCATTTAGCGAAGAATTATTTGTAGAATTATTAGTACTATTTAGAGCACTAATTACATCATCTGCAAAAATAGGAACCGCTAAAGCTGCTGCTATAACAATTATCATAGATATAACTAAAATTTTTTGCAAAGTTTCACCCCTATAGTTTTAATGAATATAGATCCTTTTTTTAGCATATAAAGGTATTTATGGCTTAATTTTGAAAAAATAATACTAATAAAGGCGTTTGTGAAAATATGAACTAATATAAATCATTTTAAACTATTAACGTGAATATAATCACAAGTATAAAAACTCGCATATATCTCCAATTTAAATAAAATAGAATTAAAAACTAAAAAAAGTAAATTATAGATAATTAGTCTCGCAGATGTTTTATCAGATGTCCAAGCTCTGGTAAAATTATATTTAAACCCAATTCAACAGCATTTGGAGATCCTGGCATTGAAACTATTAATTTTCCTTTATAAACCCCTGCAGTAGCCCTACTTAAAATAGCCCCGGTTCCAAGCTCTTTATATGATTAATATCTGAATATTTCGCCAAATCCATTTAATTCTTTTTGATATATCTCTTTTAAAGTTTCTATAGTTATATCTCTTGGTCCAATTCCAGTTCCGCCAGTTGTAATAACTGCATCAACATCATAAGTTCTTATAACATGATTTATTGTTGAAATAAGAAGCCCTGCATCGTCAGGTATAATTGAATAAAAAACCACTTTATTTTTTTCAGCTATTGCATCCCTAATTAATCCTCCAGATATGTCATTATTTTCCCCATCCAAAAAATCACGATATTTAGAGTCACTTAATGTAATTACTGCACAATTAACCGATTTTGGAGCTTCTTTTTTATGCGCTTTCATACTTTCGCTTTTCATAAAATCACCATTAAATTAATGCTAATTAATTAAAAAGGATTATAAATTGCCTATATATTATTTTAAATTTTAATTCTTGACTAAAAGACAGAAAATACTATATTTTTTATTTCTTTTATATTTTACATTTTAAAAAATGGCCCCTACAGACAAAACCAATACATAATCATTTAAACAATATATTATTTATTAAAATATAAACTATAATTAACCTAAAATGCTTAAATAGTTTAAAATGAGCTTTAAAGAGAATTTAAAGTGATTTAAAAAACAAAAGATTTATATATGATCTAAATAAATCCAATAACATCGGGCATTAGATCTATTTGATGCTTTGATTTTGCGGAAAAATAAGGGGAATTTGGAAATGGGAGGGCATTAGATCCAAATCAGAGGCGGTTTGATTTTTGCGGAAAAAATTAGATGAGTCTAATTTTGCCCTCCACTCCTTTTAATTTTATATTTCATATAATAAAAGTTTTACGAAATGTATGAAAAAACTCATATATTTGTCTAAATTATCGCTTTTTCATGAAAAATTTATTATTTTTAAAATTATAGAGAGTATACTATGCAAAAAAAGGTTTATGTTCTTGATGCTTCTGCAATTATAGGGGGCTTTTATTCAAGGAAATTCGCTAATTTTACAACTTCAGAAGCAATTTTAGAAATTAAAGACCTGAAATCTTCATTATTACTTGAATCAGCCATTGAAGATGGATATATAAAAGTAGAAGAACCAGAAGATGAAGATATTAAAAAAACAGAAAAAATAATTGAATCATCTGGAGATGTTTTAAGGCTATCTGATGTTGATCAAAAACTTATTGCGCTGGCATTAAAGCTTGAAAGAGAAGGATATTATCCTATTATGATGACAGACGATTATTCCATGCAAAATACTCTAAAAACAATTAATATGGAATATAAAAGTATTTTAACAGAGGGAATAAAAGAAGTTTATAACTGGGTTAAAAAATGTAAAGGTTGTAAGAAAATATACCCTTCAGACTATGGATTTGAAGATTGCGAAATATGTGGTTCTCCTGTCTTTAAAAAAAGGATAAAAATTAAGTAACTCTAAAAAATGTCAATTTCTTTAATTAATAACGATAATTTTAATATATAATTCACTCCAACATTCAATAATGAGAATCGGTGTAGTAGTGCACGGCCCTTATATAGTTGATTCTGGCCATGCAGAGAGAATATTGAACTTACTTGAAGAGTATGGGGAAGTTAAGGCACGTCTTGGAGGAACAATGGGACGAACAGCCGTGCACGATGCAGAACTTGAAAATGTAATTGATATAAGTGAGAAGCTGCTTCCAAGCCAATCAGTTAACAAATTTGTAGATGAAAAAGCTGATGTTATTTTTTTAATTAACTATGGTAAATCCAGCGTAACCGGACATACATTTGGATTTAAAGTTTTTAACAGGACTAAGACAAATCCTCCTTTAATACAAATTGAAAGGCCTGGAGAGTCTAATGGAAGTGTAATTCCCTGGAATAAGTCTTTAAATGAATTTGCAAAAACAATCTCAGAAAGATTGAATCTAAAACTTGTAAAACCTGAAGAAATTATATCCAGAATAGATCCTAATCACGCCTCCAGCGCATCCAGAAAAGTTGCAGGAGTTTGTAAAGGGGAAAATATATTTGTTAATGGACTTGTTGTTGGAAAATCTCTATCTAAAGATGTTACTTTGATAGCTGAAGATGGCATAATAACTGAAATTAAAGGTGGAGAACTTAAAGAGCATGGGGTCGAAAAGCTGGGTAAAGTAGATTTAGAATCAGCCATAATAAAAACCGGGCTTCTTAGAAGATCAGAAGTTACTCCTAGAGTAGTGAAACAGTGCAAAGATAGCGACAAAATATGTATTGCATTTTTAAACCATGCAGCGGAAGATGTTTACAAATTAAAAGATGTTGATTTTGTAGTAACAGTAGGAGATGACACCACACTTGTTGCAGGCGATATACTCTACAGATTTGGCGTTCCTATAATTGGAATAACCGATGGCGATATAGATAAGGTTGTAGAAAAAGGATTTAAATCAGGTGAATCCCTTATAATAGAACTAGAACCCGGTCTTGATGATATTATTGGAGATGTAATTTGTGACAAAGTTTTTAAAATGAAAGAAGTTATCCAGATTGAAAATATCGAAAATTTTAAAAATGAAATATTACAAATAATTAGCAATATTACCAGTAATTATAAAATAAAAGAAAATTGAGGCTAAAAATGGATTTAAACGCCCTTGTTAATTCTTTAAGGAACTTTGAAGGAATAAAAAGAAAAAATAGCATTAAAGACATAGCAGGTATTCTAAATGATAGTTATAACATTGCCGGAAATACAATTTTAAGTCTTGGCGATGATGCATCTGCTTTAGATATTGGAAATAATCAGTTAGTTCTCCTTGCTGCTGATGGAATGTGGGGGAAGTTAATGGACGCTGATCCTCGCTGGGCTGGTTACTGTTCTGTTTTAGTTAATGTAAATGATATTGCAGCAATGGGCGGTAAACCTATTGGCATGACCAATGTATTATCAACAAAAGATGAAAAAATAAGCCGTGAAATAATGGAAGGAATAAAAGAAGGGGTTCAAAAATTCGGTGTTCCTATGGTAGGCGGACATTTTCATCCAGATACTCCATATAATGCTTTAGATGTGTCAATTACAGGAATTGTCGAAAAAAATGCCCTTATTACAAGTTGCGGGGCTAATGTGGGAGATAAAGTTATAATTGCCATTGATATTGATGGTCAAATTCACCCTAAATTTGATTTAAACTGGGATACAACCACCATGAAAAGTGATGAATTAGTACAATCCCAAATTGCAGTTATGAATAAATTAGGTAAAGAAAAGCTGGTTACTTCTGGGAAAGATATAAGCAATCCTGGAACTTTAGGGACATTGGGAATGCTTCTGGAGACATCTGATAAAGGTGCAGTTGTTGAAATTGAAAAAATCCCAAGAAATGAAAATGTTCCATGGGATCAATGGCTAAAAGTTTATCCTGGAGCTGGATTTGTTTTAACCGCACCTGAAGAAAAAGTCAAAAAGTGCATTGAAACACTTGAAGATGTAAATATAACTTCCGCAGTTTGTGGTGAAATTATAGAAAATAAAATGTTGTATTTAACATATGAAGAACAAGAAGAAGTTCTTTTTGATTTTAAAGTTGATTCAGTAGTGGGTATTAAAGAAGAAATTTTCTCTAAATAAAAATACCTCCAATTAATTATTTTTGATAAATTAAAAGAGATATAGAATTCAATATAATGATTATAAAAAATTGCAACAAAAAATCATTAAATTAAATCAAATAATATCTTAATTTTAAGTCTTCTAAAATTATAGATACAAAATACACTTTCTTTAAAAAATATAGTAAAAAGTTAATATTAATTTGTAGATAATATCCTTAAAGTAGAGAAATAAAATGACTCTCAAAAAAAGAAATTTACATTTAAATAATTATTATGAATGCCCATGAGGAGATTTCATGTTTGTAAGGGTCAATGGTGAAGAAATAGAGCTTCCTGAAGGTTCTACGATTAAAGATGCAATTGAAGCAGCAGAAGCACCATATATTGAAGGCTGTATGCTTAGTGTTGTTAAAGGAAAAGAAGAAATTGAAAAACACGTCAATAAGTACAAAATTAAGACTGACATAGGCAGTATAATAATTGAATTATTAGAAAAAGAAGCTCCAGAATTAGTTAAACTATGGAAAGATAAGTACAGTGAATTTGAAAAGCATAGAATTCGCTGGACAACATCTAATGAAGTTTCAATGGGCCCTATTAAATCAGAACTTATTCCGACAAGGGATGAACACCAGTACGATAAATGGGACGTTATATTAAGTCTTTCAGGGTTCACAGCAGATGCTACCCACGTTATTTTTAGTAAGTCAAAACATAAGTCAGTTTATGGGTCTCCTGAAGAAAATAATGGAGTATTTGCACGTGTAATTGGTGGAAAAAGGAATCTATATCATTTAACTGATGATGAATCAATTAAAGAAATTAAACCAGTTATAGAAAGAAGCAGTACCATAAAAAGTGCCACCGTAACCGATTTAAACACTCTTGTAACTGAAGGAAATGAAATATTTACTCATGTTCTTGTAAAAACTGAATTTAAATCTCCAGATTCTGCAGAACTCTTTTTTGCACTATCTGAATCTGGTAAAATTCAGGTAGATTATGATTCAAATTCTTTTGTAGGATTTTATCAACTTGAAGGACTTCAAAAAAATCCTGAATTAATTGATCAAAGAAAAAGAGGAACTGTAACCTTAAGAAATACAGGTAAAGGGGTCGGGCGCATTTATATTTACAGAGAAGATCGTGTTTCAACACCACCACATACTGTAGTAGGTCATGTGGAAAAAGGGATGCAACTTTTAGATATAGCAAATAAAGGGGACTATATCACTATTAAATCTGATCCTGAAAGAATAATGACCCTTTCAATGACCCAAAAAGAAGCAGAAGAGTTTCTATCTTCTAAAGGAATAGAGCATATTCGAGAGGGGCTTGAAGACGATGATGCAATAGTTGTTGGTCAAGAACCCAAGTTTACAATGGATATAATTAAAGAAAGAAAGGTAAAAACACTTGGAATAAACAAAGATAATATAATCTATGTGGATATTACCAATAATGCCCCAAGATCTTCCCGTTATTTCCAAAAACTTACAGGGTTAATAGATTCACCAATTGGATCACTTAAAGTCCATTTTGCATTCCCCGGAATGAAAGTAATGATGTTTGAAGGGAAAACTAAGGAAGCAAAAGGTTTAATTCCAGAAAATACTCCTTCCTCATGTATTAATGCAGGTCTTATTGGTATAACAAACATGTCCAGAAAACATGTTGGAATGGTAGGAGTAAGATTTGAGAATAATGATGAATTTGGACCAACCGGAGAACCCTTCGGCGGTACAAACATTGTAGCTAATGTTGTTAAAGGATTGGAAAATCTTGAAAAATTTAAAGAAGGAGATATTGTTTATGTCGCCAGAAAAAACTGATGTAACCAGAATGATAATACTTGGCCCTTCTGCTCAAATAAGTCAAAGTGAACTAGTCCAAAAACTCCAC
>JAEYSH010000043.1 GCA_023434825.1 Methanobacteriota archaeon | reverse complement strand
ATTTTGGACAATAGTTTACCCAAGATTTGCTAATGGTTGAAAGACTGGTAAATAAGCTACATGAACATTCCCCTCTTGCAGAGATAATTCCACTTTTTTTAACTTTAGATTTAGCATTTACTTTTTGTTCAGAAGGCATTTCTGATGTTGCTACAACAGATGACGATTGAACTAAATTAGTTCTACTATCTTTGGATAAATCCTGATTGAGGTTAGGTGCCAAAAATAGTCCGCCTATGACCATACAGAACGCCAATAAGCTAATATAAATAGATTTTTGCTTAATTGTATCTCCTCCACGTGTTTTCATGTTTGGTTGATTTATTACTTTATTTGTAAATTTTATGATATTTAAATATTTTGATTTAAAATTCAAAAAAACAGTGCCTAATTGTCTATTTTTTAATTTAAAGCCCTATTATAATGATTAGTATTTACAAAATAGAAAATCCATTTATCCTTTATTATTTTAGATAAATTAGATTCAAAAAGGCTTTATTTAATGAAAACTGAAGTTAACAATATTTTTATCAAGACAACACTTGTTTCCATAGATTTATTGGGCATATTAACTAGTCTATTTTTGGAAATATAGAGATATCTCTTGAATTATAAATAAAAAAAATTATTTTATTCATTTAAATTTATTTTCAACCATTAAAAACTAAAATTTTTCATTGTTTTTCAGAGTTTATAAAAGGAAAAATCTAATTATAATCTAGAAGATAAAATAAATCAATGAATTTAGAAAAACTCAGAATACTTGGAGAGTCAGCTAAATATGATCTGTGTAATTATGTAAGTGGAAATATTGAAACTTACGCTGAAGGGAAAATTCCCGGAGTTTACAATAGTACAGGGCCAAATGGGCAGTGCCTGCCAATATTCAAAGTACTAATGACCAATAAATGTTCTAATGATTGTAAATACTGCATCAATAGTTCAAGTAGTAAATTAGAGCGTTATGAATATGAACCACAAGAACTTTCCAGACTTTTTTTAAATTATTATAATAAAAGATATGTTGAAGGCCTTTTTTTAAGTTCAGGGATTGATAAAGACATTGATTCATCAATGGAAAAAGAAATAGAAGTGGCCAGAATATTAAGAGATTATGGATATGATGGCTATATCCACCTTAAAATAATTCCCGGCACATCATTTGACTTAATAAAAAGAGCTATGAAGCTTGCAAATAGGGTAAGCATCAATATTGAATCTGCAACTCCTGACGGGCTTGAAGAGATATCTTCAACTAAAAATTTTGAATTTGATATTTTAAGACGGATGAAATGGATTAACCGGCTTTCTAAGAAAGATGATGCCCTTGCTCCTTCAGGTCAGACAACTCAATTTATAGTCGGAGCCAATGATGAAAGTGATGAAGAAGTTCTAAGTAGATCAAAAATGCTTCATGACAAATATGAAATAAAAAGAAGCTATTACAGTCTCTTTAACCCCCTTAAAGATACTCCTTTAGAATACCGCGATGAACCACATCCTTTAAGATCAGGAAGACTTTACCAGGCGGACTTTTTGCTTAATTCTTATAAATTTAATCTTGATGAGCTTGTTTTTGATAATAATGGGAATATTGAAACTGATATGGATCCAAAATATTCCTTTGCTTTAAATAACAGAGATCAGTTCCCTGTAGACATAAATGAATCTTCATTTGATGAATTAATAAGAGTTCCTGGTATTGGAAAGATTTCAGCAAAGCGAATAATTACCATAAGGAAACATGGCGGTAAAATTAACAAATTAGAAGAGCTCAAAAGACTTGGAGTTGCTATAAATCGTGCAGAGCCCTTTATTAAGCTTAATCAATCCTATCAAAGTACTTTATTTTAATTGTGATTATTTATAAGTTATATCTTATATCTTCTTAGTTTTAAGTTAGATGTTATATCTAATAAGTTATATCTTATCAGTTTTTAATTATAAATTATAACTTATAAGTTGTAACTTTGAAGTTATAACTAATTATTTATAAGTTATAAAGAATAAGATAAAATGATCTTCAAATCTTGCCAAAAAACTAAATTTCAAGTTCAGTTTTCTTGGCAATAAAAAAAATTTATGTTCCCCAAATTTAGTTTTTTTGAAAATGCTACTATTTGGGGACTTAATTTTTAAAAATATAAAATTAAAGATGTTCTTCAAATAAAGCCCAAATTTCAGGATATTTTTCTTTTACTGCTTCTTCAATTAAAATAGAAGCTTCATTTGATATACTAAATTCAGGCTCAGTTTTACGTAAGTATCTTAAAACTGCTGCAGATTTTGCAGACCATAAAGATATACGTGGATTTTTCTTAATTTCAATAAGGATTCCTTCAACAATTTCTTCATTTAAAAGCATTGCTTTATTAGCTGCTTCTATTTCATCAAACTTTTCATCTGGGAAATCCGTTTGAGAATCTTCTTCGGCAACGTACTTTTTACTTATTAAAGCATCAAGCCCTTTTCCTAAAGCTCCGCCCTGGTTTTTCTCATTAGCCATATTATCCCTCCATTCTTAAAATTTCATCAGCTAAATCCATATAGGCTAAAGTACCTCTGCATTCTTCATCATAAAGAATACATGGCTTTGCATGGCTCGGTGCTTCTGCAAGCTTCACATTACGAGGTATTGTTGTTTTAAAGATATTTTCTTTATCTCCAAAATAATTAACTACATTGTCATAAACATCTCTTCCAAGACGGGTTCTGGAATCATATAATGTAAGAAGTATTCCTTTAATTTTTGAAGGGCTGTTAAGTCTATTTGAAACAAGCTCCATTGCTTCTATCAAGTCTGCCATTCCTTCGAGTGCATAAAATTCAGCTTGTATTGGGATAATAACACTATCTGAAGCTACCAGAGAGTTTATAGTCAAAACACCTAATGATGGAGGGACATCTATAAAAATATAGTCATAATAACTGTTAACAGGAGATAACTTTTCTTTTAATATGGAGTGAAATCCTATCTCTCCGCTTAACTCAATTTCAGCTCCACTTAAAGATATATTACTGGGAACGATATCCAGACCTTCAATTCCCGTTGGTATTATAGCATCTCTAACGGAACTTTTCCCAGTTAAAGTTGTATATATTGTTTTTTCAAGCTTATTCTTTTCAATTCCAAAGCTTGTAGTGGCATTACCTTGAGGATCTATGTCTACAAGCAAAACCTTACGATTATTTATAGCCAGTGCGGTTGAAAGATTTACTGCTGAGGTAGTTTTTCCACAGCCTCCCTTCTGATTCAAGATTGCAATTATTTCTGCCATATTGAGCGTCCTCTAAAATTATTTTCAATATTTTGGGGGATTACAAAAATTCAAAGAATTTTTAATAACCTCCAATTTACTTCTAAATTTTAAGTTATAACTTATAATTTTTATAGTTTTCTAAATAATACTTGATATAGCGAAATAAATTAGTTTTATTTTCTAAAACAATAGTTAAAAATTAGTATTTAGTATTATTTTTCCTGAATTAATGAAATATTAAGAAAAACAGACCAATTTCAAATAATTATTCCCTTTTGACTTCAAATATAGACTAATTTTTGTTAAAATATTTTGTCTAAATTATTACTTCTAAAATTCCAAAATTATATTAAATTTAATCAATAAAATATTACTAATAAATTAAGGAGAGTGAAGTTTACAATGATATTTAAAAAAGGAGATAGTGGAGTAGGTGTAAAGAAAGTCCAAAACTGGTTAAATGAACATGGATATGACTCTGGACCTGAAGATGGTATTTTTGGCGAAAAAACACGCGATGCAGTTATACAATTTCAATCAGCAGTAGAAACAAATCCTGATGGTGTAGCTGATGAACGTACACAAATTGAAATGAGAAAAGTAGATACCGGACGAGATATGAAAAATTCGCCGTTTAAATAAATTAATTTTGAATAAAATTAAAAAATTGAGTTAATTTAAAAATTAACTCTTTTAGATAGGTTTAAAGGAAGTGGAAGTTGCCTGAAAGGCATGGAATCTACATTTTCCTTAATTTCATTAATTAAATCTTCTTCATCCATTAATGCTTTTTCATTATTTTCACGGACATTAACTGTAAATTTATCGCTTTCAAGTTCATTATCCCCAATAACAATGGTATAAGGTACCCAATCTTTCCCAGCATTCCTTATTTTTTTACCTACTGTTTCATGACGTTCATCTACATCCACTCTAATGTTATTTTCTTTGAATGTCTTAGCCAGGTTCATTGATTTTTCAAGATGCCTTTCTGCAATTGGAATAATTCTTACTTGAGTTGGTGAAAGCCATACTGGCAGCATTGGAAGTGTTTTTGGGTTTTCTTTAAGTTCAATGGCTGTTTTTTCTAGTAAACTACCTATAACTCGCTCTATACTTCCTGTTGGGCTGCAGTGGATAATTATAGGGTATTCTTCCTCTTCATTTTCATTCATGTAAGTGATATTAAATCTTTCAGCACTTTCAACATCTATTTGAATTGTTGGGTTTTCAATAGGTCTTCCAAGGTAATCAATGGCTGCAAAGTCCATTTTAGCAATCCAGTAATGTTTACGTCTTGGTAAAATTTCAAGAAGTACAGGTTTACCCATTTTTGCGGCTGCGCTATGTACCCATTCTTTATTTTCTTCATAGAAGTCTGCTGTTGCCCTAAAAATAGCTTCATAGTTTACATTAAAGTCTTCTCCAGTCTGCATGCACATATCAATTTGTCTGTCAAATTCTTCCATAGATTGTGGGATATCTGCACATACTGAGTGGAAATCAGGCATAGTAAATCCTCGGAGCCTTTTAAGCCCCACTACTTCACCTCTTTTTTCTAATCTAAAACTATAGGTTGAAAGTTCGTAAACTCCAACTGGAAGATTTTTCCAGGTTAAAAATGAATCTGAAAGTAATCTGAAAGCTCCAAAACAGCATGCAAATCTTAGCATAAGCTCTTTTTTAGTACCCATTCTGTACTGTCTTTCGCCAAATTTCTCAGCGTGTGTCCTTATAGCATCGTCGGCCAGATCATACATTATCGGAGTTTCAACAGGCATGGCGCCGTATTCAGTTACGAGGTTGTAAACATAATCTGAAAGAAGATCCCTTACTAATCTGCCCTTTGGATACCAGCGTAAATGTCCTATATCTGCTGAAGGTTCGTAATCAGCAAGTCCTTTTTCCTTCATGAGCCTTACGTGTGGTGGTTCCTCTCCAGTAGACTGTAATTTACCAAGTTCATAATCAGCAAGTTTTCTGAGGTCTTCATTATCAAATTTAAAAGTTTCTATGTCTAAAAGTTCCCCTACATTTAATATGTACCATTTTGAAGGTTCTTCCTCTTTCTTTTCCTCTTCTTTAGGTTTAACTGTGATTGTTCTTGATAATTCAGATAATGGATGTCCTTTACATGATAATTCAAATGACTTGTACCATCCAAATGGAATTCTGGAAACATTCATATCTTTTTCCTTTAAACTTGATTCCATATCCTTTAATATTTCTTTTGCAAGCTTAGGAGAACCTAAAGAGGAGCTTAAATGAGCATAAGGATAAATTATTACATTATCAGGTTTAACCTGAGCTGAAACATTAATTACTTCGGAAACAGCATTTTCTACAATTTCTGAAGGGTTCATTTCGTCTTCTTTCTCTACTGCTGTAAAAACTACCAGGGCATTTTCAAATTCCCCGCCCTTCTTTTCTTCCCCAATTTCTTCCGCTATTTTAGTTTTATTTTTTGTTTTGTACCTTAAATAATCAGAGTGAATCAAAAGTATCCGCATTTTATCACCTGTAATTTTAAAAAGTTTAGATAAGTAGAATCCAAATAATTAGAATATTTTTCTCCATAAAATAATTATATATAATAATTACTCTTAAAATTTTAAAGTCTTTACTATTTAAGTTTTTATTTTGTAAATTTTAGTTATTAATAATATTCAGATTAAACTATTTTAGATTAAAAGAACCGCAGATATTCCCGCAATTATTATAATAGCAAAAATTGCGCCTATTATATATCCAAATTTCCTTGTTCCAAAGAAAAGGGCTATCAAAAACTTTACAATTGTATTTGAAATTGCTGCAAGTGTTATTGCAGTCACTGCTACATCAGGAGAAATAGTGTCCCTTGCAAGGAGCGCCATACTTATCGTTATGGCATCCACATCCGCAACTCCAGATATAATGCTTGTAATATAAAGTCCGCTGTTTCCAAAATAAATTTCAGCAATTTTAGATGCAAATAAAATTCCTATAAATAATAAACCAAATATTAAAGCAGGCCTAAGTGAGAAAGGGTTTTTAAGTTTAAGATCTTCACCTACTTCCCTTACTTTTGTTGCTTTCCAAGCTACTAATCCCAATAAAATTCCTAATATTCCCATGCTTAACATTGGAGCTGCAACAAGTCCTATTAAGTCGGGATTAATTACTGCTACTTCAAGTAAAACTCTTAAAAACATCATTGAACTTGCAACCACAGCTGCAAAAACTGCTGCTCGTATTAAAAAATCAGATTCTTTAACTCTTGCTGCCATGGCCGTTACAACTGCTGTACTCGAAACAAGACCACCAATAATTCCAGTTGCACTTATTCCCTTCTCAGGACCGATGAATTTCATTAATATATAGCCCGCAAAACTTATTCCAGAAATGAATACCACTATTAACCAGATCTGATAAGGGTTAAAAACATCGAGTGGGCCAAATGTTTGATCAGGAAGCAAAGGGAGTATTACAAAAGCAATTATAAGAAATTTTAAGGTATTATTAATTTCTTTTTGACTTATTCTCCTTGCAAATTTGTGTAAATATGGTTTAACTGCAAGTAAAGTGGTTATTATTATTGCAAGAATTGGAACAATCTGTAATCCTTCATCAGTGAAGCATAAAGCCCCTAAAATAAAAGTTAAAAGTGCTGTGACTTCAGTAGTAATCCCAATATCCCCATTTTCACGAGTTGTTTGAATATAACTTAATCCCACCATTGCAACAAGACCCAAAAAAGCGATTATTATAAAATTAGGATAAAAAGTTGACAAAAACGCGGAAGAAGTTCCAAAAACAGCGATGAGCATGAAAGTTCTTATTCCTGCAAATTCTTTTATTTTAGACTGTTTTCGTTCTCTTTCAATTCCTATAAGTGCACCTATTGCAAAAGAGATTAGAAATTTCAAAATAATACTAATATCCATGATTTAATTTTATTTTTATAAACTTAAATAATTAAGGAGTATACCTAAGTTCCTACTTGAAAGGAATGAAACATTAAACAACATTATACAAAAAAGCTTTCAATTTGTTAATATAACTTAATAATAACCATTTTCATTGTTTAAAATAAAATAAATTTACAATTATCTAATATAAATTTAACATATATTATATAATACAAAAAATAAATTATGTTACATTATAAACTAAATTATTCTAAAATAATGTAGAAATCGAGAAAATTGAATATTATTTTAAAGATCAAAGAATTCATTATTCAAAATATTTTTAAGGTGAACCTATGAGAAGTGATTCAATTAAGAAAGGGCTGCAAAGAGCTCCCCACAGGTCTTTGCTTAGGGCATGCGGCGTAACTGACCAGGAAATGGACAAACCATTTATAGGTGTTGTAAACAGTTTTACAGAAATTGTTCCAGGACATATTCATTTAAATGATGTTGCAGAAGCTGTTAAATTAGGAATAAGTCAGGCTGGAGGAGTACCTTTTGAATTTAATACCATGGCTATTTGTGATGGTATTGCCATGAATCACGATGGAATGCGCTATTCCCTGGCATCAAGGGAGATAGTTGCAGATACTGTTGAAAGTATGGCCCAGGCACATAAGTTTGATGCCCTCGTTTTGATTCCTAGCTGCGATAAAGTAGTTCCTGGAATGTTGATGGCAGCAGCAAGGCTCGATATACCCTGTATTTTTGTTACAGGAGGGCCAATGAAACCAGGAAAGTTTAAAGGAGAGCCCGTGGACTTAATAAGTGTTTATGAAGGTGTTGGAGCTGTTTCTTCTGGGAAAATGACCATGGAAGATTTAGATGAACTTGAAAGATGTGCTTGTCCCGGCGCTGGTTCCTGTTCTGGACTTTTTACAGCCAATACTATGGCTTGTGTAACTGAAACACTGGGAATGAGTTTACCATACTGCGCAACAGCTCATGCAGTAGATGCAAAGAAAATGAGAATTGCGCGGGAATCAGGAGCTAAGATAATAGAATTACTGGATAAAAATATCACACCATCCCAAATAATGACTCAGGAAGCATTTGAAAATGCTATAGCAGTTGATCTTGCACTTGGAGGATCTACAAACACAACATTACATATTCCAGCTATAGCAAGCGAACTTGAAGATAAAGGCGTAAATATATCTCTTGATACATTTGATGAGTTCAGTAAAAAAATACCTCATATCTCCAAATTAGCCCCTGCTGGAACCCACACTATGATGGATTTAGACCGTGCAGGAGGATTACCTGCCGTTTTAAAGGTTATTGAAGGTAAAATAAATCCAAATACAATTACTTGTACTGGGAAATCCCTTAAAGATAATATTAAAGATGCAAAAGTCAGGAATGAAGACGTTATAAGACCTCTGGATAATCCAATAGATAAAGAAGGAGGAATTGCTATATTAAAAGGTAATTTAGCTCCAAGAGGTTCTGTAGTTAAAGTAGCAGCGGTTGAAGATGAGATGAAAATACATGTAGGTCCTGCAAAAGTTTTTGATAGTGAAGAAGAATCTGTCACTGCAATATTCAACAATAAAATAGAAGAAGGAAACGTAATCGTAATAAGATACGAAGGACCTAAAGGAGGCCCCGGAATGCGTGAGATGCTGAATCCGACTTCTGCAATATCTGGAATGGGAATTAAATCTGTAGCACTTATAACTGATGGAAGGTTTTCAGGAGGAACAAGAGGGCCATGTATAGGGCATGTATCTCCTGAAGCGATGGCTAAAGGGCCTATAGCTGCTTTAAAAGATGGAGATATTGTTAGAATTGATATGAAAGCACGGACCCTAAATGTTGATCTAACAGACGATGAAATAAACAAGCGCCTTGAAAATATAAAAATGCCTGAGAAAAAAATTAAGGGTTGGCTTTCGAGATATCAAAAACTTGCAAGTTCAGCAGATAAGGGAGCTATTTTAAGATAAATTTATTAACCTTTTTATAGTCATACTAATGTTATAAAAGCCCAGGTGAAAATGTGGAAATTAAAGAAATTGCAACATATATCATAATTATACTCATTGGAATTGTTTTAGCATCCCACATGAATGTTGTTGTATCTGGAAGTATGGAACCCGTCCTCTATAGAGGAGATATAGTAATAATTGATACCAATCCCGATGAAAATAACTTACAGGTTGGAGATATAGTAGTTTATAAAGCCACATGGTTTCCACAGCCTGTAATTCATAGAATTATTGCAAAAACAGAAACGCCTTCAGGAACGGTTTATACCATTAAAGGAGATAATAATCCCTCTCCTGACCCTGCACCCGTGAAACCAAGCCAGATTATCTCAAAAGTTTATAATTATCCATGGGAAAGTACAGCAGGTCAAGCTCCAGTAGTTATTCCTAAAATTGGTTACATAACACTTTGGATAAGAGGATTATAAAATTAATGATGGAATAAATCCATCCACTTTTTAATTTTAGCATACCTTTAATTCTATAAAATATATATTAGAAAGAAAATTTTAATTAATATATCTAAATTATTTTTTAAATTCCAATTAATTTGATATAATAAAATTAAGTTAAACGACTGCATGGTGTATTTATGTATAGAGTCCTAGAAAAAGAAGCAATTAAATCACTTAAAAATTCCATTGAATCACTTGATTATGAAATTCCAGAAGAAATTAAAGTAGAAGAGCCTCCAAATCCAGATATGGGAGACCTTGCATCTACCATAGCATTTCAACTTGCAAAGGTAGCAAAAAAACCCCCAATTGAAATAGCAAAGGAAATATTAAATGTTATAAAGATTTCAGATCTTTTTAAATCAGTTGAAATGAAAGGCCCTTACATCAATTTCTTTATTAATTATGATAACTTTTCAAAAAAGGCTTTAGAATCAATTAATGATGATTATGGAGAATTAGAAACTAAAAATAAAAAGGTGATCCTGGAACACACTTCAGCAAATCCTAATGGGCCATTACACATTGGACATGTTAGAAATGCAATAATAGGAGATTCCTTAACACGTATACTTCGATCTGCAGGTTATGATGTGGAAACTCAATATTATGTTAATGATATGGGCCGGCAAATTGCAATAATTGTGTGGGGATTTTCAACTCTGGAAGCTGATTTAATAACCTACTGTTTAATGATTAAAAAGTATAATACAGTTTTTAATTCTGACGAATTTTCAACTACTTATAATAAAATTATAAATTACTTAGAAAATGACGCTTCATATTCTTACATTCCACGTGAAAATGTATATAGTACTTTAACTGAATTTATAAATTCTTACACTGAAATTAAAGAGCTTTTTAAGGATAAATCTAATTCATCCAAATATTTAAGGGATAATCAGGACTATATTTTGGATTGTTTAGATCTATTAAAGAAATACGATGATGACAGTATCAATAAAAAAGATGATATTATCGGTAAGATTTATTTCTATGCCAATGAAAAATTAAGGGCTGATGAAAACCTTAAAGATGAAATCAGTGCTCTTTTAAAAATATATGAAAGTGGAAGCGACGAAAAATTGGCAGAACTCTTTAAGGGTGTTGTAGAGAAATGTGTAGCGGGAATTGAATCCACTTTAAATAATTTAAATATTTATCACGACTCATTTGTCTGGGAAAGCAAATTCATTAGAAATAATGCAGTTAATGATATTATAAATAAATTGAGTAAATACACCAAAAGAAATGATGTTCTATATCTTCCGCTTGAAGATTACGGAATCGAAAAAGAGCTTATACTTACAAGATCCGATGGAACTTCCCTTTATTCTACAAGAGACCTTGCATATCACCTCGAAAAGTCAGATAACTCCGACGAAATGATAGATATTCTAGGTTCAGATCATAAACTTGCTGTTGACCAGATAAGTATAGCCCTGGAGTTATTAGGTGGGAAAAAGCCAGAAGTTATATTTTATGAATTCATAACACTTCCCGAAGGCTCTATGTCTACAAGAAGAGGCGTGTTCATTTCAGTTGATGATTTAATGGATGAAGCTATAAATCGTGCTTTAGATGAAATTAAAAAAAGAAGAGTCGATTTAGATGATATATCTGCCAGATTAATCGCTGAAGACATAGGTATTGGCGCGATAAGATATTTCATTGCCAAGTTATCCCCTGAAAAACATATAGTATTTAAATGGGATGATGCGCTTAGTTTTGAACGTGGTTGTGCTTCAATTCAATATGCTCATGCGAGGGCATGTAAATTACTGGAAAAAGCTGATTTTAATCCTCAAAATGTTGATTTAGAAAATTTTAAAGGAGATGAACAGTTTGAAATTGAGCTTATTAAACTTCTTTCAAAATTCACCACAGTAATTGAAGAATCTGCCAAAATAAGAAGAGTTCATCCTATAGCACAATATGCGATGGATCTTGCTGGTGCTTTTAACAGGTTCTATAAGTCTGTTCCAGTAATAGGTGCTGATGAAGAAGAAGAACGTTTATTAATTGTTGATAAATCAAGGATAACTATTAAAAACTGTCTTAAACTCATGGGGATAAATGCACCAGTTTCCATGTAAAAAAAAATTAAAAATGATTTAAGACGTTAAAATAACAATACATTTGTCAGTAAATTCATTTATGGCCTCTGTATGGTCCATAAATGAATAATCCTTATATTGATCAAAAACAAGATGATAAAGGAATGAAAGGATACTAAAAGCAAAAACTTTGGTGTTTACATTACAATCATGGAATTTAAATTCAATTTGACGGCTTAAATAAATAACTAATTCATCCAGTATATTTTCTGATACTCTGCGCCTTTCATTAATATATAAACTGATGTAGGGGAAATTTTCTTCAATTAAATTATAGAGGTGTTGGATTAAAAGTCTAAATGATTCTTCAGGGTTTTCACTGTTATTAGAACTAAAAATAGTATTTGCCTCATTCATTAAGTAACCTTTTTTTTCCATTAAAATTGTATCAAAAAGGTTTTCTTTGCTTTTAAATTTTCTAAAAAGCGTCATTTCACTAAAACCTGCTTCTTTAGCAATAATTCTGGTTTTAGCTCCAACATAGCCTTCTTCTGCAAATATTTTTAGGGCAGCACCCATTATAATCTCTTTTGTTTCTTGGGAAATAATATCACTTCCTTATTTTTATTTTTCAATTATTTCCCAACCCCTTTTGTTATATATCACTAATATACACAAATTTATGATTTTTTCTTCATAAATTAACAGTAATAATTGGTTTAATACTTGCTATATTTAAACATTATGTTATATCTCGTAAATGGAATGCTAATAATAGCCTAATGACCGTAAAGTAGGTAGTACTAACTTATAGATAAAAATTATAAAAAAAATAAGTGTAATAATTAAGTTAATAGCCCATAAATCCATTAAAATGATATAAACTTGTTAATGAAATCTTTATGATAATTAAAAGTTTTTTATTTGACTAATAGTAAATAATAGTAAAATTAAAGAAGTTTTGGATTCTAAATACTCATAATTTAAGACATTTGGTTGAGTACTCAATAAATTTTTCAATTGCATCTTCATGATCAACAAAATTTCGATCTTTACGTTTATCCAGAACCATGAAGTAAACAAATGATAAAACATTAAAAACATACACTTTAGAGTCTATTTTAGTATCAGGAAACGTTTTATCCATGACTTCCGTAAGATATGTCATTAAATCAGCGATAATATCTCCAGATATACTTTGTCTTTCTAAAACAATAACACTTACAAAATCAAAATTATCTTCAGTCATATTTAATAACAATTTAACCATTGTTTTAAAAAAATCATCTGAACTTTTAATTTCACCTTTAAAAATCAAATTAAAATCATTTACCACCTTATTCTGATTCTTCAATAAAACCTGGTTAAAGAGATTTCTTTTTGTTTTGAATCTTCTAAATAAAGTCATTTCGCTTAAACCAGATCTATCAGCTATAGCTTTTGTCTTTGCACCCGCGTATCCTTTTTCTGCAAATTCTTTTAGTGCAGCGTCCATTATTTTTTTTTCTGTTCCATGAGCCATGAACAAATTTATTTATAAATGATTATTTAATTATTTCGATTTTTTTTAATAAAAATCATGGCCTATAAGCCCTAAAAATAATAATACGTATATTCAATATGATTGAGAATTAAATATGAAAAAATTAAAAAAAGATTGTATTTTCGTTACCTTAAACAAAAAATAAAAAACATTTCATAATATTAATAATTAAATAAAAATAAAAAATATTTTAGGCTAAAATTAAACTTTAATTTTCAAAAAGTATATTCTGTTTAAAATTAGTTAAAATTTTAATAAAGAAGCTTATATAGAACTGCTTTTTGAGCATGTAATCTATTTTCTGCTTGATCAAATATTGCAGATTGATTTGATTTAATCGCTTCTGCGGTTATTTCCTGTCCCCTGATGGCAGGTAAACAATGCATTATGATAGCATCATCATTTGCATTATTCATAAGGTCCTGATTAACTTGATAACTGGATAAATCTTTAATTCGTTTTGAAGCCTCATCTTCATCGCCCATACTAACCCATACATCAGTATAAACAATATCTGCCCCTTCAACACCTTCTTTAGCATCATTTATTATTTCTAGTTTAGATCCAGTGCCTTTGGCATATTCTTTTGCCTTCTTAAATATTTCTGCATCAGGTTCATAACCGGGAGGGCATACAACATTCATATCCATACCAACAAAAGCAGATGCAAGAAGTAGGGAATTGCAAACGTTATTTCCATCACCAATATAAGCTAATTTAACATTAAAACTATTTTTTGCCTCTTTTATAGTTAAAAGATCGGCAAATGCCTGACAAGGATGTTCTAAGTTTGTAAGTCCATTAATAACAGGTATATCTGAACATTTAGCGAGTTTTAATACATCTTTATGCTCCTTTGCCCTGATCATAACACCATCAACATATCTGCTCATTACTTTTGCAGTATCTTCTATAGGTTCACCTCGACCTATTTGAAGGTCATTTGTGGATAAATACAGCGCATTTCCGCCAAGCTGGTACATTCCAACTTCAAATGAGATTCTTGTTCTTGTTGATGACTTCTGAAAGACCATAGCTAATGTTTTTTTAGCAAGAGGTTCTCCAGGGATTTCCTTCCTTTTAAATTTGCCTGCAAGATCCAATATTTCATCTACATGATCACGGGCGTCTTCCATGGATAAAAGATGTTTCATTATTTCACTCCAAAAATGGATTATATTAAAAAAGAAGATATATCAAAACATACTATATCTATTTTTCCATAAAATTTAATAAAAAAATAATTATTCTGTTTAGATATTACTCTGATTATCTCATTAATTTGACATTGTTGTAGATTTTAAGCTATAATATGTAATATATATAATGGAAGATTTATTTTTTTAATTCTTCCATGTGATTAACCCTTTTTTGTATAAGATCAGATGTTCCAACATCCCTTCTGTGATATACATCGCCCTTTACATATTTTGTGGCATCTTCACAAATTTTTTCGGCCTCTTCAATTGTTTCACCTACTGAAACAATTCCTAAAGCCCTTGAAGAAGATGAATATACTTTACCATCCTTTTCATTAACAGCAGCGTAATAAACCTGTGCTCCTAATTTATTTATCTTATTTTCATCAACATCAATAACCTGATTTGGAACTGCGCTTCCAGGATATCCCTCTGGAACAATATACTTACAAACAGTAGCTTTATCTGCAAATTTTGCTCCTTTAAGATTTCCATCAACTATACCATGACAAATATCCACAAAATTAGTTTCCAAAAGCTCTAAAACATTCATTGATTCAGGATCCCCAAATCTAGCATTATACTCAATTAATTTTGGCCCATCACTGCACAGCATAAACTGTCCATATAAAAATCCTCTGTAAGGCCCAACTTCTTTATTAATAGCCTTCACTGTATCTTCCATTATCTTAACAGATTTATCATAATCATTTTGATCTAAAAATGGAAGTAATCCTCCTTTATCAGAGTAAGATCCCATTCCTCCAGTTATAGGCCCTTCATCGCCTTCAAAAGCATAAGGATGATCCTGAACAGCAGGCATAGGAGCAATATTTTTACCATCGACAAACGCCTGAACCGTAAATTCTTCACCAATAGCTCTTTCCTCAATAACTACATGAGTATGTCCGCTCATTTTAGTTTCTATTATTTCTTTAGAGTATTGTTTAGCTTCTTCAGCGTCTTTTAATTGTTCGCCCATAATTTTAACGCCTTTTCCACCAGTTAGACCCACAGGTTTAATTACAAGGTCTTTTCCGAAATCATCGATGAAATCACTGATATCTTCATAATTATCAAACACTTTATAAACAAGAGAACCATCAATTTTATAATTTTCAAATAGATTTCTCATGAAAACTTTATCTGTTTCAATTTTAGCAGCTTCCATGGTAGGGCCCACGCATCCAACACCAATTTCTTCTAATGCATCAACTATACCTTTCTCAAGAGGCGCTTCTGGCCCAATTACTGCAATATCAATATTGTTATCTGATGCAAATTTTTTAACCTTTTCAATATCATTTTCATTTGCAATCTGATATTTAGACATCCGGGCTATTCCCGGATTTTTATTGCTCATTATTGAATATAATTCGGCGTTTCCATCAATTGCCTTACAAATTGCATTTTCCCTCGCCCCAGTTCCTACTACAAGTATTTTCATATGAATCCTCCTTAAAAATGTAAAAATTGTAGATTGATATAATTTAATTTTATTTTGAAATATTTGTTTTTTATTATATGATTTTAAGTGTGCCACCAATCAATATATATTCTAAGTAAATAGATACTAAATTATTCTAATTAATAAAGAAAAATAGGAGAAAGTAAGATCAAGGTGTTTTTATGAGAGGCGGCGAAGCGCTAATTAAATCACTTAAAGATCAGGGAGTAGACGTTGTATTTGGATATCCTGGAGGACAGGTTCTTCCTTTATACGATATGATTTACGATTCTGACTTAAGACACATTTTAGTAAGACATGAACAGTGTGCAGCCCACGCTGCAGACGGATACGCGAGAGCATCAGGAAAAGTAGGCGTATGTATTTCAACATCCGGTCCAGGAGCTACAAATTTGGTAACCGGAATTGCAACAGCTTACATGGACTCTTCGCCTATTGTGGCCATTGCAGGTCAGGTACCATCCTGGTTAATTGGAAATGATGCATTCCAGGAAGTGGACACCATTGGAATGACCATGCCTATTACAAAACACAATTTTCAGCCATTAACAGCTGAAGAAATACCTGAAACTATCAAATCATCATTTTACATTGCAGGAACTGGAAGACCAGGGCCTGTAGTTATCGATTTAACAAAAGATGCCCAGGAGCAGGAATTAGAATTTAATGAAGATATTAAAATTAATTTACCTGGTTACAAACCAACTCAAAAAGGGCATCCATTACAGATTAAAAGAGCGGCAAGCTTAATTCAAAACTCTAAAAAACCAGTTATACTTGCAGGTGGTGGAGTAATCCTATCAGGATCATCAAAAGAACTTTTAGAACTTTCAGAGCTTATAAATGCTCCAGTAACTACCACTCTTCTAGGTAAAGGTTGCTTCCCTGAAGATCACGACCTTGCTCTTGGTATGCTTGGAATGCATGGACGAAGACCTGCTAACTTTGCAGTCGATGATTGTGACTGCCTAATAGCTGTTGGATGCAGATTCTCAGATAGAACAACTGGAAAAGTAGATGAATTTGCAAAGAATGCCAAAATAATTCATATTGATATCGACCCTGCAGAAATCGGGAAAAACGTTGATGTTGAAATTCCAATTGTTGGTGACGCTAAAATCATTCTTTCAAATCTAGTTAAAGCTGTTTCTCAATCCAGGGCAACTTTAAAAAATGGAGAATGGGCAAATCATCTTAAAAAGTTTAAAATGTCAAGCATTCCTAAAACATCCTTTGACGATATTCCTTTAAAACCACAGCAGATTATGAAAGAAATAATGGAAGCTGTTGATGAAGATACCATCATTACCACAGATGTAGGTCAAAATCAAATGTGGATGGCTCACTATTATCTTTCCAGAAAACCAAGAACTTTCATATCTTCAGGAGGACTTGGAACAATGGGATTCGGATTCCCGGCAGCAATGGGTGCTAAACTGGCAAAGCCTGAAAGCGATGTTGTTGCTGTTTGTGGTGATGGCGGATTCTTAATGGTTTGTCAGGATCTTGCAACTATAAAAGAGTACGATATCCCTATGGTAGTCTGTGTTTTAGATAACAGATATCTAGGAATGGTTGCACAATGGCAAAACCTCTTTTATGAAAAGAGATTCTCACATACTCACTTAGGAGAAGTTCCTGACTTTGTTAAGCTTGCAGAGGCATTTGGAGTAAATGCTGAACGTGTTGAAAAGCCAGGAGAAATGCGCGAAACACTTAAAAATGCGATAAACTCCGGAGAGCCAACACTAATTGATGTTATAATTGATCCTGAAGAAATTCTCCCAATGGTACCTCCAGGATGCAGTCTCACAGAAATGGTTGGAGAATATAAAGTTGAGGCCATGGAAGGAGTAATTTATCCTGAAGAAGATGAGAGGACCGGTGATTAAAATGGATGATCAGCAAACACATATAATAAGTGCACTGGTACTTCATAAGCCTGGTGTCCTACAAAGAGTGGCAGGACTATTTACAAGAAGAGGATTTAACATTGAAAGCATTACTGTTGGAACTTCTGAGCAGGAAGGAATTGCCCGAATGACAATAATTTCTAAAGGCGATGGAAAAGTCCTGGAACAGATTACAAAACAGTTAAATAAGTTAATAGAAGTCATTAAAGTAAGGGATCTTGAACCTGAAAAAACTGTTAAAAGAGAGCTTTGTCTGATTAAGGTTCATACACCAACAGAAAAGGTTAGATCTGAAGTAATTCAGTATATTAATATATTCAGAGGTAGAATAATAGATGTAAGCCCTGAAACATTAACTGTAGAAATTACTGGTGAATCAGACAAAATAGATGCTCTTATTGATCTTGTTAAAGTCTTTGGAATAAAAGAAATTGCAAGAACCGGAATTACAGCTATGTCAAGAGGTATTAAAACTATTTAATCCCTTATTTTTTATTTATCGAATTTTTAATGAATTTTTAGATCATATATAATAAAATTTATAAATCAACCAAAGAAATAATTCAACAGAGTTAATTTATACCCCTCATTGGTAAATTTACCCAAATTTAAACGTTATTAGGAGGAATTTTATGAACATACATTATGAAAAAGACGTAGATTTAAACGTTTTAAAGGATAAAACAATCGCAGTTATAGGTTACGGAAGCCAGGGGATGGCCCAATCAAGAAACATGTCCGAAAGTGGATTAAATGTTGTAGTTGGACTTAGAGAAGGAAGTTCATCATGGAAAGAAGCAGAAAGTCATGGATTACAAGTTGCAACAGTAGAAGAAGCAGCTAAAAAAGCTGATGTTATACACATATTAATCCCTGATGAAATCCAGGGCACAGTATATGAAAATTCAATCAAAGAAAACTTAAAAGAAGGAGATACCTTAACATTCTCCCACGGATACAATATCCACTACGGTTACATTAAACCTCCGAAAAACGTTAATGTAGCTATGGTAGCGCCAAAAGCACCTGGTGCAACAGTTAGAAGAGAGTATGAAGGAGGATTTGGGGTTCCAGGACTTGTTGCTGTTGAACAGGACTTCACTGGAAACGCAAAAGATATAGTTCTTGCAATGGCTAAAGGATCAGGTCTTACCAGAGCGGGAGTTCTTGAAACAACCTTCAAAGAAGAAACTGAAACTGATTTATTCGGTGAACAGGCAGTACTTTGTGGAGGAGCAACAGAATTAATTAAAGCTGGTTTTGAAACCCTCGTTGAAGCTGGATATCAACCAGAAATTGCTTACTTTGAAACATGCCACGAGTTAAAACTCATAGTTGACCTCATATATCAAAAAGGATTTGCCGGAATGTGGGATAACGTGAGTAACACTGCAGAATTCGGCGGATTAACAAGAAGAGAAAGAGTAATTACTGACGAATCCAGAAAAGCCATGAAAGAGATTTTAAAAGAAATCCAGAAGGGCGAATTCACCAAAGAATGGACTCTTGAAAACCAGGCAGGAGCACCAAGTCTTAACAGAACCAGAGAAATGGAATCTGAACTTCAAATTGAAGAAGTTGGTACAAAGCTAAGAAAACTCTGCGGATTACAAAAATAAACTTTTTTTCTTTTTAAATTTTTATTAATTTTTTAAGCATAAAGGTGAATCCATGGTATTTATTGGAATGGATCACGGGACAACTGGAGTCTCATTCAGTATCCTGGACGATAAAGTAACTCATTTTAAAATTTCAAGGGAAGATTGTTCTTCAGGGAAAGTTTCAGCAATAGAAGAACTTTCAAAAAGAATTGATCTTGATTCTATTGACCTTATGGCCATAACTTACGCAATGGGCGATGCCCTTGAAGCTGTGACCCCAATAAAAAAGGTTATTGACAGAGGAATTCTTTCAATGGAAGGCGCTGGAAAGGTAACTGGCGGGGGAACAGCAGTTTACGATGAAATAGAAAATTCAGGCATTCCAACAGTTGTAATACCTGGAATTCATAAAACAACACCCTGTCTTGATGAAAGGTTTAAAGCAGCATATTCCCACCATGCAAGCTCTGAAAAAGTAAGTATATGTTACAATGCATTCTTAGAAACTGGATTTCAAAACATGATTGTTTCAGATATCAGTTCAAATTCAGTGAGCATGCTAATTGAAAATGGTGAAATTAAGGGCGCTATGGATGCTTGCGTCGGTGCAATGGGCATAATGCATGGCCCACTTGATCTAGAAATGCTTAGAGATATAGATGATGGTCTTAAAACTGCCAATGAATGCTTTTCAAGAGCTGGGGCTGTAAAAATTGCTGATGTGCATGAAAAAGTTAGCGAAATGAAAAATAAAATTATTGAAAATTATTTAGCAGATGATAAAGACGCTAAACTTGCAATTGATACAATGATCATGACAATAGTCATGGAAATATATGGACTCGCCGGAATAAGCAAAAGAATTGATGGAATTGTCTTAACCGGTTCTATTGGCTCAATGGAAGAACCTATTGATATTTTCAATGCAATTAAAAAAGAAATTGAATGTATTGCTCCAGTTTATAAAATTGGAGAAAGATCTGGATCTATTGGAAGTGCCCAAATTGCAAAAGCTGTTTTTAAAGGTGAAAATAAAATTCTAGGCATTCCAGTAATTAAATAATAATTATCCGCCGCCAACACCAGGCCCATCAGTAGAATCAGATATCTCAACAGGAATTTCAATATCAAATTTTTCAGATTTTGATTTTGTACTGTTTAATTTTTTTGGCTTAATATAACCATTTTTACCTTCTATAACCTCAACATAATCACTTCTATAATAAAGACCATTTGAATCTAGCTTTATCCATGCAGCCCCATTTTTAATTAGAATTTCATTTACTTTGCCAATTGTATGAGTTCCAGTATATTTTACACGTAATCCTTCGCGGATTTGTTTTCCATGTATATCTAAAATATCCATCAGATCACAAATTTTTAAAAGTTACTGGCTTAATCAAGCCAATCTTTCATTAATTCAATATTTGAAGTACAATCAAGCGCTATTGGAGTTATAGTAGGGCAGCTACAGCTTCTTAAAGTATATACATCTGTTCCATCTTCATCGGTATCAACAGGGTCGCCGTCAATCCAGTAATATTCTCTTCCCCTTGGATCAAACCTCTCCTGGATATGAATAGAATACATTCTCTTTCCAAGTCTTGTTAACTTTATTTTGTGGCTTTCTGGGTGAGAAGGAATGTTGACATTTAAAAAATCAACTCCATCAGGAAGACCTTTTTTAATAATCCTCTCTGAAAGTTTTCTTGTAATTTTTTCGGCAAATTCCAGATCAATATCCACATGCCCCTCATGGAACTTAATATCATCCCTTGTTACTTGAATGGAAATGGCAAGAGCAGGGACATCATTTGCAGCAGCTTCCATAGCAGCGCCTATAGTACCAGAAGTTGTAAGTTCGGCCATGCCCAGATTTTCGCCAATATTTATCCCGGATATTACTAAATCAGGTTTTTTATCCATTATTTTATACATTCCCAGTATCACTGAATCTGTTGGTGTTCCAGATACTGCATAGGCTTCACTTCCATCTAAAAGTTTGGATTTAGTAACTCTAATTGGCTCAAAAAGTGTTAATGCGTGGCCTATTCCACTTTGTTGCATTGCCGGCGCCACGACATAAATATCGCCGAGTCCTTTAACTGCATCTTTAGCAGTTACAATACCTGAAGAATTAACTCCATCATCATTAGTTATCAAAATTCGCATATGATCATTTTATTCTTTAATCTCTAAAAAGTTTACCCACTTTATTAGTATAAAAATTTTCAAACTAAAATTAAAGTTATCATACTTTATAATTTTTGAATTTTTGACATTAAATCTGCATGATGTAAAAAAATCCACTTTTGAAACCATGAACTTAATACTTTATAGTTATATATCGTTAAAAGTAAATACTACATTATAAATAATGAGAATAGGGTTAAATATAATCATTATTGGTATTGAATATTATATAATTAATTCTCCCATTTGCAAAGGGTGAGGGCATTGGAAAAAAAGAGATTGGTAGATTTTGTTGCAAAAATAATGGAAGAGTCCGGATTTAAAGTACAGACAAATTACCGCACATCAAAATACATCGTCGATGTATATGGAGTACTACCAACTGTTTTAGGAGATATAGGCGTTGTAGTCGCTTGTAAAAATTATGAAGAACGATGGAAAGTAGGTATGGAAGTTCTCAAAGACCTGGAAATGACCGCTAAAGCTCTACATGCATCTAAAATTGTAGTTGTTACCACTTCTGATTTTTCACCAAATGCCGCAAGCTATGCTGAAAGGAGAGGTATTGAACTAATAGATAAAGAAGGAGTAGTAGCCCTTGCACAAAAATTCTCCAAAAAAACTGGCACTTATGAAGGAAATGATGATGAGCCAGAAGTAAGTGTAGATGATAGCGAAGATGAAGATTACGTTCCTTCAAAATCAATAGGAAGTTCTTTTATGAGCAAAGGAAAAAGAGGATCACTTTCAGGTAGACATAGATCTATTGGTGGAAGTGAGACATCAGGTAAACTTAAAGCATGGGGTAAATCAATTCTTGGAAATACAGTAGGACTTATTATAATTGTACTTGCAGTTTCAACACTTCTAACCTATTTAATTAGTCCAAATAAAGCCCTTTTAGGTATTTTACGTATTTTCTTTGCAGCTATTTTATCTTATGGTATTGTAATTGCTTTAGAAAGGGATTTAATGGTAACTCTAGTAAAAGGCAGTACCGTATTTTTTGTAACACTGATAATTTACATAGCTTTAATCTTAGTAAGGTTTTAAAATACTAAATTTTCTATTTAAAGCAAATTTTAAGTGTAAATTTATTCAAAATAAAAATAATTTCATTAAAATAGTCAGAATAATATTAAAATCAGAGTTTAATTCTTAGTGGGCCGGACGAGATTCGAACTCGTGATCACCTCGTTGTAAGCGAGGTATCATACCCCTAGACCACCGGCCCAAGTCAGTATTCTTGAGTATTGGCGAGCGGCCTATATAAACTTTTCTGCTTGATCCCCAAATAAATGAATTTTTATAAAATGCAATTATATTAAATATCAAGCAAATATTCAACTAAAATTAACTGTTAAAATAATTTAATTATCGATAATATTACAAAAAGAGGAATTTTTATGGCTTTCAACGAAAATGGAAAAATATGGTTCAATGGTGAATTCGTTAACTGGAAAGATGCAAACATACATGTTCTATCTCACGTCGTTCATTACGGTTCAAGTGTATTTGAAGGTATTCGATGTTATAATACAAAAAACGGCCCTGCTGTTTTTCGTTTGCAAGAACACGCCCAGAGATTATTGAATTCAGGTAAAATTTACAGAATGGACATTCCATACAGCGTAGATGAACTATGTGATGCCATAATTGAAACCATTGAAATCAATGATTTAAAAGATTGCTACATCAGACCAATTGCTTTTAGAGGATACAAAGAATTAGGCGTCTATCCCTTGAAATGCCCATTAGATACTGTTATTGCAGCATGGGAATGGGGTAAATATCTTGGTGAAGAGGCACTTGAAAATGGTGTCGATTTAGGTGTATCAACATGGAGGCGAATGGCACCAAATACCCTTCCTAATATGGCCAAGGCAGGAGCCAACTATATGAATTCTCAACTTGCAAAGATGGAATCTGTATTCAATGGTTTTGATGAAGCAATAATGCTCGACTACACTGGGAATGTAAGTGAAGGAAGTGGTGAAAACATATTTTTAGTTAAAGATGATGTACTTTACACCCCACATTCAGCATTATCCATACTTTCTGGAATAACCCGAGATGCAGTACTTAAATTAGCTGAAGGTGAAGGAATAGAAATAAATGAAGAAGCAATTCCAAGGGAAATGTTGTACCTGGCTGATGAGATCTTTTTAACCGGTACTGCTGCTGAAATTACCCCTGTAAGATCAGTAGACCAGATAAAGATTGGAACTGGAAAAAGAGGCCCTGTGACTGAAAAATTACAGAAAAAATTCTTTAGTATTGTAGAAGGAAAAGAAGAAGATAAATACGGCTGGTTAACTTTTGTAGAATAACCATATTCTTTTTTATTTTTTGGGAAAAAATATTATAAGTTTTAAGTTATTAGTTATAACTTAGAATGTTTTATTCGATATAAATAATTAATAAAAGATAATACCTCATTTTAAACTCTATATTTACTAATTTTTCTAAAATAGTGCTTAATTTTCTATGAATCTGTAAAAAAAATGACCACCAGATGGTGGGGAGCACATAAGTGCCCCAAGAACAAATCAATATAGGCGGCAACCCAATATTTCTCTGTCCCAGTGAACTGTTATCTTGTTTTCTCGTATTTACATATATTTATGAAAAAATAATATTATTTTGGTGAATAAATAAACCAAATTAAATAGCGGGAAAATCAATAGAGGCGGCAACCCCAATTTTAAATCCCGATTAAAAATACTAAAATAGGATAAACAAATATTTAGTTAATATTAGGTTTCCTATTAAGTTTTTATTCTATATTGGGATATTAATTAACAAATTCCTTGTTTTGATTTTTTCCGTAAAATTTTTGGAGGCTTTAATTTATGTATAAAGACATAAAAAGTCAATTTTTAAAAAAAATAAAACCGGGAAAATCTGAAAATTTGTATGAAGACTATTTTAAGGGCTTTAATATTAAAACTGCAAAACACTATCTAAAAAGAAAATCAGTGGAAATATTAGATACAAAAGTAGATTATAAAGGCTCAAAATGGTCTGTAGAAAAAATTGAATATGGAACATGCGATGAATGTAATTATCCAGTGTTTGCATTAGACACATATAGAGGGGAGAAGGTCTGTGAACGTTGTGGATATGTCGAAAAATCATTCCATTTAGATCAAGACATAGATATCTTAATTCATCATGGGATATTAACTGATGAAAATGCAGAAAATTCAAATGATAGAATAATAAATCTCTCTAAATCAGGCAAATACATAGAAAAATTGATTAATAGCGGCTATTATTATGAATCCATAACAGAACAGGAACCTTATCTTAATAAACACAATAAATTATGCTGGATTGATAATAAAAAGAAAAAATGGCGAAAAAGTCAATATGCACTTTTTGTTGATATCGTAGGCAGTAATTACATGATGACTTCCTATCAAAAACAGAGAGCTAAAGAAATAATTGAAAACTTTTCTTTAAGTCAAATACACAGTAGAATTAACCATAATGCCATAATTACAGGCATTTGTATCTATTTTATGAAAAAAGATAAAAGGCATGTTTTAATTAAAAATAGTACTTTCTGTAAAGAAGTAGGGCTAAATAATGATTCTTATACAGTCATAAAGAAAAACATGGACATACTACTAAATTGACACTTTTTTGTAAGCCTTACCATACAAGTAGAAGGGTATGAAAATACTTTCTTTTACCCTTCTCCCTCCTTGCTCAGTTGACCAAATAATTAAATGATTTTTATTCTGTCAATTAAGGAACTTTTTAATCAATTCTCGGAGGAATAAAATGGATTATGCGATTTTAGCAGTTATAATTTTAGCAATATTTGTAAGAATAGTAGTGATGGATGGATACAGTATAAAACCGTTTTTTAAAGACGGAAATTTTCAGTTAAACATACTTGGAACAGTAATTGTTGGGGCAATAGGAGCGTATGGACTTATGCAAACAAGCCCAGAGTTGTTTTCAAGCCCTTTTGTAACATTTATAACTGTATACATGGCACCTAACCTGTTTGATAGTGCTATAACTAAAATAAATCCTACAAATGAAGAAAATGAAACTTTGAATAGCGAATAAAATTTTTATTTTTTGGAGGTACTAATGAATGGCATTAAAATAGAATCAGGAGTAAAAGCCTCAGTTCCATGTTTACGCAAAGAAAATTGTATTAATAAACAACAATTTAAACGAGAAATTGGTATTTTAAAAAATCAGGTTGAAAATCTTAATTCAGATATGTCGGAAGTAAAAACAGAAATTAAAAATCTCGTGAAATTAAGAGAAAATGATTCAGAAAATATAAGTAAGATATTTGAGGCAATTGAAGATTATAAAATATTTAAAGCCGAAAAGAAGCTTACAAATGGACAAATGAGGGCAGATATCAATAATTTAAAAGTAATATGTGAAAAAGAACATGAAAAAGAAGAAATTGAAAAAAAAGAGAAAAAAGAGAATAAAAAAAAATTCAGGGAAAGACTAGTGGATATTCTTCTTGGAGCTCTTGTAACTTCCTTATTCGTGTTATTTATTAAAATTATTGAATTTCTAACTCCTTTATGAGCAGAATAGTTTATAAACAGGTGATTAAATGAGTTACTATGATAATATAACTGCCGTTGAAAGTGCAGTTATTAATTTAATTAAAACTGATACCACAATACTCCAGTATGTGACAACAGGGAATATTCAGGATTCAGATTATATTTTAAGACTTAAAAAATTATATCCTGGAATTTCAATTGTACTTAAAAAAGAACCAGATAGTAAACAGCCATCGGGAATGTCACACTTAAATTTAAGTTTCCAAATACGAGTGTATAGTGGAATAATCCCATTAAATCAGGCTAAAGACAATACTTATAGAATAGTAAGCAGAATCAAAGAAATATTTGAGACTGTTTCTAAAATTAATTCAACCAAAGCTTTTTTTGATTGTAAAATATCAGATATTGACTTTGATAAGGAAATAGCTGAAGAACATTACACTAGCAGCAATAATATCAGCAAATGTGCTGAAATTACTCTCCTAACTAATTCATACATTAAAAAAACATTATAGGAGATTTTTTCCGTTTAAAAACTTTAAATTAGTTCTATAAAGCTCTCTTAGAACTATAAAAGGATTAAAAGCGGCTAAATTTGTAAAAAAAATAGAATTTTAAATATAGAGGTGAAAAAATGGTCGATATATATAGAACAGGTAACTACTATGCTGGAGGAATAGCTAAAGAAGCAATTTCAGGGACTTATGTAGCCCCACAAAGATATTTACCCTACTCAAAACTTGATTTTGACCCGGGAATAACTGATGAACCACTAAAAGTGCACGTAGGTAGAAGAGGTAGCGAACATAAAATGATGCGTACTAAAGCAGAGCCTAAAGGAAGCCTAGAAATGCCCGCATGGCCAGAAAATGGTTTAGAAGATGCATTTCTTGGAGCATTAGGTAGTGTAACGTCCGATAAACAGGGAACAACAAGTGCATACATCCATACCTTTAATGAAAGTAGTTCATTACCAACATATAGTATAACTAAATGGGCTGGATCTATTGGAGAACCACAAGCATACACTGGTTGTATGGTTAATTCTTTAAAATTAGATTATGCCTCTGGTTCACCAGTCAATATGAGCGTTGATTATATCACTAACAGTGTTGACTTCTCCAAATCAGCACCAACACAAACTTATGTATCTACAGATCCTTTTACATTCAATGACTTTACATGTAAATTAGGAGATTATGGAGTAGCTCCAACTGCAAATACAAATATTACAAAGGCCAGTATTGAAATTAAAAACAATATGGATTTGTTAAGAACTGCAAACAAGAAAATAGAGCCTAGCATAAAGATTCCAGGGCAATTAGAAGTAACTGGACGTATAGAATTCCCATTCGGAAATCTTGATGAATATAGAAGATATCTTGGCGGATCTACAACTGCTAACACTGTTGATGATGTTCTAACCGATAGAACAATCACTTTACAGCTTACAGGAGCAAATATAGCTTCTACATACAACTATGACCTATCAATTATACTACCAAGAGTTAATTTAATCAATTTAAAACCTGATGGAAGTGCTGATGACCCAATAATGTATGGCTTTGACTTTAGAGCACTATATGATAAGACTACTCAAAAAACCATATCAGCAACAATTACAAGTAAGTTGACTTCTGGACAATTACAAGGAACAACTTAGTTATAACCTTCGAAGGTCTTAAATAGATGGCCAATGGCCATCTATTACTTTTTCTAAAATTTTTAAAACATTTTGTTTAAACAACTATTAAGTTATTTTGGAGTGATTAAATGAATAACGATTCTAAAGCTATTGACTTAAAATATAAATCTAGCATTGAGTTTATGGACAAAGTAAGGAAAATAGGCCGAACCAATATGGCCATCAGGCGTGAAATTTCGCGTATAACTGAAGAAATATCAAAATTAGGCGAATTAGATAATAAAGAATTTAACAAGCTAATGAAGGATATGATGAAAATAGTTAAACAACTAATTTCACCAATAACTCCAGAAGAACTTGATGAAATTGATGTTGAAGACTGGGGAGATATAACTGCTGCAATACAAAGGCGAGGGCTTAAAAGAAGAGGATACACAGAAAAGCAGATAAAAGAAATGGAAGCTGGAGAAAGGGAAGCGATGGTAAAAGCTGCCGTTGATGCAGTGGATTTTCCGCAGATGATGAAGGAAGCTATGGAATCGGCTTCGAATACTGGTACGCAAAACGATTCCTAAACTACAAAAGCCTAGATGAAATTGACAATGAAGATGATCAACGCTTGTTTATGCTTATAAAATACGAGCAAAAGTATCAGGAAGCCATATCAGGAAAACATAAAGAAAAGAAATCATTTTCTACATTTAAAGATCCAGAATATATAGGAAATCAGGAAAAGTTGAAAGCTTTAGGATGATTTTCCCGGATATTAATTAATTTTTTCATTATATTTTCTTGTTTCATTAACAGACATTATTATTAAAAGAATCAATGCAAGAATCAAAGATATAGGAGAATGGATTGAAAAAGTTAAAATCGCGCATATAGATACAAGTATAAATGCATCAAATGCCTTAGTGCGATTTTTTAAGCATATGAACCCTAAACCTGCGATTAAAAAGTTTAATAATACTATTTTATAAGGATTTTTATATTCATTTTCTTTTCCACCCAGTCTACTTCCACATTCATTACAAAACTTTGAATCGTCAATATTTTCTTTTCCACAATTAGAACAAAAAACCATATAATTACTAATTAAAATTTATAAATTTCATAGTTTTGATTTAAATCAGATAATACTTAAGTTTTATTAAAAATGGTGAAGTATAAACCTTATTGAGGTGAGTACTAACCCAATCAAATTCTAATTACTTATTTAAACTATATAATCCAATTAAGTAATAATATAATCACTAAAATACTTCTATATGAAAAATAACATTCCAATTAAAATTATAATGAAAAATTTGCAAGTTATATGTAAACTTATTAGATGACCCAAAAATGGAATTATGGGATTTTTCAGAATGGTGAAAAATAATGGGATTTCGTGACTTATTTAAAACAGCAGATCAAATAGCAGAAGAAACAATAAAAAAATTCAACGATGTTGAAGATTTAAAGGAAGTAATCGACGATATTCTGAGTTTAAAAGATTCTAAAGTTTATGAGAGTTTTTATAAGGCTAGTATGGAAGGTCATGAGAAGGGAATTAGTGTTAAGGAAACTAAAAAAGATTTGTTGGAATTTCCACAGGTTAAATTGGCAGCAGAAGTGCTTAAAGATCCTACTCTTTATTTACCTCCCCTAACTGATGTTATAATCTCAATTCATTTTATCTCAATGATGCATGTAATAATATGGAGATATTACACATGCACCAACAAAAAACTAAGTCACAATGACCTAACAAAAGCACACACCCTAATCCTACAACAAATAATGACACTATTAGACAATTTCGATAAACCTGGAGAATTCCAACCACCAGATAAAGAATTTTACCAAAAACTAAAAAAAATAAAATGGAACAAACAAGGAAAAAAACTTTTTAAAAAATTATCTGATTTAAAATTTAAAATAAGCGTTGCAACATTTGATTCTAATTCTACTTTTAGAACTGGTGAAAATTTTGCTTTAACCTTCCTAGCAGCCTGCAACGCTGTACACCACAATAGAGATAAAATGCTAAAGGAAGATGTTATAATGGCTTATAAAACTTATTTAAAGTTATTGAATACTGATATCTCAAAATTGGATGTGTAAATAATGGGTTTGTGGGAATACATTGAATGGGACATTGAAGAAGAGAAACAAAAAAACAAGAAAAATGCAGAAAAAATATTAAAGAATTTTTCCGACGTTGAAGATTTAAAAGAAGTTCTCGATGATGTACAGACATTAATGGATTCTAAAATTTATGAGAGACTTTATGAGGCTAGTTTGAAGGATCCTGAAGAAATGAAATCGTATATTGATACTGTGGATGATCTCTTGAAGTTAAGGCAAGTTAAACTAGCAACAGGAGTGCTTAAAGATCCACCACTCTATTTACCTTTTTTAACTGATACTATTATCTCAACCCATTTCAACGCAACATTTGCATTTATTAGCGGTATACACTACGCTTATACACAAAAAAAATCAGGCCATGAATCCACAATACAAGAACATACCATCCTAGAACGCTTAATATCCCTTCTAGACGATTTTGATAAACCTGGAGAATTCCAACCACCAGATAAAGAATTCTACCAAAAACTAAAAAAAATAAAATGGAACAAACAAGGAAAAAAACTTCATAAGAAAATATATGATATATTGTACCATCTTAATGATGTTAGATGGGGAGAAGCAAGTACCTTTAGCAATGGTGAAAATTTTGCTTTAACCTTCCTTGCAGCATGTAACGCTGTACACCATAATAGAGATAAAATGCTAAAGAAAGACGTTATAATGGCTTATAAAACTTATTTGAAGTTATTGAATACTGATATCTCGAAATTAGAAGTTTAAAGATAATTTTGATAATTATATTATTAAAAAACCTTTTTTGTAAAGAATTATGGGATAATAATATGTATTATCCTGTATTTAATGAAAATAAAGGTTTAATACTGGTTTAGCTATTTTTTGTAAGTCTTACTATATAATTAGAAGGGCGAATTAGTTCTTCTCGCCCTTTCCCTCTTGTTTAGTTGAATACATTTCAATCTTCTTTTTATCTTTAAATTTTATTATTTTCACTTTTTAATTTTTTTTAAGGTTGAGGGAAATTCATAGAATTTTCCTAACCACAAAGTTTTAAAAAATTTGGAGGTTTTATTATGACAAATAATTCTATTCTTAATGATAACCCTTTATTAAAATTGATTTATAATGAAGGATGGAAAATTAATAATAAGGATTCTTTATATGGGCCCCTTGCCCTAATTTTGAATAGTCCTTCCAACCCTTTATCCTACATGTTTTATAGTTGGGATAAATTAGGGCAGGGAGCTAAAAAAGCTTGGAAAGCTGGTAATATTTGGGATTTCTTTGATTCTAACTATTATACACTCCCGGGTTACAACAATCTGGATAAAGTATGGGGTGGAGGAACCATCAAAGGTATTTTAGAAAAATTTTTATTTTTTGACAAGGACGGCAAACTTTCAATTGGAAGTGCATTGCTTGATTCAACTTATTTTATTCCTGTAGGCGGAGAAGCAACGATATTAGCAAGGTTAGGCTTAACAGGCGTATCAAAATTTGGATTAAATTTAACAGGAAGATTACTTGAAAAACGAGCAGTGCAAACAATACTTAAAGGCGCGAAAACTTATTTAACAGATCCTTTAATGAAATGGGGAAATCTAATTCTTAAGAAACTTCCACGCTTTGAAATACCTTCATTAACTAAAATGTGGCAGGATGTAGTAAAAGGTGCTAAGTTAGCTAGTCTTAATCCTGTGGAGTTGTATAACACTCTTAAAAACACTGGAATTGGAAAATTAGTTTTAGGAAAAAATCAGCAGAATTTGCAGAATCTTCTCAGGACATTGAACTTGCGTGGTATGGTTAAACCTTCAGAATTACCTTATATTGTGGATTTCGTTAAATCTAATATTGAAGGTCCAGCGTCACTTTTAAAGTGGGGTTTGGGTATTCTTAACAAGGCAAGTGAGAAGTCTATACTAAATTTTGTGACATCTTCTAACTTTAAGAAGAAATATTTCTCAAAGCTTCTTGATATTTCCAAATCTCAAAATTATAAAAACATTCAGAGCGCATTATCACCTTATTTAACAAGTTTCCTTGATAAAAATGTGGTATATAATACGGGTAAAAAGCTCTATAATGAATATAATCAAATACAAAAGGAAGGTGTTGGTGGTTATATCAATAATAAGATTAATGACCTAAATAAAGCTGTTAAAGGAAATAGTTATGTCCAAATGGCCATTAAAATTACCGATAAGGTCAAGATGGAATTGCAAAAAATACAGAAGGACGGTGGTGTTAATTATATCACTAGTAAGATTAGTAGCCTACAAAAAGCTATTAAAGGCAATAGTTTTGTTAATATGGCCATTAAAATTGCAGATAAAGTCAATCAAGAATCCCAACAAGTAAAAAAGCAAGGTATTGTAAATTACGCTAAAACTAAGATTAAAACATACGCTAAAACATATGCTAAACCCATTGCGCAAAAAGTTAAAAAAGTCTACATTAAACATGTTAAGCCAGTTGTGCAAAAAGTTCAAAAAACTTATAATAAGTACGTTAAACCCATCGTGCAAAAAGTTAAAAATGCATGGAATGGTTTCAAAAGCTGGTTAGGCTTTAAAGGTCCAGCAGACCATTCTAGTTTTATATCCAGAGCATCAGGATTTACTTATCAAGGATACACTGGCAGCCGTAAAACCATATCTCAAACAATGGATAATATGTCTGGTAACTGCGTAGATGGAACATTAGCACAAGTAGCATTGGCTTCATCATTTGGCATTCCTGCAGAAATGGTCATGGCCACATGGAACGGTAACCCCCATGTTTATGGCAGAATAAACGGCGTTGACCGAGATATTGCTAACCATGCTTTAACTGGTAACTGGAGCCGTCCTCCAGCAGGGCCAAAAAACTCCGATAATGCAATACCAGAAGGATATGTAGTGGTGGATGGTCCAGTTTACAATATAAAAGATCTTCAAAAGGAAATTGAAAAAATAACTTTAAAAGTTTTAGATAGAGAAACTACATTCTATTAAAATATAGTTATTGAGTTATAATTATTTTTATATTTCCTTTTCCCTGACTATCTCTTATTCTAACGCTTTGAGCACCATTAACATTTAAAGTTAAATTTCCCGATATTGGTGTCGAATTAGCGTCTATACTTTTTAAATCAATAATATTACTAGCATAATTAGTTGAACTTTGTCCATTTTGTGCAATGACATTATATGTTCCAAATTGGAAATATGCGTAGTTTTCTCCAGTTATATTTTTATATTCAATAGTTACACTTTTTGTACCATTTGGAAGAGTGACATATTTATCAATTACCGGATTTTCAAAAGAAGCAGAAATATTATAATCAGCTAATACTTTACTATTTACTGTATTTTGACTTGTACAACCCGAAAATGCTACAATCAAACATGACACTACTAATATTCCTAAAATGTTTTTAGCTATCATGTTTTTATAATTTTATGACTTAATATTTAATTTTTTCCGAAAATAGCGAATTATAATGACTATTGAGGTGGGCACTAACCCAACAGCAATCTAATGACCAATATGGCCCGTTATAGCAGCCAATATTTAAAAAATAAAAAAATTTTAATAATTGCGCTATTCCATAAAAAATCTTATTTTTACTGTTTATTATTCATTTTATTAAAAATTTGGAGTGAATAAAAATGACTGAAGCAAATATAGGGCCAATTAAGATACCAATGGCCCATTTACAGGATAAAAACAATATATTCAAATCAGAAAAAGAAATAAAAGAAATAGGGAATGTTTTAATCCCTGGAAAAATAGTTGAATCAGAAGAATTCTCAGTAGTTCTTGAAAATTACCTTGTAAAACAATTACAGGGACTTAACAGATGGAACGAAATATTCTGGATAGATACATCTCCCGAACTGGTTGATAATGAAGATCCAACCCACAGAGGATGGTATCTACTAAGCTTTAAAGAACCTAGTTTTGGAGTTAAATACGCGGAATTATCTGTTGAAGCCAAGTGCATATCTAAAAATGAAATGGAACTCTTTGAAATGGATTATACCGTTATAAACGAATTACCTTATGATTATCCTAATTTTGTAAACCTTGCTGTAGAAGAGTCTTATTACTCAACTTTGTTAGATACTGATGGTAAAATAAAGATTGATACTACTGAAAAATCATCGGTGAAATATCCTACTTCAATGGACGATTGGGATCATGGCGATGGAACAGGGCCTTTCGGATGGATAAATCAAGGAGATATTACTGAGGATAACGTAAATAAC
>JAEYSH010000163.1 GCA_023434825.1 Methanobacteriota archaeon | reverse complement strand
GGATGTGCTTGACTATATTGAAAAAAAGATGAATACGACTTCTAATGGGGCTATTACTTACTTAGCTAAAGAATATAGAATTAAAAGGCCGGTAATTGAAAAGACATTGGATGACTTTTTTGCTTCTGCTACTGAGAAATAAAGCTTATTTGATACTTAATAATTAAATAGGGGAATTTAAATGGATAATAAGAATGAAAAAACTATTTCTAATAATGGTAAATCTAAAACTGCAGTTTATGTTTGGGGCGGTTCAATAATATTCGGACTGCTTTTTACATTATTAATATGGCTTTTAGGCCCTAATTTAAATCATTTTTATGCTATTTTGCTTCCAGATCAAGGATCAAGCTGGTATTTCTGGAAACTTCCATCCAGAGAATTCTGGACTATGGCTATTGTATGGATATTTTATCTGGCTAACCAGTTTTTGATATGGGGAGCAATATACTGGGCTCAAAAAAATCTAACAAAAGAAAAAATAAGCCCTACTAATAATCTAACCAAATATAACGTATTTGTTTTATCTGTAACTGTATTTTTCATTTTCCTTCATTTAATACAAACTCATATCTGGTTTGATGGGCTTGCTCAAGATGTTCCTATATTTACAAGTCAGGGTTCTGTCATTTTAATGCTGGCAATTGCATTGGTGCTTCTAAATCCTATTCAGGGTTTATTCTTAGGAAAAAAGGCAGGCAAACCATTTACAGCAAGAGTGACCGAATTTTTCCGCCATACTCATATGTATATCATATCATGGGCATTAATCTACACTTTCTGGTTCCATCCAATGGCTACAGATCCTCAGCTTTTAACAGGGTTCTTCTTCATGTTCCTTCTATTTACCCAAATGAGTTTAGCTTACACAAAGGTTCATCTGGATCTTCGCTGGATTGTCGTTCTTGAAAGCTGGGTGGCATTACATGCAGTATTTGTTGCAGTCTATAACACTATTTACTTTAACAGTGCAGATATGTGGCCGATGTTCTTTTCAGGATTTGCATTCATGTTCGTATTTACCTATATGTATGCACTAAACTTGAAAAAATCAGTCAGGTGGCTCATTACTGCAATTTATATTCTATTTGTGGTATTTATATACATTCCGGCGCCTTACGGATTTGGAAGAGACCCTTCTTTCTTATTAAGGCTTGAATTCCTATGGATTCCAATAGTCCTCTATTTATTAGCGGCAGTATTAGCATTAGTTGTATTTTTATGGTATAAAGCGAAGAAATTGGATGATCATGAAAAAGGTGATGTAATTGGGACCACCAGAACTTCTAAGTGATGAAGAAATCTCTAAAAGAATCATAAATTTGCAAAACTGGGATTTAGCTGATTCCAAGCATATAAAGACGATTTTTAATTTTAAAGATTTTAAAGATGCGCTTAACTTTGTGATAAAAGTTGGAAATATTGCTGAAAATATACAACATCATCCGGAAATAAATCTTTCGTGGGGTAAGGTTGAAATAACAATTTGCACCCATGACAGCGGTGGATTAACGGAACTGGATTTTAAATTTGCAAAAGAAGTTGAACAATTGGTTAAATAGATAAATGAAATTTAGAAAAGACATAATAATGAGGCCTAAGCTTCGCTCAGAAATTGATGGGGATTCTGAGAGGCATGCTGACTGGTTGGAACTTTTATTTGACCTTATATTTGTTGCAGCTATTTCTCAGATATCTTTAAGTTTGAGTGCCAATTATTCATTTGAGGGATTTTTAGTTTCCATACCTCTTTTTTTTGTTGTTTGGTGGGGTTGGGTAGGACATACATTCTATTTAAGTCGATTTGGGCCAGATGATCTTTTTCATAGGGCTTTTACAATGGCGCAGATGATAATAGTGGCCAGTCTCGCTATTAATGTTAGGGGTGCATATGGTGCTGATCAGGTTGAATTTGCCCTTTCTTATGCGTTATTAAGATTTATGCTGGTATTTGAATACTTCCGGGTTGGAAGAAATATTCCTGAAGCACGTGATTTAGCCCGGCATTACTGCATAGGTTTTGGTTTAGCAGCGTCTTTATGGGCGGTCTCTATATTTTTACCTTCTCCGTGGATTTATGTTATTTGGGCAATTGCTTTAATAATTGATTTATTAACTCCAATAACTGCCGGAGAAAAGCATTTTAAATTACCTCCTAATGAAACTCATCTTCCTGAAAGATTCGGGCTTTTTATTATTATTTTAATTGGAGAAACAATTATAAGTGTAGTATTTAAGATAAGCAGCTTTGGACTCACTTTAACTACAGATTTTATGGGTCTAATGGGATTAATAATTGCTTTTTGTATATGGTGGGCATATTTTGAGGAGTCTAAAGGAGCAGAATCCAGAGCACTCCAAAACAAAGAATTACTTGGTAAATATCAGATCTGGCTATATTCTCATTTCCCTCTACTTTTGGGGATAGTTGCAGTAGCTGCAGGGATAAAAAATGCTATATCTTCGAATTTCTGGAATTTCTTGCCTTCAAATGAAGTATGGCTCATTTGCATTTCACTTGCTATAGCTTTTATTTCATTAAACTTTATTTTTCTATCTTCATTTACTCTCAGGCAGTGTAAAAATAGTATAATACAGGTATTGAGGCTTCCTTATTATATTATAATACTACTGATCATTTTAACTGGCTTTTTAGGTTCAATACTTCCAACATCTTTAATAATTGCAATATTAACGGTTTTATGCATTTTAAAGGTTATTTTATCTTTAAGAGAGCCTCCTGAAGATGATCTGTGTAAACTCTAATGCTATTTATGTTAAAATGGCCCAAATATTTAATTTTTAACTTAACATAATTATTAAATTAAATAAAAAACAATAATAATATTTAATGTCTGAAGAATTAAAACCTCAGAATTATTTTATTGATACAGAAATATCTGCCCAATTCCGGGATGAAATTCTGGAATTCATTAAGGATAACTACCTTAAAGTGCGCCCTGACTATTTTAAAAATGTTAAAATTACAAGGAAAGAGGGAATAAATCAATTATCATTTATTACAAGTGACCCTAAAAAAGATTTTAGTATAGATACAATTGTTAAAGCAGATAATCCGGTTCAAATAACATTAATTCCAGATAATAAAACACCATCTAAATTTATTGAATCAATTAAAGATGATTTATACTTTTTAATACATTCTTTTGAAGAAAATATGCTTAATTCAACCCTGTATTTTTCATGGATTGAAGGGGAAGACATAATACCTGAAGAACCTCCAAAAGCAAAGAAAAAGGCAGGTAATGTGCTTTTTGGAAGCAGTTTACTTTTACTTTACATACTATTTTTTGCAGTAAACATATTTCTTTTCCTTTTGCTGGGATTAGTATTTGCAGTAATTGCTATTCTTTTAATACAATTTTTAATCGTGATTTTTGCAGATAAGATACTAGCAAGGCGCAGTAACTGGATTATAACTCCAGAAAATCCTTATCTCCATATACTGGAATATCAGTTACCGGTTGAGGAATTTATGGAATTTCAAAAAAAATTTGGAAAAGAAAATGTATTGAACATAAAAAATGAAATTTATAAAAGAACATTAGCTCAAAAAAAGGAACCAAGTTGTGAACTTGGAGATGAAGTCTTAAAAAAATATGGCTTTCATTGTAATCCTAAAAGCAGTGTTTATAAGGTAATAAATGTTTATGATATAGTAAAAAAGGCCGCAGATAGTTTTGATCTACCAGTTCCAAGGATAACTATCTCTAATACCATGATTCCAAATGCCGCGGCTACTGGGCCCAGCCCAAGCAGGGGTTTGGTACTTATTACAACTGGTTTATTAGTTCATTTAAATGAAGAAGAAGCTTTAAGTGTCATAGGGCATGAAATGGGACATCTTAAGGGTAGAGATCCTTTAATATTATTTGGTTTAATAACTGGAGAATTCTTGCTGCGTTTTACAGTTTTATGGCCAATTGTAATTCTTAACCCGTTAATATATTTAATTGTAGCGTTTGCAGTCATTTTTTTCGTGGCAAAATTCTTTGAAACCAGAGCAGACCTTCTATCTGCAATTAAAATCGGAAAGCCGGAAATACTGGCATCAGCTTTAAGAAAAATAGCATTTAAAAAACTTCAACTTGAGCGTATTAGCAGATCAAGAATTCCGGGTTGGCTTGCTTTTGATCCTCATCCTCCAATTTATTTTAGAATAGATAGGTTGGAGAAAATGAAAACTCCTGTTAATGAGGAATATCCATTAATACGATCGGCTAAAGATGTTTTTAATGGATTTATTGCTTCATTTAGATAAATTATTTTAAAGGGGGGAAATGGTGCGAAAAAGTTATGATGAACCGGTTTGCACATATTTAGATGAAAAGTATTGTGCAGATGGAGAAACAGACATTAAAGATGAAATTAAAAAACTACTTGACCATGAATATTTCGCTGTATTGTCTACACAAGGAAAAAAACAGCCTTATGCATCTATAATTTGTTTTTCTGCTTCCCATGACTTTAAAAATATTGTTTTTGCTACTCCTCGACAGACACGAAAATTTAGTCTTCTAAATAAGTCAGACCGAGTAGCTCTTTTAATAGATAACAGATCTGCAGTTCCTCCAAGTGTTAATAAAATTAGCGCAGTTACAGCTACTGGAAAATCCAGAATATTAGAAGATAAGCCTGAACTGGATTACTGGAAAGATATCTTAACCAGTAAACATCCTTATTTGAAATCTTTTGTAAATGCTCCTTCAACTGCAATTATACTGGTGGATGTTTACAGATACTTTTTTGTGAGGCGATTTCAGGAGGTTACTGAATGGGATCCAGATCAGAGATGATTGTAGAACTTGATGAATCTGGAAGGGTGAGCAATGACATTATTGGCTCTAAAACCAGAAATTTGGGTTTAGCATTAGATAATGGATTTAGAGTGCCCCCTGGATTTTGTATAACCACTGATGCATATAAAGAATTCATTAAAGAGAATCAACTGTTTCAGGTTATTGACATGGAAATTTCAAGAAAACAGTTTGAGGATATGCGTTGGGAGGAAATTTGGGATGCATCTTTAAGGATACGATCTGCTTTTTTGAAGGCTAAAATGCCTGAAAAAATAGAAAATTCAGTTAGGGATGAAATAAAAAATTATGGAGAAAATGCAAAATTTTCCATCAGATCCTCTTCTCCAGCCGAGGATTCTTCAATTTATTCTTTTGCAGGTATTCATGAATCATATACAAATGTAGGAAATATTGAGAAGATTTTAGAATCTATAAAACTGGTATGGGGGTCTTTATGGAGTGATAGGGCAATATTATACCGGGAAGAACTTCAATTGGATTCTTTTAATAGTTCCATTGCAGTTTTAGTTCAGTTAATGGAAAAACAACCAGTATCTGGTATTGCATTTTCAAAAGAACCTACAGGTAAAAGTAAAGATATAGTAATTGAAGTAATTGGGGGATTTTTAGAAAATCTCGTTGATAATGAACTGGAAGCTCAAAAATGGATAATTAATCGAGATAATCTGAGGATAAAAAATCATATTATGCCCGATAGCAATAAAAAATTGATTTTAAATGAATTACAAGTTAGAGATATTGCAAGACATGTTTTAAAAATAGAGGAGACCTTTGGATTTCCTGCAGATATAGAATGGACAGGAATAGATAATAATTTTACAGTTTTACAGGTTAGACCTATAACAAGCATTGAAGATGAAAATAAAGATCGGCAATGGTATTTGACTCTCACACCTACATTTAACCACCTTAAGCTGCTTTCTGATAAGGTAGAAAAAGAATTGATTCCCAAAATAGAAAATGATGGCATCAAGCTTTCCAGTGAAAATGTTGAGAATCTAAACCGGGTTGAATTAGCGCAGAAAATTAAAGAAAGGGTAGAAATTTATTTTAAATGGAAAAAGATTTACTGGGATGATTTTATTCCATTTGCACATGGAATAAGGAATTTTGGGACATATTATAATGATCTGGTTAAACCTGATGACCCTTATGAATTTCTGGAATTATTAAAAAATGGAGATTTAATTGCAACAAAAAGAGATGCAGAATTTCAGAGGCTTGCACAGATTTTGATTAATTCAAATGTCCTTAAATTAAAAATAAAAGAATTATTAGATTCTAAAATTAGGAGCAAATATTTGATTAAAAATATTTCACAAATTGATGCTGAAAATGCAGGTAAATTCTTAGATGGATTTAATGGCCTTCTGGAAACTTACATGGATGTTTCTTACGATAACAGGTCAATGAAGGAATATCCAGAAATTGTTTTAAGCAATATTTATTTATTATCTTCTAAAAAGTCTAAGAACGAGAAAAAAGGAAAAGAAACTGAACTGCTTAAAAAACTTTACCATGCAGCCGGTAAAAACCGAAAAGAAGAAGTTGATGAA
>JAEYSH010000128.1 GCA_023434825.1 Methanobacteriota archaeon | reverse complement strand
ATCTTGATTTAGTTCCAAATTATCCCCCATACTTCCTACCCCTCATTAATATAAAAACTTTAGCTATTTTATTAACGGGAAAATAACATCTAGATTTCCATAGATTAAAATAAGGAAAAGTTATATGCTGGTATTATGATTTATAAAATATTATATGTATGTATTAAAAAGAAAATAGAAAATTATAAATATAAAAATTATTTTTCGCCATCATTTATCTAAACTAATTCTAATTAGAATATTATAGTCAAATAGAAAGTAAATTAAAAATGACTAAATTTCATGGCCACAAATCACTTTAATCTGCCCATATCCTTTTTTAAACTCAATAAGATTGTTCAGTGATGATTGGGCCATTAAAACGTCATCAGTATAATCACTTGAACCAACTTCCATTTCAAAACCCAATTTAATGAAACATGCATCAGTTGCAAGCAGAATTGGACCCTCACGCCCATTAATTAAAAAAGAAATATGTCCTTTAGTATGTCCCGGAGTAGGTATAGCCCAAAATGAGCCATCACCAAAAACATCAACACAATGACCTAAAATAGGCATTTCTACCCCTTTAGAAAAATCTATTTCATAAAGAACTTTAATTCCTTTTAAATAGTCACCATAGAAGAGCTTATTTTCTTTATATTTCTCCCCTTTTCCCACGATGTATGGAATATCTTTAGGTAATTCACGAACCCCTGCAATATGATCAGAATGTAAATGTGAAATAAATACACCATTCAAGTTAATAGAATTCTTTTTTAGATGAAATCCAATATTCTGGTTACTTTCCTGAATATATTCATCGGTATTTATTTTAAACCTCTTAAACAACCTTGCAAATATCCCTTTCATTTCTCCATGAGGATTATCTTTAAATGAAGCATCTAGACCTGCATCCATTAGATAATCTCCAAATTTATCATGATGAAGATGATGAGAAAGTACAGGAACTTTTAAAATTTCATCTTCAATATTTCCAGCTTTAGGATGCTCTGGATTTAAAGTTCCCCTCTTATTTATCATTACATATCCTGTTATGAAACTTTTAATGCTTATTGGACATGGATTTACAAATACTTCATTCCAATCCTTAAAATTACTCTTTTTAACTTTAAAAGGTTCTCTTTTCATAATAAGACCAGATTCGATAATTAGAATTTATATTGATTATATAGTCATTCTTTATTATATTTTAAAAAAATAGAAAAAAAGGAAAATTAATTTTTAATTAATTCCTTTAAAGCAGTTATCTACGTGCTCTTTAGCTGGTGGTTTAGTAATTAAACTTACTACAATTGTCACAATAACAGCTAAAGGCAGTGCAATTATTATAGGGTCAACTGTAGGCCATGGAGCTGTTGTAATTAAAACTACTTTTCCTGTTAGCGCTTTACATATTCCAAGTGCTTCTGCTGATTTTTTAAATCCAAATACCAGCCAGAAAAGGCTTAAAACAGAACCCGTAACAAGCCCTGCAATAGCTCCTTCCTTTGTTGCTCTCTTCCAGTAAACTGCAGCAGTGTACATTGCAAGGAACGCTGCTGCAGTTATACCAAACCACATGGATGTTCCAACTGCAACAATACTTCCCGGCAATATAAATCCAAGTATTACAGCTATAATAACCGCAACAACAATACCACCTCTTGCAACCATTACAGATGATAATCCAACTCTTTTTGTTAAAGTTTCATATACATCATATCCAAGAGCAGTTCCTTGAACATGGAATTGAGCTGAAAGTGTGGACATTGCCGCTGAAAGCAAAGTAATCATAAAGAGATACGCAAACCATAAAGGCATTGCTACAGCAATGAAATTAGGTATAACTTTGTCTAAATTACCTCCTGCTGCTTGAACTGCTGTTTGTCCGATTTGATCGAAGAAATAAACATTTGATAAAGCCCCTACAACATAAGCTGTGAAAGTAGTCATAAATATGAAAATACCACCAATTAAGACCGCCCTGTTTAGCTCACGGTTTGATTTAACAGTCATAAACCTTACAACAAGCTGTGGCTGTGATAGAACTCCAATACCTACACCTAAAATTAAACTGGAAATCAAAGTCCACCAGAATGGGCTTCCCAATGCAGGCATAGACGTCCATCCAGTAAATCCAGTTGCAGCTGCACTTGCAGTAGCATTTTGAGGAACTACATTTAATAGATTTGTTAGTGCCTGATTGGCGTCCGTAACTCCTCCAAGCATCCAGTAAGTTGCTATAAGCAAAAATATCATTCCAAAGAACATGATAGTTCCCTGAAGGGCATCAGTATACATTACACCACGTATACCTCCAAAAATAACATAAACAGCAACAATAATGGCCATTACAATAAGTGCAATATTGTAATCAATTTGAAGAGTCGTTTCTACGAATCTTGCCATTCCAATTAAAACTGCAGAAGCGTATAAAGGCATTCCTACAAATATAACTGCTCCCGAAAAGTATTGAATAAATTTACTGTTAAAACGCCTTGATAAAAACTCAGGAAATGTTAAAGCACCTAAATTGTGCCCCATTTTCCTTGTTCTTTTCCCAAAGAAGACAAACGCTATAAATATTCCTACAATGATGTTTAAAAATACAAGCCATAAAATTCCCATACCATAATTGGCGGCAACACCACCAAATCCTACAATTGCTGCAGTACTGATAAACGTGGCCCCATAACTTAAAGCCATAATATATGGATGTGTTTCACGCCCAGCAACCATGTAATCATCAGCACTTTTAGTCCTTTTCCATGCTATGTAACCAACATATCCAATCATGATTAGATAAATCAGCACTACAATGCTCAATATTAATAAATCCATTTAAAACCTCCTTTTTTTAATACAAAGATTATAACTTATTTAACACCTTAATGTCTATTAGATATGAATACTTAAAAAATAAACATAAAGAACATGAATATTTTTAATATTAACAAAGGATATTAACCATGTTTTAATATAAAAATAATTCTAAATAATTATGAGCTAATTTAGATGCAGAACATAGATAAAAATATGTTTTAGATTAATATTAATGAACAATATTCATGATTTTTATTAGTTTTATGGTAAAAATTCAGCGAAATATAGAATATATCATTAAACATTAATTTAGCGAATTTAATAGCCATTTTAGACATGAAAATATTATGGTAAGTTTTATAAATTGCTAATAATTAAACAAGATTAGAGGGTTTTTTTATTTAAAGAAAATTCAGAAAATTTATACTCAACAAATTAATTATCAAGGGATAAATATGATCTGGAATGAAGAAGCAGAGTGCATGCCACAGGAAGAAAAAGAGGAGCTACAGCTTAAAAGATTACAAGAAATTGTAAAAAGAGCTTATGAAAATGTTCCCTTTTACAAAAAACGTTTTGATGATAAAGGTATTAAACCTGAGGACATTAAAACATTGAAAGATATTGAAAAACTCCCATTAACCACTAAAGACGACCTAAGGGAAGCATATCCATTTAAAATGTTTGCAGTCCCTCGAAAAGAGATTGTTGAAATACACACCTCTTCTGGAACTACGGGAAAACCTACTGTATCAGGATATACTAAAAAAGACCTTGATATCTGGAGCGAAATTATGGCCCGAGGCTTAACCATGTTTGGGGCTGATGAAGAAGATATTATCCAGAATACACATGGATATGGTCTTTTTACAGGAGGTTTCGGAGTTCACTACGGTGCACAAAAAATTGGTGCAACTGTTATTCCAATTTCAACAGGCCAGACAAAAAGGCAGATTGAAATAATGAATGATTTTGATGCAAGTATCGTTATTTTCACCCCATCTTATGGGCTTTACCTTGCTGAAGTGGCTGAAGAAGAAGGTTTAGATACTGCAGACTTAAATTTAAAAGCAATAGGTTTTGGGGCTGAAATGTGGACAACAGAAATGCGTGCAGAAATTGAAAAAAGATTCAATGCACCTGCCTATAACATTTACGGCTTAACTGAGATAATGGGACCGGGAGTAGCACTTGAATGTTCCGAACAAGACGGTTTACACATTATGGATGATCATTTCTATCCAGAAATAATAGATTCAGAAACTCTGGAAGTCTTACCAGAAGGGGAAAAAGGAGAACTTGTTTTAACCACATTAACCAGAGATGGTATGCCTATACTAAGATTCCGTACAAAAGATATAACATCTCTAAAAAAGGGAACATGTGAATGTGGAAGGACTTTAATTAAGATGGAAAGAATAACCGGACGGGCAGACGACATGCTAAAAATTAAAGGAGTTTCTGTATTCCCATCACAAATTGAAAAAGCACTCCTGGAAATGGATGGAATCGAACCGCATTATCAGATCATTGTTAGCAGGCCACATCTCCTCGATGTAATGGAAGTACAGGTTGAAGCCTCTCCAGAGCTCTTTTCTGACGAAATAAAGGAATTGGTTGGAATAAGGAAAAAAATTGAAGATAATATAAGGAATGAAATTGGATTGCAGATTGATGTAACTCTTGTAGAGCCTAAAACACTTCCAAGAAGTGAAGGGAAAGCTGTTAGAGTCATTGATAAAAGGAAATTTGATGAATAAGGGGGCATTCTATGAAAGTAAAACAACTATCCATATTTTTAGAAAATAGAAAAGGAAGAATGAAAAACGCTCTTGATGTACTTGAAAAGGGTGGAGTAAATATAAGGGCCCTTTCAATTGCAGATACTTCTGATTTCGGGATTTTAAGATTAATTGTTCCAGATCCAGAAGGAACTAAAAAGTTACTTGAAGAGAATAATTTTATCGTTAAAGTAGGAGAAGTAATTGCTGTTAGAATGGAAGATGATCCTGGAAGTTTAGGTAGAATCCTTGGAATTCTGGATGATAACGATATTAACCTTGAATATCTTTACGCATTCGTGGAAGAGAAAGAAAACAGAGCTATAGTATTATTACATCCAGAAAACATTGATGAAGGTATTGAAGCCTTAAAAAGCGGCGGGGCTGAAGTTGTAACCGCGAATGAAATATATGGGTTATAAAAAATAATCCTATTTTTATTTTAAAAAAAAGAAAATTAAGAAAGTTATCATTCATTCATAATGACTACTCCAGTCATTGCATCTACGTACATTGCACCGGCATCTGTTCCATTGGAAACATAAGTCAATGGTACGTCCCATACCCATGTATGTTTAGTGTTTTCAGTCCATTTAAATAGAATAGGAGTTCCTGCTTTGACTTTTTCCCCACCTAATTCTTCAGCAGCGCCAACAGCAATTGATTGAGCTTGTGATGCAGATATTTTTACAGTAGGGTTATTATTAGTAGTATTCTTCTTTGTAGAAGTGTGAGTCACTTTAGTTAGATCTTTAGTATCATTAGTAGTGTTATTTACAGCAACAGAAGGCGTATTAGAATTTTGAGTTCCCATAACATATGCAGCTCCCACAACAATTAACAAAACAATGATTATAACTGCAACAATTTTATTATCCATCTTTTCACCTCCTTTTAATTTTAAGAAAATTGTAAAAAGAATTACTTTGATGGTGCACATCTAAAAATAAATAGAAGTGAAAAGAATCCATCAGACTTAAAATAACTGATATAATCCTATTTTCTAAAATAAAATGGATAAATTCTATTATTTAAAATTTACCATAATTATTGCCAATGATATTAAAAATTAGCAATAAAATATAAAAAAAGTATTATTTAGTAACAAAATCAAATCCTTGCTCGAATGCATCCATATTTATAGGAATACTCTTTTGAGGTAGATTTTCCTTCATAGATTCAATAATCATTTCTTTTTCTATTGGGAATCCTGAAACAGCTGCTGCACCACCTAACATCACCATATTAAGCGAAAGTATATGGCCAGCATTTTTAGCGATTTTTTCAGCATCCATTGCATATACATTTTTTACTTTGGACTTTAATTCCTCTAAAACTTCAGATACATTCGGATAAGGGATATCACTACCCTGAATATTAAAAGGCATGATTGGAGAAGTATTAACAACTACTTGAGTTTCATTACTTGCTTTAGAAATAGCTCTAAGTGCTTCTATTGGTTCAAATGCAATTAAAAGGTCTGCACTTTTATCTTCAATAATTGGACTTTTTGAATCTCCAATTCTAAGTTCAGTAGATACTACTCCACCACGTTGGGACATTCCGTGAATTTCACTCATTACCACTCCTAAATCACTATTCATTGCTGCTTCGCCAATTACAATAGAAGTTTTAATGATTCCCTGGCCTCCAACTCCACAGATATAAATGTTATATGGTTTCATTTTATCTCTCCAATTACTTTTTAACTCCAATAGCTTTTTCACTGCACATCTGTATGCAAACTGTGCATCCTTTGCACGCTGCAGAATCCACATTTACAGAACCATCTTCCGACAGGTAAATTGCAGGACAGGTAAGTTCTTTAAGACAATCCATGCATTTATCACATTTAGATTCATCAACATCCACTACAATCTGTTTTTTCTTCTTTCCATCTTTAATTAGTACACATGGATACTTAGAAATCACTACAGCCACCCCATCATATTGCAAGGCTTTTTCAAATGTTTCCTGTGCCTTTTTAACATTAAGAGGATTAATGACTTCTAAAAATTCTACTCCAGCAGCTTCAACAATTTTTTCAATTGAAAGATCAGGCGCTGAATCCCCCATTCCATCAACGGGTAAACCTGGATGAGGTTGTCCGCCGGTCATTGCAGTTGTCCTGTTATCTAAAATAACAAGTACAAACTTATCTTTATTATGTACTGCATTGATTAATGGTGGAATCCCTGCATGGAAAAATGTAGAATCTCCAATAAAGCTTACAATGTTTTGATGAACTGATTTTGAAAATCCACAGCTTGTACCAATACTTGAACCCATAGAAAGCAAGTAATCTGCCATTTCGTAAGGTTTTTCAATTCCAAGAGTATAACAGCCGATATCAGTTGGATAAATAACATCAAGATTTAGGTTTTCACCTGCCTTTTTTACGACATAATAAGCTGCTCTATGTGGACATCCAGGACATAAAGTCGGCGGTCGGTTAGGTAATGGAATATCATGAGTATTTTCTGTTTTTGTAATTTCAACGTTCATGATCTTAGCTAATCCTTCCAGTATTATATCTGGACTGTATTCAAAGATCATAGGGAATGTACCGTCTAATTTACCATAAACCTTTTTATTAAGCCCATGTTTTCCAATAACTGCGAAAACATCTTTTTCCATTACTGGATCAACTTCTTCAACAACGATTACACTGTCAAGGTCTTCAATAAACTTCAGTACTTTCTCTTCAGGGAAAGGATAGGATAATGTTATTTTTAAAACGTTTATTGGAAGTTCATTCTCCTCAACTATATCCATAACATAGTTAAATGCGCTTCCACTAGTGATTATACCCATTTTGCCCCCATTATCAAATATTTCGTTTAATGGAGAATTATTAACCACATCTTCTAATTTTTCCATTTTGGAAACTAGCTTCTGGTGCATTATCCTCGCACTTGAAGGAACTGGAACAAATCTTTGCGGGTCCTTTTTAAAATATCCTGTTTTTTTAGTAGTTTCAGGATTTCCAAGCTCTACAATACCACGCATATGAGATACTCTTGTAGTTGTACGCATTAAAATTGGGACCTCATATTCTTCAGAAAGTTCATAGCAGTACTTCATTAAATCCTTTATTTCTTGAGGATTTGATGGTTCTACCATTGGAATATTCGCCAATCTTGCATAATGCCTGTTATCCTGTTCATTTTGAGATGAAAACATTGATGGATCGTCTGCTGAAAGAATTATCATTCCGCCGTTTACTCCAGAATAAACAACACTCATAAATGAGTCCGCAGCGACATTTAATCCAACATGTTTCATAAAAGTAAATGAACGGAGCCCTGAAGCTGCTGCTGCAGCCGCTACTTCAAGAGCAACCTTTTCATTTATAGAAAATTCAAAATACATGTCTGCATCTTTTGCGACCATAGACAGCACGTTGCCAATCTCAGATGAGGGCGTTCCAGGATAAGTTGATGCTACAGAAACACCAGATTCTATGGCGCCCCTAACTGCGGCTTCATTACCCAGTAAGAATAATTTTTCCTTATCTTTACCCTTTGAAATTTTTTTTAACTTCATAATATCGTCCTTAAATGATTAATAGTAATCTAATTTATTTTTACAAATATTCCAGAATAATTAAAATGAGATAAAATTAATTTAGTAATTATATAAATTAAGTTTTTGTATATTAATTAAATTTTATAAACAAGTGAACTCAATGATGAAAACTGTTGAAATTCAAGATTTAACTGTTGAATATGAAATAATAACCCGAAAAGTAAAATACTGGCGTTTAGAAATTAAAAACGATAGATTGATCCTTATTTCACCAATGGGATTTAATAATCATGAAAAAATCATTGAAAAACATGAAAAATGGATTTACAAAAAATTCAAAGAGATAAATAAAAAAAAGAAGTGTGCAGAATTATTAGAACTAAATTTAAATCAAAAAGAAAGTGAATTTAGAGATTTAGTGAAAAATTTAGTCCAAGTTTTTTCAAATGAACTCAATGTAACTGTAAAAAAGGTTTATTTTAAGAAAATGAAAACCAGATGGGGAAGCTGCAGCAGCAAAAGAAATATAAGTATAAATGTCTATCTTAAATATTTACCAGAGACTCTCATTGAATATGTTGTTTTTCATGAAATTGCTCACCTTGTTGAACTTAACCACAGCAAAAGATTCTGGAAAATAGTATCTTCAAAATTTGAAAACTATAAAAATTTAGAAATTGAACTTTCAATTTACTGGTTTGCAGTTCAAGACAATCTGGTTAAATCTTCATGATTAAAGAATCATAGAAGAGATTATATACTTAAAATAATAAATATTAAAAATAAAAACATGGAATGGAGGTACACAATGCCAGCATCAAAACGATGGATTGATTTCAATGAAGAAAATATCAAGCAACTACCAAACGCATACGGCGTTTACCAGTTAGCAGATGAAAACAAAGAAATTGTATATATAGGCCAGGGAAAACTTGTGAATACTCTTTTAAGCCATTTATCAGATGAAACCGAAGAGATATCTTACTTCAGATTCAGAGAAAATGATAGCAAAAAGAGTTCAAAGTTAAGGCAGAATATACTTTTAAAAGAATACAGGGAAAAGAACGGGAATACCCCAAAACTCAATTAATTACATCTTTAAATAGTTTTTATAATAATATTAATGCTTTTTTATCCCTGATATAATTTTTTTAAGCATTTACTATTGTCACCAACGCTTTGAATTTTAAAAGACCTAAAATATCATTCATAGCGTTGCAATGGCCTTCTTTTTTAAAAATATCATTTTTAAGGATTATATTTTTCACTTTATCTGCAATTTCATACTGTAAAGGATAAGTATCTTTAAATACGTCGATGTACTTTTTAAGAGTCTCTAGTGCTTCCATTTGAAGGTCAAAAAATTCTAAAAATCCCCATGCAACAATATAACGTGTTATCATTAATAAATCATCAAAAAGAAGATCATCTGAAAACTGACGGTAAAAATCAATTCCTGCAAGCATTGAATCAATTTCTTTTTTAACAACTGTCAAATATTCTTCACCAAAGGGTCGAAAACCATTTAGAGAAATTATTTTATTTACAACAATGTCATCAACCATTGTAAATATCATTTGAATATCTTTTTTCTCATTTTCAGAGGTTTCTGGTTTAAAATCTGCCATGCAGTAATTCATTTTAAATATTATATATCCATGAGTTGCTTCATGAGCAATAGAACGTTCTATAGTTTCATTTGTTTTTTCAATGCCTGAACGTATTATAACAATTATAAAATCCGGATGATATCTATAGCCAGCCCACATGCCTTTTAAACCAAGATGAGGGCTTTCAAGTATTTTAACTTCTTTTCCCGTATCTTTTTCGATTTTTTGCAGATATTTCTGCAATTTATTTGAAAATTTGAATGAAGGCATGATACTATTTAAGTAATTAATATTATATGAAATTTCTCAAAAATCTAAATAATCAAGACTTCTATGAAAAAAATAGCTTATTACGATTATATTTATAAAATAAATATCGAAAATGATAAATAACTGAGTTATAAAAATTTTAAACAATCGATTTAGTTGCTTTAAAAACTAATAGCACATAAACAGGTCAAAGAATGGAAAAAGATACAATAAATTCCACTTATGATAAGGTAAATCAAACGCATATCAAATTTCCTTATGTTAAATTACCTAAAAACTGTGAATGCACGAATTCTGAGGGTATTGGACCTTTTGTTACTCATGCAACTATAAAAAATCCTGAAGGAGAATTAAATTCATTAATCCTGCAATATTTTCAAATCTAAAAAGAGATGTAAGTATGCTTTCTGAAAAAAAGAATTTAAAAAAAATGGACAAAGAAAAAAAAGAAGAAACTACAACCTATGGAAGTAGATATTTTGCTAGAAGTATCCCTAAATTTGTAATGCCTGAAGAGGGAATGCCTGCAAGGGCTGCATACCAGCTGATTCATGATGAAATGAATTTAGACGGGAACCCTGCATTGAATTTAGCCAGCTTTGTTACAACATGGATGGAACCAGAAGCTAACCAGCTTATTGCAGAAACAATAGACAAAAACTTTGTAGATAATGATGAATACCCTCAAACTGAAGTAATTCAGACCAGAGTAATTAACATGCTTTCCAGATTATTTAATTCCCCGCAAGACTGCGAATCTATTGGTGCTGGCACAATTGGTTCATCAGAAGCCATTATGTTAGGGCTTTTAGCACATAAATGGACTTGGAAAAAACGCAGGCAAACAGAAGGTAAGTCATACGACAAGCCAAATATAGTTATGGGCGCAGATGTGCACACAGTATGGGAAAAATTTGCACTTTATTTTGACGTTGAATTAAAACTTATTCCTTTAAAAGAAGATACTTACGTAATATCAGCAGAAGATGTGGCCGCTGAAGTTGATGAAAATACAATAGCAGTAGGTGCTGTTGTAGGAACTACATTTACAGGGCAAATGGATCCAATTAAAGAAATAAATGATAAATTACTTGAAATTAAGAAAACTAAAGGTTGGGACATACCTATTCATGTTGATGGTGCAAGTGGTGGATTTATAATGCCCTTTGTATATCCAGAAAAGGAATGGGATTTCAGACTTGAACAGGTAAGGTCAATTAACGTTTCAGGTCACAAATACGGCCTTGTATACCCTGGAATTGGATGGTTAATATTTAAAGATAAATCCGACCTCCCGGAAGAATTAATATTTAATATAAATTATCTCGGTGGATTAATGCCTAATTATTCATTGAATTTCTCCAAAGGCAGTAGTACAATCATAGCCCAATATTACAATTTTATTCGGCTTGGATTTAATGGATACCAGGATATCATGCAAAATATGCTGGAAAATACCAAATATTTAGCTTCTAAACTCGATGAAAGCGGTAAATTTGAAATTATTAATGAAGTCATATTTCCTTTAATTACTGTTACATTAAAAACCTCTGATTTTACAGCATTCCAGCTTTCAGATAAACTCAGGGAGAAAGGTTGGATAATTCCAGCTTATACTCTTCCACCAAATGCTGATGACATTACCGTCATGCGGATGGTAGTTAAAGAAAATTTCGGTAGAGATATGGCCGATATGCTCTTTGACGATATCATGAAAGCATATAAAAAATTAGAAGAGTCAAATGGGAAGAAACAGAAAGAACAAGATCATTCTTTACTCTATTAACTCATTAAAGTTAAAAAAATATGGGAAAACTTAAAAATTTCATATATTTTTCTTTTTTTACTTTTTTCATTATAGAATTGTAATTATAAATATTAGATATAATAAATTGAATATTATAGTAATTGATCATTTTTCTAATTAATTAAAAGCTTTATTTTATGAATTATTAACCACGGAGATAGAAATGATAGAAATTAAAGTACTAAGATATGATCCACAAAAGGATGAAACCCCTCATTATGAAACATATGAGGTTGAAAAAACCGAAAAAATGAAGGTTTTAGATGCTTTAAATTATATTAACCAGCATTATAACGCCAACATAGCATTTAGATACTCATGTAGAGCTGGGCAGTGTGGATCATGCGCTTTAAAAATGAACGGGAACGTTGTACTTGCCTGTAAAGCAGAAATAGAAGATAATGCAGTGATTGAGCCCCTCGATTTTGATTTAATTAAAGATCTTGTTGTAGATCGGAGCGAAATTGAAAATAAAATTAAAGAAATGCATCTTTACTTAAAAGGAGACGAACTGCCTCAAGATAGTGAGGCATGCCTCCATGTCTTAAAACCAGAAGAATATGCAGATTCTAAAAAATTAAGAAGTTGTATAGAGTGTTTCTCATGTTTATCTGCATGTCCTGTTATAAAAGAGGCTGAAGAATATGCAGGACCTTACTTTATGAGATATATTTCAAAATTTGCACTTGATCCCCGTGATAAAGAAGATAGGGCAAAAATAGGATTTGATGAAGGGCTATATTGCTGTACCACCTGCGGGAAATGTAAAGAAATTTGTCCTAAAGAAATTAGCCCTGTTGGCGGTGCAATTGAAAAATTAAGGGAAATTGCATGCCGTGAAGGTGTCGGCCCATTACCACCACATAAAGAAGTGAAAGAATTAATTGCAAATACCGGCAGATCTGTGGAACCTCTAGGTGAAGGGTTTATTAAAGCTGTTTCAAAAGATTCTGGGAAAGAAAAACCTAATGTAGCATTTTTCACCGGTTGTTTAGTAGATTACAGACATCCTGAAATTGGTTTTGCACTTTTAAAAGTATTAAAAGACAACGGAATTGATGTCATTGTTCCTGAAGATCAGGTCTGTTGTGGTTCTCCTTTAATTAGAACAGGGCAAACAGACATTCTTGAAGAACTAGTAGCTAAAAATAAAGAAGTTTTTGAAGGTTATGATACTATAGTTACAGTATGCGCCGGCTGCGGAGCTACATTAAAGAATGATTATCCCAAATACGGTGTTAAGCTGAATGTAGTAGATATTAGCGAATTTCTGGCAGACAATTTAAATACCAAAGATATGAAGCCTTTAAATATGAGGGTAACTTATCACGACCCATGTCATCTAGCAAGAGGTCAGGGAATAACTAAAGAGCCTCGTGAAATCTTAAATAAAATTAAAGGGCTGGAATTTGTAGAAATGGAAGAACCTAACCAGTGTTGTGGTGCTGGTGGAGGTGTACGTTCTGGGAAACCAGAAATAGCGGCAGCTTTAGGTAAGAAAAAAGCAGAAATGATAAAAGAACTCAATGTAGATGCAGTTGTAACCATCTGTCCATTCTGTCAAAATAATATAATAGCTTCCCTAAAAGAAGAAGGTTTAGATATTCCAGTATTAAACATATTACAGCTTCTTGAAATGGCATATGAAAAATAACTTTTTTAAACTTATTTATGAGAGATAAAAAATGATTTATGTAGTTTTTGTAGAGCCTGAATCGCCAGGAAATATTGGTTTTCTTGCTAGAACTATGAAAAATTTTGGATTTGAGGATTTGGTGTTAATAAACCCTTGTGAGTTAAAAAATGAAGCATATTATCAGGCTATGCATGCTAAAGAAGTAATATGGAATCATAAATCATATAACTCACTCGAAGATTTTATAGAAAAAGAAGATATAAATTTTACAGTAGGGACAACTAGAATGGCCGGCGGGAGCTATAATGTTTCAAGAATAGCTGTTTCACCAGAGGATTTTGCGCAATCATTAAATGTAAATGCAAATACAGCCATAGTATTTGGAAGGGAAGGTAATGGACTTTCTAATGAAGAGGTTGCCCTCTGCGATATCATTGTAACCATTCCTACTGATGAAAATTACCCTGTTTTGAATATATCCCATGCAGCAGCCATTATACTGTATGAAATATTTAAACAGGGCAAAAAGTATCCCCGTGAAGAGCTTGAACCTGCAACTAAGGCTGAAAAGGAACTTTTAATTGAAGAAATGGATAAACTAATTAAGTATACTGGCTATCCAGAACATAAAATGAAAACTTCTTCTACTGTATTTAAAAGAATCATTGGAAGGGCATTTATTGCTGGAAGGGAAGCACATACATTAATTGGCACTTTAAGAAGAATAAGGTTAAAATTAAAGGAATAATCTATTACTGGAGAAAAAAATGTTATTTGGTTTAAGTCCCATGGAAATAATTGGAATACTCTTAGTTATTTTACTTATTTTAATTCTTCCATATATTTTAAGAGTAAGGATGATATCTGGAGTTACAAAATCGGCTCTAGAGCTTGAAAATATGGTAGAAGAATCAAAAGGACTTCTTATCAAATTATCAAAAGAAAAAGGAAAACCAATTCTTGACCAGGAAGAAACTATTAATGACTTTATGGAGTTTTTTGTTGTTCCTCCAGTGGATCTTGACCCTTACGGCATTGTAAAGAAATATGAAAAGATATTGAGCCTTAGTGAAGATAGATTTAAACAAATGGTAAAAGCTATAGCACCTATGGCGGATGAAGAAACAAAAGCAAATATTGTTATGACTTTAAAAGCCACACTTGGAATTAATGGTGTTGCTAAACAGGTTAGACACAATTTAGAGCTTGCAAAGAAAACAGGTAACCTTCAGATATTAATATCCGTTAGAATGAGCCTGCCGCTTATTATGAGAATTGTAAAGGCCCAATTTGAAGGTGCAAAGGCATTCTCTGAAGGAAAGCCTATTGGGGACGGTTTAGGTCCATTAGTAGCCGGAATGCTAATGACCGATTATAAAACTGAAGAAACAAAAGTAGTAGATGATGTTTATATTGTCAAAAAAAGGATGGATGAACGAGATTTAGTTATAGCACGTGCCCTTGGCCCTGGTGCTCGTGTTGGGCAAGTAGGTAAAGCCGTTAGATCAATCATTAAAGATTATAATATTGATAAAATCATAACTGTAGATGCGGCCGTGAAGCTTGAAGGAGAAGAAAGTGGAAAAGTTGCACAGGGAATTGGAGTCGTTATTGGAGGTTTAGGAGTAGATAAGTGGGCAATTGAAGAAGAAATTGCTAAAAATAACCTCGAAATTGATGCAGTTATTGTAAAAATGAGTCCCGAAGAAGCTATAAGCCCCATGAATCAAACAATAGCAGATTCTGCAGATAAAGCTCTTGAAATTGTAAAAAAAATAATATTTAATTCTCCAGATGAGACTAATATTCTTGTAGTAGGTGTTGGAAACAGTTGCGGAATCAAAAACATCATACAAGATTTATCAGAAATTGAAATACAAAAAGAAGATGAAAAGAGGACTTAAAATGGCCATTTTAAGCGATAAACACATTATAGAATATCTTGAATCAGGAAAAATCCTTATTGAACCACTTGAAGATCCAGATGTACAGATACAACCATCATCAGTAGATTTAAGAATAGGTAATGAATTCAAAGGATTTAGAATTATTAGAAAACCATGTATAGACCCAATGGATGAATCTGACATAGATTCCTACATGCAGTCCTTTTTTATTGAGGAAGGAGAACCATTCATAATTCATCCGGGTGAATTTGCCCTTGCAACAACCTATGAAACTGTTAAATTGCCCGATGACCTTGTTGCAAGAGTTGAAGGAAGATCCTCCATGGGAAGGCTTGGAGTAACCATGCACGTTACAGCAGGATATATTGATCCTGGATTCCATGGTAAAATAACTCTCGAGATTTCAAACATTGGTAAAATGCCTGTAGCTTTATATACAGGCCAGAGAGTGTGTCAGATTGTTTTTGAAACAATGACTTCTCCTGCAGATAAACCATATGGCCATCCAGAAAGAGACAGCAAATATATGGGACAGGATAGGCCGGAATCAAGCAGAATCAAACATGATCATGAACTTTTAAAAAAAATAGCCAGTAAAAAGACATTAAAAGAATAAATTATATTATTTTTAGGCTTTTAAAGCATTAACTGCTTTATATTTATATTAACAAAGTTATTTGAGATGATACAATGAAACATGATAAAGTAATGAATGTAGCAAAAAAGAGAGGTTATCTCTGGTCCTCATTTGAAATCTATGCAGGCGTTGCTGGATTTTATGATTACGGCCCTCTTGGTGCCATACTAAAAAATGCAATTATAAATAAATGGAGAAATTATTACGTTGTTAAGGAAGGCTTCTACGAAATAGAATCCCCAACAGTAATGCCTGAAGAAGCTCTTAAAGCATCAGGACACGTTGATCACTTTACAGATCCAATGACAGAATGTAAAGAGTGTTCGGAAGTTTACAGAGCAGATCACATCATTGAAGAAGTTATCAACAAAGATGTTGAAGGATTAAACAATGATGAACTTACAGAAATTATTTGTGATGAAAAAATTGGTTGTCCTAACTGTGGTAACGTTTTATCCCATGTCTGGAATTACAACTTAATGTTCCAAACAATGATTGGTCCAAAAGGCAAAAAGACAGGTTATATGCGTCCTGAAACTGCACAGGGAATATTTATCCCATTTAAAAGGTTACTTAGATTCTTTAGAGGCAAATTACCATTTGGAGTAGTTCAAATTGGTAAAGCATATAGAAATGAGATTTCACCAAGACAGGGAGTTATAAGACTACGTGAATTTACCCAGGCAGAAGCAGAGATTTTTGTAGACCCTGAAGATAAAAGTCATGAAAAATTCAATGCGATTCAAGATAAAATCCTTAAACTCTATCCTGCTGAAATTCAGATGGAAGAATCTGGAAAATCAATTGAAATAACTGTCAAAGATGCATTAACTAAAGGAGTTGTTTCAAGTGAAGTCCTTATTTACCAATTATATTTAGCACAAAAGTTTTTAAAAGAGTTAGGAATACCTGATGATGTTATAAGATTCAGACAGCATTTACCTACCGAAATGGCCCATTATGCCATCGACTGCTGGGACGTAGAAGTTTACACTGAAAGATACGGCTGGGTTGAAATAATTGGAATTGCAGATAGAACTGACTTTGACCTGAAATCCCATACAGAACACAGTAATGAAGATTTAAGAGTCTTTATAGAATACGATGACCCTAAAGAGGTTAAAAAGCTGGCAGTTAAACCTAATATGAGTAAATTTGGTCCTTCATTTAAAGCTGATGCTCCAAAAATATTAAAAAAGCTTGAAGAAGTAAACAGTGAAGAAGTTAAACAAGCTATTGAAACCGAAGGTGTTTTTAAAGTAGAAATTGAAGGTAATACCTTTGATTTAACCACAGAACACATTAATTTTGAGGAAGTTGAAGAAACTATTAGGGGAGAAAAGATATTTCCTCACGTTATTGAACCTTCATACGGTATCGACCGTATAGTCTTCTCTGTACTTTTACACACATTTACTGAAGATGAAGAAAATGAAAGGGAATATTTCAAGCTTCCCGCAGATATAGCTCCTGTAGAAGTTAGCGTTTTTCCACTTGTAAATAAAGATGGTTTAAATGAAATAGCTCTTGAAATACGAGATAATCTAAGAAATGATGGTTTTATAGCTGAATTTGATTCTTCAGGTACTATTGGAAGACGATATGCTCGTGCTGATGAAATTGGAGTTCCTTATGCATTGACAGTGGACCATGATTCTTTAGAAGATAAAAAAGTCACAATAAGAAACAGAGATAATCTGGAACAAAAGAGAATTCCAATAAACCAGATTAGCAGTATAATTGAAGACCTTTTAAAATATAAAATCAAATTTGAAGATTTATAGAATTTTTTCTATATTTTCTATTTTTTATTTAAATGAAATATATTCGTTATTTTTTGCAATACTCTCTTTCATGAATCTTTCCGCTTTATTTATCGCTTGGTAATTCATAATCTTTAAAATTAAACAATTAGTTAAATTTCATATTTATCTGCCTGTTTTCGATAGTAATCAAATAGATCATTGGCCCATTTAATTGCATCCTCATCATTACTAACTAAATTTCTATTAGAATCATATTTTCCATCCTGCTGAAACAATCCTAATGTCATAAAATTATCAGTAACTGTAAACGCAACTTTGGCATCATCTATAACATACAAAATTAAATTACCTGTTTTCAGGAGCTTTTTTAAATCTTCATTCCCATGTTCCAAGC
>JAEYSH010000108.1 GCA_023434825.1 Methanobacteriota archaeon | reverse complement strand
GTATTCTGTGCATTGCTTCATGATGTTCCTGAATAGCGTCCATGATTTCTACACCGTTTTTTGGGCCATCCTCTAGAACATGAATTATCCAGATTCTCAAACCGCCAAGCCTTCCTAGTTCCTCCAATCTGTCATGAATGTCCTTTAAACTGCTTAACTTATCTTTCCAGTTATCCCACATATAGAATCATTACCTCCTATCGTACTGCCGATATAATATCGTTAATTTGATATTGGATATTAGCTATACTTTCTTCTACATTAAATTCAAAGTATATTCATATAATCAATATCAAATAATCGATATCGACTACTCGATATTATCGTGAAACTTATATAAATAGTTTGTGATATTTTGATCACTACAAAGTAATCAACTTAAAATTATTTTAAATCTAGGGGCCAATTAAAAAAAGAATACTCAATTAAAATTCAATATTTTCTTTAATCCAATCTACAGAGTCCTTAATTGATTCTTTTATGGGGCGAGCGGAATATCCTATCTCATTACAGGCTTTAACATAACTTATTTTGGAATTACTGTTTATAACATCGATGGAATAACTTGTAAAAAGAGGCTCTTTGCCTGTAAAGCTATAGTATAATGGAGAAATTTTACTTACTCCCTTAACAAGCCATAAAGGTACTTTCAAAGAGGGGACTTTCATTCCAGTAAGTTTTTCAAGCTCCCGAAAAAGATCCTGCACTGAAATTTGTTCTCCAGATAATACGTAACTTTCACCACGCTTTCCATTTTCACATGCCAGTATCAGTCCTTCTGCCACATCTCGAACATCTACGAAGTCATAAGCACCATCAACTCTGGCTTTTAAATTCCCTTTCATAAAATTAATAAATAGATGGCCCATTTGGGATATTTTGTAATCATAAGGTCCTATTACTCCACTTGGACAGACCAATACTGCATCAAGACCTTTATCAATACCTTTAAGCACTTCAAGAGATGCTAAAGTTTTAGACCTACCATAACTTCCCATTGTACATTCTGCATCGTAGCCACATGTTTCATCTATTACAGTGCCATGAGGAGGTTCTTTTAGAGCATGAACCGAGCTAACATAGACCAGACGTTTTACATTATTTTTCAAACAGGCATCCACAACATTTTTTGTTCCTTCAACGTTCACCTGGTAAAGAAAATCATCATTTCCAGATAATATGGTCACAATTCCTGCTAAATGATAGACAAGTTCAACGCCATTAAATGCTTTAACAAGTGAATTAGTATCACGCACATCACTTTCAACTATTTCAACTTCTAGTCCTTCAAGAGGGGTAATATCTTCAAATGGAGGTACAACTGCTCTTACATTTTCGCCTTTTCCTAGTAGTTTGCGAACAAGCACATTTCCAATGTGTCCTGTTGCCCCTGTGACTGCTATCATGTTTTTTATCCTTTAATTGTTAATTTTATCTATTAAATAATATCTAATATGACGTATAAATATTATCATAACATGATTATCAGGGAAATAGAAGCAAAATCAATACTTTCCAAAACCGGAATTCCAATTGCAAATTATGTGATTAATCCATATATTGGGTGCATTCACTCGTGTATATTTTGTTATGCTCGTTTTATGAAGAGATTTACAGGACATAGGGAAGAATGGGGAGAATTCATTGATGTGAAGATTAATGCTCCAGATTTAATTCCAAAGGGAGGATCAAAATACAAGAATAAATATATCTTTTTGTCTTCAGTAACTGATCCATACTTGCCTTTGGAGCGAAAATATAAATTAACTCGCCAGATAATTCAAAAGCTCATTCCATTAGAGCCAGTTTTAGGAATTCTTACAAAATCTGATTTAATTCTTCGGGATCTGGATCTTATTAAACAATTTGAAAACGCTGAAATTGGCTTTTCATTTTCAACACTTGATGATGACATAAGAAAAGAAGTTGAGCCTTCAGCTTCGCCAGTTGAAGATAGAATAAAAGCTTTAAAGGAAGTTCATGAATCCGGAATTAAAACTTATGTTTTTATAAGTCCAATTTTGCCGTTTTTAACTGATTGGAAGGATATAATCAATAAAACGCGAGATCACACTGATTATTTCCGGTTTGAGAATTTAAATGTTACTGGAACAGTTTGGGGATGTGTTAAGGCATTTTTAGAAGATAAACATCCTGATTTGGTGCATGAATATCGAGAAATTTATTTTCAAGATAATCCTTACTGGGAAATTGTAGAAAAAGAAATAATTGAATTTTGCAATGGTGAAAAATTAGATTGTAAAATACATTTTCATCACAAAGGTTAGTTCAACAGTCTATATCTTTAAAATAACTTTAAAAAAGAAATTAAGGTTATTTTCCCATTTTAATTACTGGAAACTGCACTTCAGTAAGCAATTCACTTGGATCAGTTTCATTTGGGTTGTTAAGATAAACCTCTGTAACTGGCCCTATTATATCATAACCTTTTTTATCTGCATATTCAGCTAACCCGCGGATTACAGGTCCAACCTCTGTATATGGTCCTTTATGGAGTGTTGCAATTACTGTATGTTCTGGAATTATTTTGACCATTACTTTTCCTTCGTCTTCTGCACTACCTTCAAAGGAAGCACCTATTTCATAACGCAGTTGTTCTGGAGGTACATCTTCTGGACTGTTAAAATAAGCTCCATAGATCATTCCAGTCATATTCAACCCTTTGTCTGTTACCCATTGCACTGTTTCTGCAATGAGTTCTGGAATCTTATCATAACCACCTTTGTAACGCATAAAGGCTACCTGTGTATCTTTCATTCTTTTCTCTTCTACTTCCATAATTAGTCCTCCATCATATTATCTGTCTTAAGTTTAAAATAATTATATTGAGTACTTGCTGTTTTGAATTATTAATTTAATGGTTCCACTTTTTAATCACAGGAAAGC
>JAEYSH010000077.1 GCA_023434825.1 Methanobacteriota archaeon | reverse complement strand
TTGCAGTTCTATTTTAATTTGAATTTTATATATTGGAACGTTTTAATATAAATTATTTATATTAGTTTATTAAACTTAATATACCCATTGAGTTTATATTTTAAATCTTAAATATTAATAAGATTTATTATTTTATGTAATAAACAGTAAATGACAGTAATATATCTTGGGAACATTTAGGGGATAAAAACAGATGAACAAACCATACAATATTGACTTATATCTATTGATTATACTAACATTAATTTCTTTAGTTTCAGTTTTTATTATTCCTTTAAATCAGTTTCCTATAAGGGTTCTTCCTTGCTTTTTAATGTTGTTTATTTTACCGGGATATGCTTTATCTGCAATATTATATCCAGATAAATATGAAATGGGATTAATCAAAGCCATACTGTTGAGCATAATTTTAAGTGCGAGCATTACAATTTTATTTACTTTAATAAATATTTCTAGACTTTTGAACATACCTCCAACTGATGTATTTGTATTATTGGCAACTTTTACAGTTATTATGTCTTTATTTGCTTTAATCAAGAGGAAAAATATAAAAAGATACATTAGATGTAAGAGATGTAATGGTTATTATTTACTGAAAAAAGGAGAATCTATTGAAGATTTTGAAAAGTGCACATGTGGGGGAGATCTAGAATATTTCAAATATATTTCCTCAAAAAAAGCAGATAAAAAATCAAATCAATTTTTATCACTGGATATTTTAGTTATAATTCTTTTAACATTTACTGCTATAATTATCCAATCAGTGCCTCAATTAAGCAATAATGTTAAAATAATAATTGTACCTGCTATTCTTTTCTTATTATTTGGTTACGCTTTAACTATAACGATTTATCCATATAAAAATACTTTAACTATATCAAAACGTTTTTTAATGGTTATTGGATTTAGTATATTTACGCTGTTTTTATCAGTAATTTCATCTGTTTATTCATTCAAAACTCCTTCAATTATGCTTATTTTTGTTTTATCAATTTTAATATTGTTTTTAACCTTAACTGCATTTGTTAGAAGGTTTAAAAATCCAAAAAATAAGGAAAAAAAGAAAAAATATAGTAATAAAAATTATATTAAAGAAAATGATACTGAAATTCATGAGTCTAAAGGTAAAATTAATGAGTTTAGTTCTACCAATAAATTTGAGAATTATAAATCATTTAAATCAACATATATAGATCTTATTTTAGTGTTCTCGCTTACATTTTTAAGCATTGTTTCAGTATTAGTACCTGTTATAAACGATAGTTTTATTAGAACTATTTTTGGATTTTTATTTGTACTTTTCTTACCGGGATATGCATTGATAGCCGCATTATTCCCTAAAATAAATGATTTAGATAATATTGAACGTGTTGCATTAAGTTTTGGTTTAAGTATTGCTGTCGCGCCACTAATAGGATTAGCATTAAATTATACACCATTTGGTATTAGATTAAATCCTATTCTTATTTCATTGTCAATTTTTACAATTTTAATGTTATTTATAGCATTTTTGAGGAGGAAAAAATTACCTGAATCTGATAGATTCAGTATAAACATTAATAATTTTTTCAAGGGAGTAAAATTCTCATTTGATAGTGAAAATAAAACAGATAAGATTCTTTCAATTGTTTTGGTTGCTTCAATTATTATTGCAATATCTGCTACTGCTTATGTCAAAGCTTCTCCTAAAGAAGGGGAAAAATTCACGGAATTTTATATTTTAGGCCCTAGTGGAAAGGCTAGTGATTATCCGGTTAACTTAACTGCTGGGGAAACAGGCAGTGTAATTATAGGTATTGTAAATCATGAATATTCTAAAACTAATTATAAAATGGTTATAAAATTAAATAATAAGACTTTAAGCCAGCAGAATATAACTTTGGACAGTAATCAAAAGTATGAAAATAGTTTTAATTTCACTGCATCATCAGGACAAAAACAAAAATTAGAGTTTTTATTGTATAAGCTTCCAGATGAGGATAATGCTTATAGATCATTGCATTTGTGGATAAATTCAAAATAAAATTCTTGATATATTCATTATTAAGTTTTAAACATATTAAATTAAACCATATTATTTCATTGGATTTATTGCACAGTGCATGATCAATTAAAAAATTGTATTCATTTTTTTACCATTAAATAAAATGATCATAAATGGATTTTATTTAATTTTTAATTATATTTGAATTAATTTAGTTTATAATTAAAATTCAAACTTTAATAATCATTATATTTGTAATATGTGATTATTTTCAGGGTATAACAATAAAATTACTTAATAGTGATTATTATCACTTAAAATGCAATTAAATAGTAAGGCTTATATATACATGAAGTAATAAGATTTATACGGAGGTATTTAATATGATATCTACTGTAACTACAACTACTACGACAGTAACTACTGCGCAAGTTATGACCTACAGTATTATAGCAGTGATTGCATTGATAGCATTTTTAGCATTCAAAGAAATTCTTAGTGCGGAAGCCGATAAAAGCCAACGTATGAAGTCATTCGTTAAAGGATCCAACATAGCAATAGTTCCATTATTACTAGTGTTTGTAGCCATAGTGGCTTATAAAGTGGTAACTATCATTTAAGAGGCGTTAAATATGGCAAACAATACATTAATAATAGCTATTGTCCTTATAGCTGTAATAGTTATAGGTGCACTAGCGGCAACAACACTATTCAAACCGAACAATCCAGCAAACGCTACTACCACTCAAGGTACCAAAGTATCATTTCAAAATAATGGAACTACTTGGTTGCATTTAGACGTTATTTTTGAAAATGCTACATTAAAAAATGGTACTAATCAAACGTTCTACAGTGAAATGTGGATTAAACCAAATGGAACAACCACTATTGATTTAAGTCAACTCTTAGGATATGGAGACAACAAGTTACCAGCAGGGACAACAATAAGGCTGTTAGCATGGAAAAACCTATTCAATAATACTACATCAGCTAACGGAGCATTAAACTTGAACTTGCAAGGTTGGTCAGGTTCATTACAACCTGTATCTAGCGATGCAATTACAAATGTTATGTTCTCAGGTATGGTAGTACAAAAATTACCTAACGGTGTAAGGGATAGCATTTATTGGATAGATAATGACATGAACAAACTGGAACAGCAACAAGGTTTTATTGACGACAACGATGCTAACTGGGTATATGAAGAAGAGATATTAACAGTTGACTCAAATGGAAAAGTAACTATTACTTTAACAGTTCTGCCAGAGTTATGTTCTCTAATAGCACATCAGTTCTAAAATAGCTTGCGTAATAAAAATCATCATTTTTTTTTTAAATATTTGCAGTGATTAAAATGAATCAAAAAATAATAATCCCTCTAATTGTAGTTGTTATCATCATTTCAGGGATTGCTGTATATGGAATTTCAAGCGGGAATATTGAAAATTATCTTTTTGACCAGATACCATATAATTATACTTCACATATTTGGATACCGCCCAATTCAGATAGCGGTGGATCTTTAGGTGGATTTTATAATATTCAAGGTCAGGGCAGAGAATTTACTTTTCATATGGTTTTACCAGGTGCAGAAAATGGTGAAAGTCCTCTGGATTATACCAATGATGGACTTGATGGTAATGGGCAAATAAACAATATACATATAACATACAATACCATCACTGCGTTACTATCAAATGATCTTAAAAAAGCAATGTTTGGAACAATATTTGACGGTAAATATAATATGTCCTGTGCTGCATGGACAGGAAACGGAACATTTGTCAATAATGGTGAAAATCTTTTTGGAACATTCCAGATTAATGGCCCCATGACATATTGGGAAGGTAATTTCACCATGAGGGAAGATGGAAATAGAATAGCTGTGAATTCAGATTATATATTGCATCCTAATAATTCTCCTGAAAAAGCAAAAAAAGTTCAAAAAGTTACATACATGTAATATCCTATTTTTTCATTTTATTTAATTATATTATCAAATAAAAAAAGAAATAAATTTGTTATTTAGTTCTAAAATGATAAATTAAATACTACGAATGGCATAACTAAAAACAAAATAGAATTAGATAATCCGTGAGATATTGTAATTCCAACTATACTTCTTGTTTTCTGGAATACATATCCATAAAATATCGCAACAGCAAACACAAAAGCAAGATCTAAAAAGGAATGCCAACCTATGTGCAATGCTGTAAATAATAATGATGCGTATAGTAACCCAAAAAATTTTCCAAATACATTTTCAGCATTTCTCTGTAATATTCCCCTGAAAAGCAGTTCTTCTGCAAGTCCAGTAGATATAGTAAGTATCACGAATCCCATTACAATCGGTACTAATGAAAATGTAGAAATGAGTGGTTCTGGTTTAAGAATTAAGTATTCTGTAAATCCTAAAACTAACCCGCTTAATGCTATTAATCCCTGCACACGAATATCGCCTAATTTTAATCCCACTTTTTCTTTATTAAGTCTTTGATTCTTGATTAAAACATATGATGCAGCAAATAAAGGTATAGCAATTATTGGAAACCAGTAAAGTGCAGGTACTTGCATAATAGGTAATGTTAATCCAATAATTCGTATCATAGGCAAAACCATCATAGATCTTAACAAATTAGAATAGTTATATGATTCGATAAATGAAGAATGGACTAATAATGCACCTAAAATTGTTACTTCTGCTACTAATCCTGCTTTCATGTTTACATATGTCGTTAATAGCTCAGCAACAATAAGTGCAACAAGATATCCTACTAAAACAAGTAAATCTTTTTTACTTGATTTAAATTTAGATCTCTTTTTTTCAATCTTATCCATTGCTTCATAGATTTCAGCTTCTCTAGAATGGTCTTTAACTTTATCAAATAGTTCTAATGATCTTTTATAATCTATTAATGCATCTTCAAGTGCATCTTGCATTTCATATGTATTTGCGATTAAATTAGATGTTATTCCAGCTCTTTGATAATCTTTAGCTTTCTGGAACATTTTCATGGCTTTTTCATAGTAATCTCGGGATTCTTCGTATTTTTTATGCCTTTCTACTATTATTCCCATACCTGCAAGTGAATAACCTGCTCCAATAACATCATTAATTTCATTAAACAAAACCAAGGACTTTTCATAATTTTTATGGGCATCATCAAAATTTCCTAATTCTACTTCAATATCTCCAATTTCAAGGAGTATATTTGCTTCTTTCTGGTTATCATTTAATTTTTGGAATATTTTTAGAGCTTTATTATAATAGGAAAGAGCATCTTCTAACTTTCCTTCCCCATAATGTTTTGTTCCTAAATCAAATGCTAGCTTAGCCTCTATTCTGTCCATTGATTCACCTAATTTTGTAAAATAATTATATTATTTTTGAATAATAAATATTTTATGTGATCTATGATTTTGAAATTAGATTGTATTAAATATTACTAATGGTAAAACTTTTTTATCATTAATATAAATATATTAATTCTTAAAAAGGATATTGAATTGTTTATTTTCAATAATATTTAATTTTAAAATATAAAACATTTTATATCAATCATAATAAGTCTTTATATAATAAATCACTTTTTTTAACAAAGTTTAATTATATAGCATAAATTATTTATACTAAATACAAGAAACGAACATTAAACTTTGTATAAAAATTATTATAACTAAAATTAAAGTAATAAAATTTTATTATAATCTTAATAATGGGATAAAATGTCTAAAATAACTGTGTTATTACCTGCATACAATGAAGAAGTTTCTATAGGTAGTATGGTATTAATTGCAAAAAAGTATGCAGATAATGTCATTGTTATTGATGATGGTAGTAGTGACAATACATCAGAAATAGCACAAATAGCTGGAGCTCATGTTATAAAGCATCATTCTAATCAAGGTAAAGGTGCAGCACTTAAAACAGGATTTAAAGCTGTTAAAGATACAGATATAATAGTAACAATTGATTCTGATGGACAACATAATCCCGAAGATATTAGAAAACTTATTTTGCCTATTGAAAAAGGAGAAGCAGATATAGTTAATGGTAGCAGGTATTTGAACAAAGAAAAAAACGATACTCCTTATTATAGAAGAATTGGCCAGAATATATTAGATAAAGCCACTAACATGACTAGTGGTCTAGATATCACTGACAGTCAAAGTGGATTCCGGGCATTTTCATATCATACTATACAAGCATTCAGGTTTTCAAGCGATAATTTTGGGATAGAAAGTGAAATGTTAACAGATGCAGCAAATGCAGGATTTCACATTAAAGAAGTTCAAATTGGAGTACGATATGATGTTAATAACTCCACAAAAGGCCCAGTATCTCATGGATTAGAAGTTCTAATGAATATAATTAATGAGATTGAATTTAAACGTCCTTTATATTTTTTCACATTGCCCGGAATTATAATTACTATAATTGGGTTAGTTTTAGGGTTAACTTTCTTTGGGGAGTATCTAGCAAGAACAACAACAAGCCTTGCACCCACCATTTTAGCTATACTATTAACTTGTTGCGGTGGTTTTTTAGCATTAACTGGTATAATTTTGGATTCTATGTCCCGAATGTTTTACAGAATGACCAATGCGTATCCTAATAGTCTTAATAATTATGATTCAGAAGATCTAAAAATGACTTCTCATATTATAGAAAATAAAAAATCTGGTAAATAGATTTTGAATTGATATATTCTTATTTTTCATAATATTTACAATTTATATACTAATATTTTAAATGTTATTTTTAAAATAAAATAAAATATAAAAAGGATTAATTAATTTAAATTAGGAGGACTTAAGAAAATGAAAGTGCTTATTATTGGTTCCGAAGGCATGTTAGGCCATGATTTAGTTGATATTTTATCAATTGAAAATGAAATTAATACTACAACAATTTATACTCTGGACATTACTGATATAGAAAAAACTATAAAAACAGTTAAAGAGATTAATCCTGATGTAGTTATTCATGCAGCCGCTTTTACAGATGTAGATGCAAGTGAATCGAATCCAGATTTGGCCTATAAAGTAAATTCTTTAGGAACAAGAAATGTGGCAGTAGCTTGTAAAGAATCTGATAGCGCTTTAGTTTATATTTGTACTGACTATGTTTTTGACGGTAATAAAGGAGATTCATATTATGAATATGATAAAACTAATCCATTAGGTGTATATGGTGAAACTAAGCATTTAGGTGAAGTTTATATCAGAGATATTTTAAGCAAGTTTTATATCGTAAGAACATCTTGGTTATATGGATATCACGGCCCTAATTTTGTTACTACTATGATTAATTTAGCCGAAAATAATGATTCAATTTCTGTAGTCAATGATCAGATAGGTTCTCCTACATATA
>JAEYSH010000065.1 GCA_023434825.1 Methanobacteriota archaeon | reverse complement strand
GCTCTGGCTATTGGCCCTACTGTTCTTGCTTTAAGCGAATCTTCTTTGGATATAACTCCAACATCTTTAGATCTTAAACCTAATAAAGGTCCATGTTCATACATCTGAGGATATTTAGCAAATTGAGACTCTAATTTATCCAGAAGATCCAGAATACTTTTTAAATGAACCTCTTTAGCGTCTAATCTAACGCCACCAACAACATTCCATGCCATATGGACTCTGTTACCAGTTAAAAGTTCAATAGCATCCATGACTAACTCTCTCATAGATAACATATACATGAAAAGAGTTTCATGCTCGATTACATTGAAATATGTTGAATTAGCAAGCAGGTGACTTTGGATTCTATCTAATTCATTTGCTATTACCCTTAAAAACTGGGCACGTAATGGAGCTTCTTCACCAGCTATTTTTTCAAATGTTTCTGTAAATGTCATTGTGTGAATATAAGAGCAAATACCACATACTCTTTCTGATAAATAAACACATTTTTGCCATGTTTTTCCTTCCATGACTTTTTCAATGCCTCTATAGACATAACCATAATCAATTTCTGCACCTATAACTCGTTCTCCACGAGTATGTAGTTTTAAACGTAAAGGCTCTTTAAGAGCAGGGTGTACTGGCCCTATTGGAACTATCATTCTTTTTGCCTCCCTTTAGCTGCTATAGCATCTGGACCAACGGCTAAAAGCGCTGCTAATATTTCTGTTGGTCTTGGTGGGCATCCCGGAACTGCAGCATCAACGGGAATATGTTTATCAAGTGGAGGGTAAATTGCACTACCTTCCTGATTATAAACATTGCCTGAAAGCGGACATGCTCCAATTGCAACTACTATTTTAGGTTCTGGAGCTTTATCGTAAACTCTCTGTAGATTTTCTTTCCACTGTTCAGCTACTGGCCCTGTAACTAGAATTACATCTGCTTCTCGGGGATTATTGTGGAAATAAATCCCATATTGTTCTAAGTCATAACGAGGAGATAAAAGAGCGACTATTTCAATATCACATCCATTACATCCTCCAGTATTAATAAGACATGCATGAATTGAGCTTTTCCTTATAATACCTTTAAGTGAATCTAACATTTCTTTACCTCATAAGATATTCAATTAATTCTTTCTTGCCATCAACTATAGCATCTTCATAAGATTTACCATTAATAACTTCTTTAGCAATTTTGTCTTTTATTGCATGAGCATCCTCAGAAGATATAATCTCCATTACATCAGAAAGCCAGCAAATTTGTAAGTCTGAATGTAATTTATCCATTATACAAGTATATTTAGACGATTCCCATCGCGGATGTAAAGCTTCGAGGCTTGACATATCCAGTCTTTTCATTAATATCATTTCGAAAGTTTCAGTAGAAATATTCATTTCTTTTGAAAAGGGCTTTATAATATCTTCTTGCCACCTATAACTATCTAATATCCTTCTTTTAAGAATTTCCATTAATGAACTTTCTTTTTCTTCTGTAACATCAGTATTCATAAAAGAACCATCCCTATAATCCAGATTATACCAGAAACTACAAATCCAATTGCCAGTTCATATCTTCCATATCCGGGCCTCATTCCAAGCACAAGTGCTACAAAGAACACTCCTATTGTAATTGAAATATATTGCGGAATTAACATAATTAGTTGGCTATTTAAAAGCAATATCCAACCTATGATAGATACAATTAAAGCAACTAAATCAATATTTTTGCTTACAAAAGGCTCTGTATATTTTTTATAGCTTAATAGAAGCCCTAAAATCATTCCTATTACAAATGAAAGTATGTAAATTAAGTAAATTGTTTGATCCAAGTTATCACCACTCATGCAGGCTTATAAAGTATTATAAACCCTACAATAAAACATATAAGCGCAAATATAAATGCATAGTACTCCAGTTTTTCTGAAATGTGAATAAATCTATCTCTATTTTGATATAACAGCATAAATGCTAAAAATATTACTGCAATAGTCAAAGGAAATACAATAATCCACTGTTTGAATACAGCAAGTCCGCTCATAATTACGGCCCCTACTCCTACAAGAGCCATTAGGAAGAGTGTATCCTGTTCTTTCTTCATTTTTTATTCTCCTTTATGAGATCCGTCCGTTTTATTTAAAGTACATTTAATAGCAATATGGAACCTGCAATTCCAATAATTGCAAATATTATTTGTAAGATTACAGAGTGATTTGGGTTTAAAAGCGGTGATGTAGCGCTTATAAACGCGATAAATACAGTAATTCCAACCATACCTATAATATATAAAAGTGGGCTAATTGGTCCAAGGAATACAGTTAAGAAAATCCATAACAGCATGTACCACATTATTGACTCAGATATCATTAGATATCCTCTTAATAAACCAAAGTGCTCAGTTTCATATCCAGATACAATATCTTTTCCTTTTGTTATTGAAAATGGAGTATATTGCGCTTTTGAAATGATTAATACAATATACATAGCTGCTGCTAATGGTATAGCGTATAATAGAGGTCCATGAATAGCCTGATAGTTAATTATATCAGCAATACCCATTGATCCAGTTTTTAGATAAATTATAACAAGCACTGCAAACAGCGGTACCTCTGCGGCCGCTGAATAAACCGCTCTGACACAACTTAATTTACCATATGGCGAACCAGATGAAGATCCTGCATTATGCTCTACAATCTTATGAAGTGCATAAATACCAAAGATAATTAAAAGAGATCCTTGAGTAACAGGCCCTACTATAACTGCACTAACCCATATAACCATTAGAATACTGGCTATTCCAATATAAAAGGGCATTGCTGCCGTTTTAGGGAATGAAGACTCTTTGATATAAAATTTAAGTAAATGTAATAAATATTGAATTATTGGTGGGCCTGGCCTGGTCTGTACTCTTGCCACAACTTTCCTGTATAATCCAAGAAGTACGCTACCCACCAGAAATGCAATTAGAACGTTTAATAAGATATTTGCCATTAAATTCATCTGATCACCGGTTGATTGATTTATTAGTATCCGATGAAGGGTTCTCTCCTTCTATCATCTTCCTCGTCTTTTCTGGCCCTTGCCATAATTATTAATCCAAATGAAAGTACACTGAGCGGTATACTTGCAATAGCTATTCCAATTACCATCCATTCTGGAGGATTGAATACTAAAGCATATATTATAGATGCTATAGCAATTATAAAGACTATTGCACTAATTGTACCTTTTCTATCCATTTTTTCACCTGATAATTATTTTAAAATGGTTAATTTATGATAAGCAAAATTTCAATTGCTCTTACAATTACTAGTAATGAACTTAAATGTATTATAACTAAAAATGGTGAACCGGGGGTTCTAAACATTTCAGCTTTTGTTGCATAAAATGGAGCAATACCAGTTTCACCAGCAATTCCCATTATCAGTAATATTGAAGCAAATGTTACCATTGGAGTAACTGTACTATTTGCCAGTTGTAACAAACTCAAAGTTCCGGTTGTAGCAAGTATTAAAGCTGCACCGCCAAATAAAGGAAGAGATGCAATCATTGCAATAATACCATACTGGAATGCTGAATCCAGAACATCTACCATTTTTACGGCTCCAACTAGCCCAATATTAACTATACCAATCAAAGCTACAAATAATGTAAAATTGAAAAGATCTCCAGTGATCATTGCACCTGCAGTGGCAAGACCACATACAATAGCTAAAAATCTCCTTATTTTAAATTCAGCTTTGTCTACTTTTACTTCCCTATCTTCCAGCGTACCAAATCTTGCTTCCACCTGGGTTTCGGTATTACTTAATGCAATAAGAAGTGTAAATAAGAGTGCTCCGCCAAATAAAAACAGATTAAATGGGGTAAAATACAATACTATATCTCCAAGAGGTATATAACCAAACATCTGTCCACTTAAAGTTGCTATGTCCATATTATTTACTCCGTATCATTTTAACTGTATCTACTGATTATTTTCCTCTTTTGAACTCTTCTCTACCCATAACACCTATTAACCCTGCTTTAGATGCTACTTTTATCAGTACCCCACATGAAGACATGAATAAACCTAATAACCAGTATTGTGGGGCTACAAAGAATATAAGGAATCCTACTAACCATAAAACCCATGCAATACCAGATGCGCCTGCGACACCTTCCCATATATTGGAAGGAAGGCCTCTAACTGCTCTTGAAAGCACATAGAATAATATTCCAACTCCCGCAATTGCACCACCGGTAAATCCTGTAAGGAAAACACCATAAGCTATGAGTATTATTGCAAGAAATGCTGGTGCCGTATGCAATATTTCCATATCCAGTGACAATGGAAGTGGAATCAATTCCACAGTTTTTCCACTCTTTTTCATTTCTCTACTCATAAGAACTTCTGATATAGCCAGTATTTCTGCAAGTTCAACCACTAACCCTGGAAGAATTAATGCTTCTGCTAAATCAGTTGCAACCGCTGCAACAATAATTAACATAGCCAATCCAACAATATCTGTAAGTATTAATGCGGTTAAATCACCTTTTTTAAATGCAATTCCTAGAAGTGCTATAAATCCAGTTATTAACCCAACAATAATTGCGGGACCGTAAATTGAAACTACAACAGGAGAAACAACATTTGGAACTAAAACTTCAGCGCCGGTCATTCTTCATCCTCCCGTCTCATTGTAAAGTGGAGTCCAATCCATGATGCAACTACAAATGCCATCATTAAGATAGTTGACTCGAGAATTGTGTCAAAACCTCTTGTATAATACAATATTTCATCTATTAAACCACCAGGAGATGAATAAATTGAAGTACCAAAGTAAAGAGTTGTATCCTTTACAGTAATGGCCATTGGAGATAAATAACCTGCTATTTTACCAAGATTAACTGAATTTTCAGGATATTGTGCTTTAGCAATACCTGGTTCCAGAAGAAAATTACCATTTAAACCCCAATCTGCAATTACAACACCACCACGATTATATGGTGCTAAAGGATCTCCAGAATTAACCTGATTTTGAGGTTCTGGTCTAGGATATAATTGATTATCATTTAATGTAAATGGAACTATAAGGCCCGCTATTAGTACAATTCCAAGTACCAATGAGAAAAGTCTTGGAATATTATCAGGATTAGCTAAGTCATTCAAAAGTCTTCCTAAACTTCTCATACCTTAGCCCCCATTTCTTCAAGCCTTACAACAGCTCTTAAAAGAACCATTGTAATTATAGTAGTTGATGCAACAAATGTTAGTAGCGCAATAGTATGATTGTAAGTTAAAAATATCATCGAAACGCCTATTGCAGCAATTTCAGTATTTAATGTCCTTACAATAGGATCTTTAACCCCAGGACCAAATACTGTACCTATAGCTCCTAAAATTGTTAGTATACAGCCCGTATAGAACCATATATAAATATCAAGCAATGTTCAATTCCTCCTGGGCTTTTAGTTTTTCCTTCCGCACATCATTAATCTTAATAATAGCAATTAAAAGGATAACAGTTGAAATAGGATCAATTAATGCAGCTGCCATTGCAACATCTAAATATTTTGCAGCTACAATCATTCCTATAAAACCTCCCTGAAGTAATGCAAACATTATCACTTTATCAATTGGCTTAGGGAGGAGTATTATACCTACTGCCCCAATCAAAGAGACAGCAGCAGATATTGTTGAAATATTTATAAAATCTAATATAGCCATTATTTCCACCAGATTTTTACCTTATTACTATTTCATCTTGAATTCTTCCAATTGAGTATGCTATTGCATTTGAACTTATAGTATTACATATAAAGAAAGTTATTGCAATAATAGCTCCGAATGGTGTTTGTATATAAAGTGCAATTAATGCTGATATACTAAAGCCCATTGCATTTAGATAGAGCATTCTTTCACTTCTATCCCTGGCAATTAATGCTCTGAGAGCCATGAATACAACTATAATCCCTGTAATCTCAATTAACATCTTTATCTACCTTTGAATATAATGAATATTTATGGTTTATCTTTTTAATCATTTAAATTTAATGTTAAGTTAATTCAGTATGTCTTCCCATTTTTTCTGCAATTTTTCCAAGTAATCTGGATGCTCTGGGATGATCAAGACCTTGAATTGTTACTATTGCAATTAGCATTCCTACAATAAATTGTTCGGGAGGTATTCCAATAAATGATGCTAATCCTATAATAACCATTATTGTCAATGCACCAATTGTACCTGCATAACCGGGGTCTGCACAAAGTCTGTTACCAATGAATACAAGTAAAGCAGCTACGAATCCTCCTGCAGGGATACCAATTAAATAACAAGCTATAGCGCCAAGAAGTGTTCCTGCTGAAGCATCAGGAGAACAAACAATATTTCCCTGGAAGAATCCACCAGCTAAATCTCCGCCTCTTTTTTTAACGTCTCTACCAATTACATCTGCACCTTTAACACCAGGTTTTTCAGGAAGTCCGAACCATGTATCAATAAGAACAAAGTTTAGCCATGATAGAATAGCGGCAATTATAATTCCTAATATTTCATTCATTGGTTTTCATCTCCAATTAACTCAGTATGTCTTGGGAGGATTGATTCAAGTATATATTTGGATATTAATGCAGATATGACTCCAATAACAATTCCAACTATTATTCCATTCCATCCAAGCTCAAAGACCATTGCAGATAGTCCCAGTGCAATTACAGTTGTTGGAAATATTATACTAATTGTCCAGGAATCCCTGATTGGTCTTTCAGGGAGCAAAGGAAGCCTTAATATAAATCCTACAATAATTGCAGATACTACTGAAAGAGTATAACTTAAGATTGTTATAACATCAACATGAATAATCATGATAAATAGAATGATCATGAACATATATAAATGTTTTTACTTGGATTTATTAATTGTTAATAAATATTTTAAAAAAGTATTATACGAAATGAAGTTTGCATTAACTTTTCTAATTTTAAAAATTAATTCAGTAATCATTTCCATGCTTAAATCTTCATAAAATTCAATGAAATATGTTTTAATAGGGTATTATCTAAAATTTATAAAATAGGGATAAAAAGTATATTAATTAATTTACTTAAGCATATAATTAACTTAAAGCTAACTGAAATAGATTGAAGCATTCCCATTATGGTAAATTCTGTATTTATTATTAATTATTTTACTTCTATCCTCGTAAACTCTGGATCTATCCCTTGATCCTTTTTCAAAGCCAATGAGTAGCTTATTTTGTTGATTTAATTTCCTTAAAAATATATAAGAACTAATATTTTCGTTATATCTTGAAATAACATTAATTTCAGCTGGATAGTAATATTTATAAAATACAAATATTCCATAGGAGTCTGCAAAAATTACAGAACCAGTTGATTCATTATGTAACCATGCCGCTGCAGTTGTTTCTGGAACGTTAAAACTGGGATAATAATCTGATTCTTTACTTAAATGCATTGGTATAGATTGATTAGTTAAAACACTGAAAAATCCTGCATTGAACAATAATAAAAGTATTAAAAATACTGAAAATACTTTTATCGGGTTATCTTTTATCACTTCGATTTTAAAAGCTTTGAGAATTGATTTAAAGACAATTATCCCGCCTAAAACACAAATCGGGGCTAAAAAGACAAATGTCATTTGGAATATTCGGGTAATGTTAAATGAATTTTCAAATGCAGGAACGAAAATGCCAGTTAAAAGAACCATGAAACTCAATAGTGAAAGAATTAAATATTCTTTAGTGAATTTGTGTTTTGAAAAACCCAAAAATTGAACGAATAATCCAACTAAAGTGAAAAATACTGCTGCAAAATTTAAGTATCTCAATACTCCTACAATCCATGTCTGAGGTTTTCCAACTAAAAATACTAACACAATTAAAACAATTATACTCAAAATTGCAAAAATATGGTGTTTCCACTTAGATTCCATGACTGGATTAAGTAGATCCTTTAAACCAGTCCTAAAAGAA
>JAEYSH010000052.1 GCA_023434825.1 Methanobacteriota archaeon | reverse complement strand
CTTGTACCGCTGGGACTTGTATTAATTTCAATAAAGTAACTAATTTTTTCTTCTTCATCAAAAATTATATCAATATCAATAACTCCCTCAGCACCTAAAGAATCAGCAATTATAGCTGCTTTTTTTCTTATTTCTTCATTATCAATACCATTTATATCTAAAGGAGCCATTTTAAGTTTGTCCAATGGATGAATACCTTCAATAGTTGTCTTTCCTTTACAAACTGGTACTAAAGGGACTGTTTTATTATTATATCTTAAGACTTCAATTGATATTTCCATACCTTCAATATATTTTTCTGAAAATGCACCCTCAAAATCGCAGCAAACTTCATTATATTCCTCATAATTACTAACTATTTTTACTCCACTGCCCCCTTGACCTTCAGATTTCTTTAATACAGAGGGCAATTGAGGTTTTAATTCTTTAGATATTTTACAATAAGAAGGAGTTTCTATTCCATTTTTAAGGAAAAATTCCTTTGTTTTTAGTTTGTCTCTAGCAGTTAGTACTGCATCTAAAGGAGATGCTATTACTGAAATTCCATAATCCTCTTCAAGTTCTTCCTTTAGCTTTGCAACTTCAACAAGAGGTTTATCTATCCCAATTAAAGGAATAACTGCATCAACATCTTCTTTAATAGCAATTTCCTTAGGTGCATCCATTCCCCTTGGAACTATATAATGAGTATCTGAAAGTTTTAAATTAGGCGAATCAGAATTTGATTCTGTTAAAATACTTGTAATACCTTGATTTTTGGCATATATTGCTACATCATCGAAAAGCCTTGCTCCTATAAATAGTATCTTCATTTTATCACTGGAAAATTATCGAACATAAATCTTTAGTAATATTGATTCACATTTAATTATGAATACTGCATAAAGAGTTTTGTTTTTATTTACTTAAAAGTCTTCAGTTTATTCTTTTTCTATCTTTATTTTAAGATATTTAAACTCCATTATAATCCTAAAAATTTATGATAAAATTGAATAAATTTATTAAAAATTAAAATAAAAATATGAATGGTGATTATATGGAACAAAAACATGGAGAACACTGCGCTATTGGTCAGGCTAATAAGTTAATGGGATTCCATCCAGACGTTTTAGAAATGTATCAGGAATTAAATCCCGAATTATTAGATGTAATAGGAAAATTTGATAAATTAATCTTGAAAGATGGTGCTTTACCAACAAAAACAAAAAGATTGATTGCTCTTGGAATTATTATCTCAAATCAATGCGGATATTGCGTAGAACAACAACTTAGAGCAGCTATTAATGCTGGAGCAACAAAAGAGGAAATAGCAGATTTAATGGGAGTAGTTCTACTCACTTCAGGGGCGCCAGCTTTAGCTTCATGCAGAGATACAGTAGCAAAAATAATTAAAGAACTTTAGATGAACTAATTAATTCAAAAAGAGTATTTACCACAATTTCAATACTCTTTTCTACTTCTTTTGAGATCTTTTCAGCAAATTCCATACTTTTTGGTTGTATACCAATAAGAATTATATCGCTGCCAATTGTGGTTTCCATATACTTAATTAAAAAAGAGACAGGCATTGCATGGGTTGAGATGTTATAATTTGCTATTTCTTCCTTGTTAACAACACGGATATATCCTGGCTCTTTTTTCATTTCAACAGCATCAATTAATATAATATGAGTGGGATTTTTCTTCCGGATAGAACCAGTATAGTTTTCAGGAACAGTCCCTCCATCAAAAACAGTAACATTTTCATCGAAATGGAATAATTTAGATAAACACTTGGCTATAGATGGACCAAGACCATCATCACCCTTTATTTCGTTTCCGATCCCCAAAATAGCTATTTTTTCATGATTATTGAGAAAATTTTTTAATTCCTGTTCTAATACTATTTAATCCACCACCCATCCTGTAACTAAGATCGATCTTTATGCAATCTCCTATATCTACATTTATTCTTTCAGTAGGGATAAGTAAAGGAGGATTTAACATAGGAGTAGGTCCGCATATTATATCATCAGTAAGTAGCGTAAAAGTTGTTATTTTAATTCCGGAAACAACTCCTTTTTTTAAAACTTTAAATTCAACATTAACCTTTAAATTTTCTTCAATTCGTTCTTTGAAATTAATTTCATTGTAAATAATTAGCTTACTCAATATATGATAATCAGGAGTTTGATTTGCTTCAGGATCTTCATAACAAATATAATCCCTATCCATGCTTATTAATTCAGCTCCATTGAAAATTTTGCAGGGGATTATCTCTCCATCCTTTTTGAGGTTTTTCAAAATAGAATTAATTACCGGAACTTGTTCCTCATCAATTAAAGCTGTATCTAACATTTCACAAATAATTAAATCTGCTTTTTCAGGAAAAATAACTTTTCTTGCATCTTTATTAATTAAAGATATGTTATTAAATGATTTAAAATTTAATTTTGCAAACTCGGCAGCTTTAGAATCAATTTCAACAGAATAAACAAAATTAGAATAAAAAGAAGCTAAAATAGACAAAACTCCACAGCCTGCACCAATATCAAAAACAGTTCCTCTAGCTTTTTCCATTATTGCTTCATGGAATGCTGTTAATCTTTCTTCATCAGATAAAAGATTAAAATGATATGGTGTTGTGCGCAATTCAGTTTTTAATGACTTTAAGTCATCCATAGGCTGTTTAAAAGCACACATATTACCTTACTCATTATCAGACTAATTGTCAAAAATAGTGAGTATTAACAAAAAAAATAATTATGGTGAAATTGTACTTCTTGCACCCGCTTTGTCGAGATCTAATGATTTTCCGACAGCAGTACTGGTTAAACGTACGTGTTCAACACCTTTTAATCTCATTATTTTCTCTGAGAGTGCTCTGATGTATTTTACATCGCCTTTAACGACTACTACTTCAAGACAGTGTTTATCAGTCATGTGAACGTGCATAACTGCGTTAATGAAATCTTTGTAATCATGTTGAATTTCGGTAAGGTCTTCCATTACTCCTGTGTAGTGGTGATCGTAGATTACAGCAATAATCCCAATTCTTTCTCCTTCCATTTCATTCATCCATTGATACCTTACGATGTAATCTTTTAATGCGTCTCTGATACCTTTTGATCTTGATTGGTATCCTCTATCTTTTAATACCCCATCAAATTCGTTTAACAATTTTTTTGGTAGTGACATACTAATTCTCATCACAATCTTCCCTCCATTATTACTTTAATATTATCATAATATTTTATAGTATTTAAACCTTGTCATGGCATCACAATATTGTGCCCGCCAAACAATATTTATACATATTATTTACTCAAATCATATGATATAATAACTAATCATTATATTTGTAGTATTTAAACTTTGTCCTCAGCAAGCAATATTGCTCTCTGAGAGTATAAAAATTATTAATTGTTTCAATATATGTAATATATAATATTTGTGTATTACTCCCTAATTTGATAACAAATTTTAAAAATTTTCGATAGATATAAACACTAAGAAACCACTATAAATAGTATAGAAAAAAGGAGTGATTGGATGGAAGTTAAAGAAGCAATGAATCAAGGCGTAATAACAATTAACCCAGATACCAGTCCACTTGAGGCATTTGAGAAAATGTATAAAGAAGGCGTTAGAAGACTATTCGTTATGGAAGGAGAAACCCCCGTTGGAGTTATATCATACCTCGATCTGGTAGGTGTACTTGGATCATTAAAACCCAGTGCCCAGCAAAACAGTATAAAAATCAACGAAATAATGTCAAAAGACATAATAACCATTGATGCTGGTGATAAAATTGAAGATGCTGCAAATTTAATGTTGAGAGCAGACGTATCAGGTTTATTAGTTTTAGAAAATGAAAAACCTGCAGGAGTAATCACAAAAACAGATATTTGCAGACTTGTTGCTGCAGAAATTTTAATTCCGCAGTAATTATATTAATATTTTAATAATTTTACAAAAATCATTATTTTTATTATTTTAAGAAATTAAAAACAAAATATGAAAAGAATGCGGCTGCCGGGATTTGAACCCGGGTCGTAGGCTTGGAAGGCCCAAGTCCTAACCAGACTAGACTACAGCCGCGATGCGGCGTCCGGGATTTGAACCCGGGTCACTGGCGTGGCAGGCCAGAGTCT
>JAEYSH010000037.1 GCA_023434825.1 Methanobacteriota archaeon | reverse complement strand
ACCGGTACCTCCTCCAAGCCCACAGGTTACAAAAACCATGTCAGCCCCATCTAACCTTTCTTTTATTTGCTCTTCACTTTCTTCAGCGCATTCTTCACCAATTTCAGGCATTCCGCCTGCGCCAAGTCCTCCACATGTTGCCTTACCTATAAGTATCTTCTGATGGGAATTTGAGTAGAAAAGATCTTGTGCATCAGTATTTACAGCAATAGTGTCTGCGCCTTCAATTCTTATTTCCATAAGTCTTGAAACTGTGTTATTTCCAGCCCCTCCAGTTCCAACTACGAATATCTTGGCCCTGCTCTGTTCTATGATATCCTTGAGATCACTGTTTATGTCTGAAACGTCAATGCTGTCCTGGATGTCAGCTGGTCTTCTCTCTCTTCTAACTTCTGATTCTTTTAATGTATTGTTTATAAGAGATTTCAATTACTACCCCCACAGCCAATGTTGTTAAATTTATTTGTGGTATTGTATTAACTTATATTTAAAACCAGCGATTATTTTAGTGATAAATTACAATCTTGCAAACAATTTTTTGGTTTTATCATGATAAGTCAACAAAATTTTGTTTGATCTTGCTTTGGTTTGTGGTACATTAATAGTCTTCCATTTTATTGGCAAATTATGTCATGTTGAAATTTTAGACTTTATTGCCTAGGCATTGCAATGATTTCTTTAATTTGCAGGTCAAAGAAATTATTCATATTAGAAGCTTTTAATACTACTGCAGCATCTGCGCCCCACGCGGTTCCTCCAACAGCAATTATTTCTTCATCTACAGGAATTAAACCTGCATCTGCTGCCATAATTGATATTTCGACACATACTTTAACTCCCTGACCAAACATTCGAAGAGTTGCAGCTATTATTTCAACAGGAGTTACTCCACCGAACTTGTTAGAAATCCCTCTGCCAACACCGCTTAATGCATGAGATCCAACATAAAAAGTTATATTATTGTCGTTTAATTTTTGTATATTTTCAGGAGTTATTTCCAGCTTCCCTTTTTCTTTAAAACCCGCATGATGAGTTATGCTCACTATTTCTACATCATCCATTGCTTCACGTAATTTAAAAGCAGTTTTTCCAGATACAGAAGCAACAACAATACTTTTTATTCCTAATTCTTCTTTTCTCTGTTTTACAAGTTCTATAACTTTATCAGTATTTTCTGCACCTTTATTTTCAAAATAATTAATGGTTTTTTCCATACAATCACCAAATTAATTTTTAAGTCCTTTATTACCTTTTTTAATATATATTTCAAGATATATAACAAATTTTATATCTTGCGGATAAAAAATTAAAATCTACATAAAATTTAAACAACACTAGAATTTATTTTAAATTAAATTAAAAAGGTGGCCAGATGAAAGCATTTGATTTTATTGCACCAGAAAGAATTTCTAAACCTCGTAAAAATGGAATAACAATGATGTTAGATAAAGGAATGGGTTTAAATGCTGTTTCAGATCTACTTGAAGTATCTGGCGAATTTGTTGATCTTGCAAAATTTGGATGGGGTACCTCCGCACTCCATGATAGAAATCTAATAAAAGAAAAGGCTGAAATGTATTTATCCTATGATGTAATCCCCTATGCCGGAGGAACGTTATTTGAACTTGCATTTTTAAAAAATAAATTTGATGAATTCCTTAATGAATCTGATAAGTTAGGATTTAAAGCTGTTGAAATATCCGACGGATCTACTATTATTCCTTTAGAAGATAGGAGAGAAGTAATTTCAAAAGCTAAGGAACAGGGTTTTAAGGTGATTTCAGAGGTTGGAAAGAAAGATCCTGATGCCGATCATGAAATAGATATAACTAATAGGATTGATCTTATCAATTTTGATATTGAAGCTGGAGCTGATGAAGTTCTCATTGAAGCCCGTGAAGGTGGAAAAGATATAGGAATTTATGATGGTGCCGGAAACGTTAAAGAAGACGAACTTGAAGCCCTTGCAAAAACAGATATGAATAAAATAATATGGGAAGCACCTCTTAAAAACCAGCAAACTTATTTAATTCTTAAATTCGGAGCAAATGTAAACTTAGGCAATATAGCTCCAGAAGAAGTAACTGCACTTGAAACAATGCGAAGAGGACTAAGAGGAGACACTTTAGGAAAAGTGGACCTTTAATCGAAGAACAGCTAATTTTTTTAAAAAAGGATATGAAATAATTGCGAGCTTACATTTTAGTAACTTCAAAATACTAATCAACAACATCAAAACAAAGTAAGATATTTAATGGAAGTTATTCTTCAGCAATTTGCTAATCTAAGTATTTTAATCTACATCGTTTCAACAATGCTGTCTATGGGACTTAGTTTCTTTCCAAAAGAGTTTATAGAACCTTTAAAAGATAAAAAACTCATATTAAAGTCTTTAGCTGCAAACTTCATATTACTTCCCATTATAACTTATATTATTCTTTTTTTAATCCCACTTCAACCAGGTCTTGCTATTGGACTTGTTTTAATGGCTGCAGGAGCAGGTTCACCGTTTATGCTGAAGCTTGTCCAATTTATTAAAGCTGATATGGCATTTGCAGTTGGTTTGATGCTTATATTATCAATAGTGACTTTAATTTACATGCCTCTGGTACTATCCTTTCTTTTACCCGGTGTTTCAGTTAATCCAACATCCATAGCCATTTCATTATTAATTTTAATATTTGTACCATTAGTTAGTGGAACCGCTTTAAAATGGAGATATAGTAATATAGCTGAAACAATTAAACCCGTATTTAATCAAATATCTAATATATTCATATTTGTAGTGGTAATTCTCTATTTAGGACTTAATTATCAGGATTTTCTAGCAGTATTCGGTACAGGTGCAATTGTAGCTGCAATAACTTTTATACTGGCAGCTTTTTTAATTGGATATTTTTTGGGTGGCCCTTCCCAAAATACAAAAACGGTGCTTGGCATGGGGACCGCGATACGTAACTCATCAGCAGCTTTTGTAGTTGCTGTGGCTAATTTCAGCGCAAATTATGATGTAATGGCCATGATAATTGTTATTTATATGCTCAGTATCATAATAATGATGTTAATATCTGGTGAAATTGGTAAAAAGACCAGTGAATCTCCAAAAGGAGCATAAGTTTACTATTTAATACAGTAAAATCCAGCTTGCATGTAAGAGTACCAGAACATTTCAACAACACTGAACCCTGAATCTCTAAGTAAAGATAAATGTTCTTCAATTGTAAGGGGGAAATATTCCACGTCAAATCTTTTAATATGGCCTTCTACTTCTTTAATTCCTTTTCCATGTGAAATCTGGAAATTTTTCCAGTATTCTTTTCCAATTTCAATTCCTTTTTCAGTGAGTGGTTTTATATTTTCAAATGTTATGAAAACTCCATTTTTATCTATAAGATTATAACATGATTTTGTAGCTTCAAATCTTTCATCTTTTGACATGTAATGATGCGATTGAATTGCTGTAATTACATCCACATTCTGTTTTATGGAAATTTCTTGAGTTGGAGCTGGATTTAAAAAACTTACTCGGCCATATTTTCCTAATTTCTCCTTTGCCTCTTTTAACATTCCTTCAGATGGATCTGCTAATAAAAATTGTGTAGATTTAAATGATTTTAGTGCTTTTTCTACAAAATTACCAGTACCACAACCAGTATCTAGCCATGTATTTGGTTGAATATCCATTGACTGGACTAAATTGATAATTTCCTTATGAAAACTATTGTAATAAGGTATAGTACTGCTTATTTTAGAATCATAATCTTTTGCAAGATGTGCTGATGTATTATCCTGTTTACTCATCTTTATTTCTCCAAAGAATAAATTAAATATACATTGAATAATAGTGTTACATATAGAATATTTATATTATTTTCTAAATTTTTATAATATCTGAAGAGTTGCAGTTATGAAAGATTCAAAATACAAGATTTTGCCAGTAAAAACAAGTTACATAAAGCCAAATGAACCCTATGACATAATAATAGAAAATTCAAAGCATTTACTGGAAGACGGAGACTTTCTTGTAATTTCAGAAACTCCAATATCAATTTCACAGGGAAGACTTGTTGATGAATCAAACTTTAAACCTTCGATTTTGTCTATTTTACTTGCAGATATCTGGTCAAAATACATATGGGGCTATTTTCTAGGCCCTATTTTTGGAATTAAAAAAAGGACTATTAAAAACTTAAGAAATTTACCCATTGAAGCAAGAGCACATAAAGAGGTTGTATTAAAACACTATGGTTTAAAACACGCGTTGAAACCAGCTTCTGAAGCTGGAATTGACCTCAGTAATGCACCCGGAACTTATGTTTCCCTCCTACCACATGAACCAGGAGAAGTAGCCGCAGATATAGCTGGGAAAATTTCGAATAATATTGGAAAAGAAGTTATTGTGGTTATAATTGATACAGATGCTACATATGAGTTATTAGGAAAATTATTTACATCCCTTCCCATAGCTGCAGATGGTATTAAAGCAGATTTTGGTTTTTTTGGTTATTTATTAGGGAGATTTGGTAAAATTAAAGGCCCTACCCCCTTAGGAGTTTCTAAAAATATTGATATTGAGGATATCATAAAAATCGCCAAAATTGCTGAAGATTATCAAATGAAAAATGAAAACAGCATGGCAACTGTCTATGAAATGAAAGATGCCTTTGATGGTGAAATTGACAGTGTGACTGTTGAGATGTTAAGTACAATTGAACATATGCCCGCAGTTATCATAAGGAAGTGCTAAAAATTATTATGTCTTTGAGCATCATTGCTCGCCATGATCAATATTGATCCATACAAATAATTAAATAGTAGGAAAACAATAATACATAATAGCATCAAGATGTGTCACCCTTAATACAACTTGATAAAATTTGGATATAAAACTTTTCATATCAGTGATTTTCTAGAATACATATCAGCCTTATGCTTGTTTAGCAATAGGCGCCAATAAATTCAATATTACATTAATTTCTACATTTTAAAGGTGTTGAAGTAATTCCAAATAAGGAGGAAAAAAATGCTTAATGTTAATGGTCCTGTAACTCAAGAATTTATTAAATCTTCCCTATCAAAAGAAGGAATAGAATTTTTAAATGAACCTATTGTACAGGAGTTTATTCATAAAATTACCGAAGATAATGAAAATAGTATTTCTATAATAAAATGTCTTTTAGAAGGTAAACTTACTGACGAAGAAATTTCCGAGGAAATAGAGTTAAGATTAAATATTGTAAGAAGAATTCTCTACAAGCTCTACGATGCAGGAATTGCAAGTTACAAAAGAAGTAAAGATCCTGAAACCCAATGGTACACTTACAGTTGGAAATTCGACTCAGAAAAAGTCATTGAAACAATATCTGAAAATTACAAACAATTTTCTAAAGAAATGGAAGAATCTTTAGCCTATGAAGAAGATAACATGTTCTTTAGCTGCGTAAATGGATGTAGATATGACTTTGAAGAAGCTTCAGAATTCAATTTCATGTGTCCAGAATGTAACAGTACACTGGAATACCATGACAATTCTTCTTTAATTAATGACATTAAAGACCAGATGAACTCCTAATTACACAAAATCCATTATTTTTAATATTGCAAAACTTTCGGTTTTGAAAGTTTATAACTTATTTTATGAGGGCTTTTTAATTGACGATTGAAGTTTTAAGGAGTTTAAACTGCCCTTCTCACTTAATTGAGCATAGTATAGCTGTTTGTAAAAAGGCAGTAAAGCTATCATCTAATTTTAATTCTGTTGACCTTGATCTTGTTAAAAAAGGTGCATTACTCCATGATATAGGCCGATGCAAAACAAATAATATAGATCATGCCATTGTGGGAGCTGAAATCCTTAAAGAACTTGAATTTTCAGATGATGTTTCCAATATAGCGCTACGACATATTGGTGCGGGTATTCCTAAAAATGAGGCAATTCAGCTTGGTTTACCCCCAAAAGATTACTTTCCTATTACATTAGAAGAAAAAATTGTTGCACATGCCGATAATCTTATCCACTGGGATAAAGAAGTAGATATTGATTTTGTAATTAAAAAGTGGAAAGATCGTCTTGGAGAAGATCATCCTTCAATTCAGCGACTTATTAATCTTCATAAGGAGATTACTGGTGTTTAATGACTCAATCAACCAATACTTTTTTTTATTTCTCCAGTATAGTTTATTTTAAGATAATTTTTTAACCTTTCAAATATAAAATATATAAAAAAATCTGGAGATTGAAATTGAATAATCAAAAAATTATAATCTTTTTAGGACCTTCTTTGAGCCACCATGAAGCTCTTGACATATTAGATGCGGATTATAGAGATCCAATCCAAAGGGGAGACATTATAGAGGTTTTAAATGAAAACCCAGACATAATTGGAATTATTGATGGTGTTTTTCATCAGCAGCCTGCTGTTTCTCACCGTGAAATACTTGATGTACTTAAAAGAGGAGTTACCGTAGTTGGAGGAGCCAGTATGGGGGCGCTTCGAGCATCCGAACTGGATGATTTTGGGATGATTGGAGTCGGTTATGTTTATAGTCAGTATAAAAATGGACACATTGAATCAGATGATGATGTTGCTGTTGTTATTAATCCAATGAACATGGAACAACTTTCTGATTCTCTTGTAAGTATGGAATATAACTTTAAGAAAGCACTAGAAAAAGGTTTAATTGATAAAGAAGACTTCAAAATTTTGATTGATACTGCCAAGTCAATTTTTTATCCTAAACGAACATATACTCTTCTTTTAAATACGGTGCAGCTCCATCCCGCAAAAATAGCAATTATTGAAAACTTTTTAATGGAAGAAGGGATAGATATCAAAAGAAAGGACGCAATTGACGTTTTAAAATACATTAAAAAATTAACCTATTAATATCAGCTTAAAGGATGAATTTTATGAACCTCCAACAAAAAATAGAGAAATTAGAGGAATATCTTAAAGATAAGGAAGTTTTAGTAGCTTTTTCGGGCGGTGCTGACAGCACCCTGATTGCTAAAATTGCTGGCGAGGCAGCCAAAAATGCACTTGCAGTAACTGTTGATAATGGAGCCTTACCATCAGACTGTATAAACAATGCTAAACGAATTGCAGATGAAGTTGGAATTAATCATGAAGTTATAAAAGAAGATTTCCTTAAAGATTCTGCTTTTAAATCCAATCCACCACATAGATGTTTTATCTGTAAAAATAAAATGTACAGTAAACTTCAAGAAATTGCAGCCGAAAAGGGATTTGAAACAATAGTTGATGGGACCAATATAAGCGATTTACTGGAAGATCGACCCGGAATAATGGTTAATTACGAAAAAAATATATTAAGTCCATTGGTATATGCAGGCCTTACAGAAGAAGAGGTTAGAGAAACGTTGAAAGAGTTAAATATAGATTATTCAACATCTACCACCTGTCTTGCCACCAGAATTTCTACAAATAACGAAATAACTCCTAAAAAGATAAATAGAATTAGTTATGCCGAATCATTAATTAAAAATACAGTTGGAGAAGGTCCAGTAAGAGTTCGAGATTACGATGATGTTGCAAGAATTGAAGTTGGAAATATATCAAAACTCCTTAATATGGGGGTTTTAAATCATATAAGCTCTGAACTTAAAGCTGTAGGTTTTAAAAGAGTAACTCTCGATATTGGAGGTTATGGCGAGGAGAAAAAGGACCTGGTAGTTTATAAGCCATGTAAAGATGAAGAAAATAAAATTATGTTTGAAACTGAACTTCCATATGAAATAGATATCAAAAAAACATGCGCAGAACTTGAAATTCTTGGTTCTCCAAAATGTTCAGAAGAAATGGGAATAGCAATGCTTGAAACTAAAGGAAAAAATATAACAGTTTTTAAGGGCGGAAAAATAGTTGCAAGAAGAGTAATAGATAAAGAAGATGCAAAAAATCTTTTAACTCTGGTTTTACCTTTAATAAGGCGAAAATTAACTTAATTAAAGATTTTTAAATACATTTTCATTTACTTTTCTTCTAAAAGCAGTTCTTTTTTGCATGAAGCTTCTATTATCCATACCTTCAAACAATAAGTACCTTCCATTTACTTCAATTTCAATTTCATCTACAGTAACGCTGTTTATGAATATTTCAATTTTTGAAGCATCTTCTAAGGTATCATCTGCTTTATAATCGTAATCTATGGTAAGTTTATCGTAATCATAGACTTCTTTCATTGTATTTTTAATTGTTTCTTCAATGACGTTGAATATTGTTTCTACAACCGGAATATTAGCCCACCAGCAATATCCGAGAATTAATTTCAAAAGAATTACTCTTACAGAAACTTCTCCGTCATTTTTTGAAACAACTCTAATGTTACCTTTTTCTGATGTTATTTTAAGAAGTAATGAGTCCGTCATCTTAATCCTTGATTGCCTTTATTAAATCTGTAGCTCTTACAAGCCCTGCGAGTTCGCCTTCAACGTCTATAACTGGTATCTGTTCAATGTTATGATGTCTCATCTTATTAGCACATTCAGTCACTGTGGTTCTTGTAGTTGCTATAACCAAATCAGAAGCTGCAACATCTTTAACACTTTTATCAGAGAATTTCAAATGATTTTTTATAACATAAAGGACATTTGTACTGTCCCATGACCATTTATCCCCTTCAGTACCTACAGATGTGTTATGAACTGATCTTTCTGATACAATTTCACTTTCATTGATAAAATCAGTTTCTGTGAGTATTCCAGATAATTTACCATCTTTATTTAGACCGAGAAGGACTTTAAAACCAGAATATCTCATTATCTCAAATGCTACATTTAAAGGAGTTCCTTCCCAAGTAGTAGGGATACTTGTAATCATATAATCTTTAACTGGTTCTTTAATTTCTAATTTAGATATTGCCTGTTCAATAAGATCAAATGCAGTTACTAAACCTACCAGTTTCTCATCTTCAACAACTGGAACTCTTCTTATATTGTTTTCTATCATTATCTGTGCAGCAACTTTGATATCATCATCTGGAGCTGCAGTTAAAAGATTCCTGGTCATTATAAGCGCAAGTTGTTCTTCATCTGGATTATTTACAAGATCTGACCTTGTAACTATCCCTATTAACTTTTTTGTCCCATTTTTAACTACAGGTAATCCTGATACGTTCTTTTCCCGCATTAATTCTAGAGCACTCTGACGGTTCCCTGGAACCTGTATATAGTGTATACTCTCTGACATTACTTCTTTTATAAGCATTGTTACACCAACGATTTTTAATTAAAAAATAATTATTTATATTCTTTTATATCTTTAATGAACAACTAAAACCGGGCACGGAGCTGATCGAACTACATTTTCAGTTACACTGCCCAGTAAAAATCGGTCCAACCCATGTTTTCCTGAAGTTCCCATTACAACCAGATCTATATTTTCTTCTTTTATTTTTTTAACTATAATATCTGCAGGAGCACCTTCTTCTGTAATTAAATCTAATTTAACTTCTTCCCTGCATTCTCCAGTTTCGCTCTCTTCAGTTAATTTTGAAATCTCTTCCAGTGATTTACGTCCTTCTTCTTTAAGCATTTCTTTAATTCGGACTATAAGATCCTCAGCAGGTAATCCTACCAATGAAGATGTTTCTATTACATTTAAAACTATAAGTTCCGCGCCAGTTACACTTGCAAGCCATATTGCATGTTTTGCAGCCTTATTGGCATATTCAGAACCGTCAGTTGGTAATAAAATTTTTTTATACATGAGTTCACCCCTTGAAATAATATATTACTCATTTATATATTATTAACTGTTATTATTCCAGATTTATATAATTGATTATTTATCAGTTTTAATAATAAAAATTAACGCACTACTAAAACAGGGATTTTTGCTGATCTCATTGTATTTTCAGCTACACTACCCAGTAAAAACCTATTCAAACCTCTTTTTCCAGAAGTCCCCATAACTACAAGGTTTATATCTTCATCGTCTATCGTTTTAAGTATAGTATCAACCGGAGAACCTTCTTTAAATTCAAATCTTAAATTTATGTCTTTTTCACACTTTCCCATGCTTCTGCGGCCCATTAATTTTTCATTAATACGATCAAAGGATTTTTGTCCCTCATCTTTTAATCTATTCATTAATTCATCCTTATCTTCAGATCGAATTCCTGAAAACCTTGGAGTTTCAATCACATTCAAAACCATTATTTCAGCGCCGCTTTTACTTCCTAAAAGAAAAGCGTGTTCTGCAGCTATTTCAGCACTTTCAGATCCATCTGTTGGCAATAAAATCTTTTTATACATCTAATCACCCAATAATCTTTTTTAAACTTTAAAATACAAGATTACCATTTAATATCAATTTTTTAATGTCCTGTAATTCTGTTCGATTAATAATTGAAAGTACTGGATTTTCAGATTTTTGTTTTACAATGACTAAATCTGCGATTTTATCTTCTTCTATATATCCGCTGTTTATATTCAAGGCATTTGAAGCATTTACTGTTGCCATTTTCAATATTTCGGCTGGAGGAAAATATTCTCTGTAATACCCGCGTGTAACTTTTAAAGCATATTCCATTTCTCGTAATATATTTGGAGAGTTAAACATTATATTATCTGTTCCAAGAAGTACATTTATTTTATGTTCAAAAAAGTCTTTTAAAGGAGGAATTCCAACAGAAAGAGTTCCATTTGATCTTGGACATGACACCACAGAACAGTTGCTATTACTAACCTGATTTAAATCATCGCCTACCGGAGATGTGAGGTGAACTAAAATATCAAAATTAGATTCAATACCTCTTTGAACTTCACTTTTTCCAGTTAACTCCAAAGATTCCTTCTGAACTTTCTCATGTTCGGCCGTGTGTATTGCAGAAATTTTGCCCTTTTTTTTACAAATCTTTGTTATTATTTGAGCAGTACCGTCCTTTATTTCGCCAAATCCACTTAAACCAATGCCATCACAATTTTCAAGCAGTTCTTTTGTTACCTTTTTAATTTCTGATTTTTTGGCATCCTCATCATGGAATAAATGGTGTCTTCCAAGCACAATTTTTCGAATTGGTAAGTCTTTTGAGGCTTCATCAATTAATTCAATTCCCTCAAATCCGCCTTCTCTAAAATCAACAAATGTAGATGTTCCACTTCTTAACATATCTTCCATAGACTGCTTCATGGATTTTACTATTTCTGAAGGTTTAGATTCTTCTAAAATTTTATGTTTAAGCCCATTTGGAGGTTTTACAATTTCACCTATGCTTTTGCCGTCTCCAACATCTTTAGCAATGGAATCACCCATATGTACATGAGAATTAATAAATGCGGGAACCACAATGCATCCTTTAGCATCGATTTTTTTGCTCCCCTTAACCTTATTTTTGCTAATTTCAATGATTTTGTCTTCTTTTATGACAATATTTGCTTTTATGGATTCCATTTCTTTTCCATAAATAACTGTAGCATTTTCAATTGTGATCATAGCAATCAGAATATTATTTATTCTATATTTTAATTAAATTATTCTAAAAAAATAAAAAAATGATAAACTATTCCAGATTGTAAATTAACATTCCTAAAATAAAACCAAGTATCGTAAATACAATAAAGCCCATAATACCAGAATTAACTGAATAAGAGAGAGTATTATTTAAAATACTCCAAATAAAAAATACTAATCCTCCCAATATTCCAATTATTAACCCTGTTTTCAGAGCATATTTAATTCTGTCAATCATGGCACTAATAATCTAAAATTGGTTTTAAATTAAAATAAAAAAGAAAATTAAGCACCGTGGTACTCATTTAAGGATTTTACTCCTACTTCGCCATCTTTTACTTTTTCTATCGCAGTTAATGCTGCTCGAGCACCTGCAAGTGTGGTAACATAAGGTATTCCAAGTTCAACTGCAAGTCTCCTTATGAAATAACCATCATCTAAAGACTGCTTCCCAGAAGGAGTGTTTATTATAAGGCTTATTTCGTGATTTAATATTGCTTCTTTTATATTTGGAGAACCCTGGCTGATCTTTTTAATTCTATCAATTTTTACATGGTCTTCGACAGCTACTGCAGTTCCCCTTGTAGCACAAAGTTCAAAGCCTAATTCTTCAGCTTTTTCAACAATGTCCTGTATTTTATTTTTATCTGCATCTCTAACACTGATAAACACTTTTCCATCAGTTGGTAGTTCCATATGTGCAGATAACTGTGATTTATAGTATGAAAGACCGAAATTCTCATCAATTCCCATACTTTCTCCAGTGGATTTCATTTCTGGCCCTAAAATAGAATCTGATTCTGGAAGTTTGATGAATGGGAAAACGGATTCTTTAACTGCAACATGATCAATTTTTATTTCATCAGTTAAGCCCATGTCAGCAAGTTTATGGCCAATCATCAATTTAGCTGCAATTTTGGCAATTGGTATTCCAATAGCTTTACTAACGAAAGGAACTGTCCTACTTGCACGTGGATTTGCCTCTATGATGTAGACTTTATGTTCTCCATCTTCTTTTACGGCATATTGGATATTCATAAGTCCAACTACATCCAGTTCAAGCGCAAGTTTCTTAGTATACTCTTTAATTTGATCTATAACTTCTTCAGGGATTGTTTGAGGTGGTATTACACATGCAGAATCTCCTGAATGTACTCCTGCTTCTTCTATATGTTCCATTATTCCTGCAATGAAAACATTTTCGCCGTCACACAATGCATCTACGTCCACTTCTATTGCATCTTCTAGGAATTTATCAACAAGTATTGGATGCTCTGGAGAGATTTTTACTGCTTCTTTCATATATTCTTCAAGTTCTACCACGTCATAAACAATTTCCATGGCTCTTCCACCAAGTACATATGATGGTCGAACGAGTACCGGAAATCCAATTCGCTCTGCAGCTTTCTTTGCTTCTTCAAATGAATAAGCAGTCCCATAATCTGCCTGAGGTATTTTAAGATGTTCTAAAACCCGTGTAAATCTTTCACGGTCTTCTACCCTATCAATACTTTCATGAGGAGTACCTAATATCCTTACTCCCTCTTCAGCAAGAGGTACCGCAAGATTTATAGAAGTTTGACCTCCAAATTGAACAACGACACCATAAGGTTTTTCTTTATCGATAATTCCCATGACATCTTCAAATGTCAATGGTTCAAAATAGAGTTTATTAGAAATATCATAATCAGTACTAACTGTTTCTGGATTGTTGTTTATGACAATGGTTTCAACTCCTTCATCCTTGAGGGCCATTGCACCATGTACACAACAATAATCAAATTCTATACCCTGTCCAATCCGGATTGGTCCAGCACCAAGTATTATGACTTTTTTATTATCCGAAACTTCCACTTCATCGAATTGTTCATAAGTACCATAGTAATAAGGAGTTTTTGCCTCAAATTCAGCAGCACAAGTATCTACCATTTTATAGGTAGGTAAAATATCGTTTTCTTTACGCATATTCCTTATTTCTTCTTCGCTGAATCCTGAAATTTCTGCAAGTTTTTTATCAGAGAAACCCATTCTTTTGGCT
>JAEYSH010000233.1 GCA_023434825.1 Methanobacteriota archaeon | reverse complement strand
ACATTACGCCTATGGTAACTAAAAATATTATTAAATTTAATTTTTCTGATTCAAACCAGTCTGATGGATTAAAACTACCGTGTAATGGTGAATTATATCCCGGAGACTCATAAAATTCTGCCATAATCCTTGATTTTGGATCCAAAACTCTGTACGGTGCATTATTATCCAAAATAAAAACATTAATAGCAAAAAATGAAAAAAATATAATTAAAACCTCAAAAAAAGTAATTCCACTATTTAAAATCGTTTTATTCATTATTAAAGATATTACATATACTAAAGGAATTAAAATAAAATAAACGGCGTAAATTATGTATATATTGTACATAAACAATACTTGAGAAATTTTATCACTGTTTTTTAAATTTAAATATAATAGCGCTGCTGATATAATTCCTATAACGCTTATAAGCATTAAAGGCCAGAATTTAGTAAAAATACTGTAAAAAAGAGGGATTATCGAAAAAATAAACATGATTGAACAGGAATATAATAACAATTTTTCTAATTTAGTTGTAGATTTATCAAACTGCAGGGAAGATAAACTTCTTACATTTTGATACTTTTCCAATTCTTCATTTAATTGCTCTCTTTTAAAATGGATGTCATTTTTATGTTCTTTTGAATAACCGGTTCTATCTTCTTCCCCTAAATAATCATGAATATGTTTATAATATATTAATTCGCCCCCACACTTGCAATAATCAAATGATTCCGGAGATTCATCCTCTTGAAGCTTATAGTAGCCCCCGCATTTTTCACAGACTAAAAAACCCATAATTATCTTATCTCATTTTGAATTAATGTTATTAATAAGATTTGCTATTTTTATTAAGCAAATATCTCCAAATTACTCCATGAATACACTGAAAAAATGTGGAAATAGGTTATAATAATCAAATTCATAATTCAAATATAAATAAATAATTTAAAAAATATACTAAAAATGGTGAAACACATGGCAGAAGGCACTTGTCAAGTAGAAGGATACGATATGGTTGCAAGGGAACTTAAAGAACGTCTCAGTTTAGATAAGTCTCCAGTTGCAATAAAATTCATTTTAAGAGAAGAAGACATTCCAGAAGATATTGAAAAAATAGATGAAAACATAAGACACTGTGAAATGGTTCAAAAAGCCGCACAAGGAGCTATATTTTATGCAACAGCTGAAGAGCAAATGTGTAAAGGTGGAGCGTCCGCAATTGGATTAATGGAAACCCCAGAAAAGATAAAAATAGGTGAATTTTACCAGAGTCTCGGTAGGTTTTCAAGTCTCGGCTCTGCTAAACGTACAATGGAAAAGGTACCTAAAATTGACCCTATGATGAAAGCGATTTTATATGCACCATTAGAAAGCAATAAATTCGACCCCGACGTAATCGTTGTAATTTGTAAGCCTGCTCAGGCAATGAAACTTGCACAAGCTATGGTTTACACCCGTGGTGGAAGAGTAGAAGCAAGCTTTTCAGGGATTCAATCAATATGTGCTGATGCTGTGGCCGGTCCGTTTGTCAACAATACTGCAAACTTCACCCTTGGATGCAGCGGATCAAGACAGTTTGCTGGCATAAAAGAAGAAGAAGTTATTGTTGGAATGAACGGCGAAAATATAGGATGCGTTGTAACCGCGCTTGTATCTATGAAATAGATGCTTAAATTTAAAAGCATTATAAAAAAAGCCCAGAGGAGTGATTATTATGGCACAAAAAAAATTATTTGAAATTTTAGATGAAGCCAGAAGTTTAGAAGGAACCATGACCCGATGCATTGAAAAAGGAGAAATGGACAATAAATTAGTTGCAAACTGGGCATTTGATACACTTGATCTCGTAGAAAGACTTGGAAACATCGTTGAACAGGTTGAAGATCGATTGGATCTTCTTGAAGAAGAAACAGAACAAAAAGAATTCTAAAAACTTAAATTTTTTCTTTTTATTTTCAAAAATAATTAATAAGGATCATTTTTTACTATTTTTAAATAATCATCAAATCTATTTATGTTTATAAGCTCCAGATCATCTTTTGCTGGGACAGCATAAAGCATAACTCCATCAGAAACCATTTTTCTTAAAAGAGGATTCAAATTATCACTGTGTCCTTTCAAATACTTTTCTAAAAGATTTTTATGACATGCAAATGGCATTCCAAGACCTTCTGCTGAATTAAGAAATCCTGTTTTACCCCTTGCAAGAATAGAAATTGTATTTTCAGGTTCTGGACTATTAAATACACCTTTAATCAGATTTTTAAACGTTTCAGTAGATACAGTTGGCTGATCTGCTGCAACACAAAGACAATAATCTGATTTAACTTTTTTAACCCCATTTAACAGTGAATCAGACAATTCAACATGAACTTCAGGATTTACAGTTACTTTTACTCTTTCATCATCAAGTTCATCAATTACTGCTGTGATTTCGTCACTGAAATGCCCTAAAACAACAATACATTCATCCACTCCAGTAGTTAATGTATTTTCAATTGTATTAATTATTAAAGGCATTTCATTAAGATTAAGAAGTAATTTATGAGTGATTTCCATACCAAGGGCTTTTAAATCTTTCCTCATCCGCCTATTTTTTCCCGCTGCTGTTATAACTGCTGAAACCATTTAAATCACTATCTAAATAAAATTATTCAATAAAATAAAAAAAATTAGGGAATTAATCCCTATTGTTGAGGAGCAAGTGCTACTATTTTGGCCTGTATACTCATACTAGGTCCTGATCCACTTGTCCACATTAATATTTTAACCGGGTAATTTTTGTTGTTGGTAATTCTTACATCTGTTGCAGGATTATATCCAAAGTTAACCGCATATTCTCCCCCGTTTAGACCAGTTGGAAGTCCGAAACCTGCCTGGAATGCTGCTCCCCTCAAAGCTCTTGCTGCAGGACAAACACCATGCGAAGCCCATCCTCCCGGAGCGTGGGGATCAGTTGATCTTCCAAATCCTACAGTTTCTTTACCTGAAGATGAAGTTCGTGGTGGTATTATTGTTCCATTCCATGCCTCAACGAATGCTCTTGAATTTCCTTCCCTTACAGCATCATTGTACTCAGGATATGATCCTAGAGTATCTCCATTGCTTCCAATAACTTTTTCAGTGACATTTCCAGCATAAACCAGCACTGGTAATCCTGAAGCATAATTCTTCATGTAATTCACTACTTTATCTCCAAAGAACTTCTGTATATTTTCTGGAATGACTGTGCTTCTTCCATCATTGAAATTGGATATAGCATAATCTAAAGTAATTTTATCGCCAATACTTGCACTATTATACCATTTTTTAACATTAGCACCACTAACATAAGTATGAGGAACAGTATCATTGCTGATCTGGTCTGCTGGTACTACTTTAACGGTAACTTTACCTTCACGGATTTCTAAACCATTGCTTGTTTTAACTCCGAAAGTATAAGGACTTTTATATCCATAAACGTAATTTCCCGGAGGAGTTACAGTTAATTTACTATCAACTACAGCTAAAATTCCCGGACCTTCATAACCCTGAGCAACTCCAGAAGAAGAAACCGTACTGCCTGTAATTCTTCCAATTGGAGTTTTAACTGTTCCAGTTAACAATGCGTCTATAAAATCAGTTATTCTCATATCATTAACATAATCCATTAAATATTCAGGATGGTATAATAATGGAACTTTCCTAATCTTGTTATCATCAACAATGTCAGTTCCTACCAAAACAGTATCCCCAATTTTTAAAGCTGCAATCTCCGTTGGCCCTTGTGGAGGATAATAACCATTCATAGTATTTCCAAAGGGATACATAGCCACTGCCAGTATTATAAGTATTAATAAACTAATTTTTGAATTTTTTAAGTATCTCGGTAGAATATTTCACTCCCCCTTCCCCTATTACCAGTATAATGTCATCTTTTTTTGCTATAGAAACGGCCTTATTTAGGCTTTCTTCAACTTGTTCATTACTAGCACCTAAAGTACCATTCTTAGAGCTTTTTTTGCTTGATTCAGTAAATATAACCTGATTATCTAAATCCATATTCTTCATAGCAATTCTACTTGCATTTGATGCTACTACTATAATATCTGCATCTTTTAATATTTTTGCTATTTCTATATCTCCATCAATTCCACTTTCTGATGAAATAGTATTTACAACGATCAATCTGGAATTTTCAGGCTTTTCTAATGTCACTGCTTGAATTATAGCTTTAACTCCAGCAGGATTATGAGCATAATCTATTATAACTCTGTTTCCAATATCTAATTCCTGAAACCTACCCTTTACTCCATTAAAAGTTTCTATACCATTCACTATATCTTCAAATTTAATATCCAGTGCCATTGCTCCGGATGCTGCTGCTAGTGCATTGTAGATGTTGTGAATTCCTTTATTTTTTAATTTAATCCTTGCCTCATTTGAACCTATTGCTAATGTAAATCCTTTATCAGTTATATCATAAGCTTTTACATGTGTTTGGGGCCGTTTAAAACCACATGAACATTCATAAATACCGAGATGACCCATATAATGTACAGAATATTCAAGATCTAAGCTACAAATAGGACATTTCCTTTCTTCAGGATAAGCTTCAACATCTAGATTTATGTTTTCAATACCATAAAATAAGCTATTTTCAGGTTTTTTACCCAATTCCAGGCAAGCAATCACTGGATCATCTGCATTAAATATTAATAAATCTGCAACTTCGACAATTTCGCTTTTACATTTAATATAATCTGAAAATTTCCCGGAATTACTTAAATGATCCCTCGTTATATTCGTTATAAGCCCTATACTCACTTTTGAATTTACTGCAGATCGTTTTATCTCATTAGGATTTCCAAAAGTACCTATTTCTAAAACAGCTACATTACCATCAAGTCTAGACTGTAAAGATGGAATTAATTCAGTGTTACCTTGAATATTCATTCCATGTTCTGGAACTTTCTTCCCTGCCTGTTTTAAAATGTTTTTAAGCATCCATGTGGTTGTAGTTTTACCATTAGTGCCGGTTATTCCAACAACTGGTTTGTTAACGTCGCAAAATTTTAGAACTTCATCCACGCTTATTATACGGGCATCAGTTAAATTTTTTATTTTATTTACTAATTTCAGGTTTTTAGTTAAGCTTGGAGCCAATGCAATCAAATCTGCATTTTTTAAAATAGTCTCATCATGTTCTCCAAGATTGAGTTTAATTCCTTCTTTTTTAAGTAGCTCTATTTGGGGACTATCAGTCGAAAGATCAGATACAGTTACATCTGCACCGTTATCCTTTAAAATTCTGGCCATTAAACTGCCAACAGTTCCACAACCGCCGATAACTACTATCTTAGATCCTTGTATATTCATAAATAATAAATCCGTTTTTTATGTTAACTTGTGGGTTTAAGTTTTTTATATTCTTCTATACCATTGTAAATCTCTGACTTCACACTGTCATATGCATTTACTACACCAGGACCTATATGAATTATAGTATCTCCTTTATTTGAAATTTTTAATGCCTTAATAATTGAATCAATTACATTTATAGTTTGATACGATTCTAAATTACTTGCACCGTCTATTACTGCTTTAGCAGCATCAATGTTTATTTCTTCTGTTGTTTCATTCTTTGCGCTTGCAATAACAATATCGGCGTATTTTCCAAGTATTTCGCCTATTTTAAATTTATCCCTTACTGTAAGTGTATCAGGATTATCAATAGATATTATAAGCTTTCCTTCAACAATTAATCCATCTAAGAGACGTTCCATTGCTTCAGGGTTGTGTGCAGCATCCATAAAGATATTAACGCCATCAACAGTATCAATTTTCTCAAATCTGCCATTTACTCCAGGGAATTTTTCAATCTTTTCTTTTATATGATCCAGATCAAAATCAAGGACGATATTAGCAGCAAATGTAGCCAGTGCATTTTCTATATTACATGAACCCGGCACTGTAAGGTTTATTTTCATATTTATAGGTTCCCTATACTTCCTTTCAGAATTACCGCAACTACAACACATTTTACCACAGTTTTTACAAACCACAGTAGGTATTAACCCCGTTTTTATTGTAAATTCGGATCCATTAAGCCCTTTAAGTTCTACATCTTCAGCTAAAACATCATAATCAATATTATGTTTATGAGCATAAGTTTTTCCCTCATTAACTATTTCTCGAGGTTCATTGAATCCATAATAAATTACTTCTTCCTTGAATTTTGGTGCCAACCTGCTAATAATTGGATCATCACCATTTGCAATTAAAACACCATTTTCATTTAATAAATCTTTAATTGCAACATTTCTTTCCACATACTCTTCATAAGTGTTAAATTCATCCATATGATCAGGAGTAAGATTAGTTAAAATTCCTACACAGAGTTCTAGCCCATTTACCATCCTTATTGTTCCGTGTGGGAGTTCAAAAACAGCGAAATCAGTGCTTCCAATTCCATTTTCTACAATAAAATCAACAAGTCCTTCAATAACAAGAGAATTTTGAAGCGAAGAGAAAATTAAAGTGTTATATTTATCTGATAATGTAAAGTTTGTCATGTTAGTGGTGGTTGTTTTCCCATCTGTTCCCGCAATCCCTATCATTGGGATTTTAATCAGAGAATTAATCATTCTTCCAATATCTTTAGTGCCTATTTCCTTAATTTCATAATTTTCTTCACATTTATAAATAAATTCTCGAACTTCTGCGTTTTTAGGGACACTTGGAGATATAAAAACAACATCTGCCCACATTGCGTGTTCATTTACGTGAGCACCCAGTTCAACTGCAATACCCTTTGCTTTTAAAGTTTCCATTTTCTTTTGAGCTTTTTTTGGCAGCTGATCAAATTCTTTAATATCGGAAATAATAACATCATTGTCTAAATAGTTTAAAAGGTCTGCTGCAGGCCTTCCTGCATTTCCAGCACCTATTATAAGTACATTTTTACCTGTAATCACGATATCATCCTTTGTTAACCACTGTAATGTTTCCTGTATTCTAATTAGTTTTTCCTGACCATTTCCGCCTATAAATATATTATTAAATCTGTCACTGTTTTCCACTGTGAAATCTATTATATCTGCAGTACTCTGCATTATATTAATATCACCACCATAGCCCTCACTAACTAACTTTTCAAATGCTATGTCGGTGGTATCTTCCAAACCAGGGAATAAAACAACTTTTTTAGGATTGGCCTTAGCCACTTCTTTTAATATTTCAAACCTGCAATCTTCATTTTCTCTAGGCGTACCAATTATAACTACATCAAAATCTAATTCGGCGAAAACTGCTTCTGCAGCATCCATATTATCAGTTTTACCCACAATTACATTACATCCAGAAATATTTAAAGTTGAAGTTCTTCCTTTAACGCCTTTAAATTCCTCCAATGCATTTTTAATATCATATTCCGATATATCTAAAAATTGGGCAACTTTTTCTGCTGCTGCTGCATTCTGCAAATTAAATTTACCAAATAAATTAAGATTACCATCCATATTTCCAAAAAAGAAAGTTTCAGAGGGATATTCTTTTATTTGAGTTAAAAGTTCATCCTCACCATTTAGTATTGCTGTTTTTCCTTCTAAAAATGTGGATAAAGAATCTTTATAATTTTCAAGTGAATTATGATGATCCATATGGTCATGGCCGATATTTGTTACTACAACAAGATCAAAGTCAAAAGCATAAGAACAGAAGTCCAATGTCATATCGCAGACTTCAACAATCATAACATCATATTTTTCCTTTGAACTTTCAAGTATAAGCTTTGTGTAACCTTCAAAGCCGCCTCCGGCATTTCCACCAACAAGAACGTTTAAACCTGCTTTTTTAAGTATTTCTTTAATCATGTAGCAAGTAGTTGTTTTTCCGTTGGTTCCAGTTACTCCTATTGTAAAAATAGATTTATGATCTGCTATTATATCCGATAATGCTCGTTTCTTGGATCTTATTTTCATTCCAATTTTACTGCTCCACAAACTGGGGCTTACCACAACAGCATCTGCAGAATCAATTTTATCAAAATCATGATATCCTAAATCAACATCTAAAGCATTATTAGAGTTTAATTCAAGATTTTTTTGCATATCCGATGCATAAACTTGATATCCATAATTAATAAGGGATTTAACAGCATTCTTACCTTCTGTTCCCAATCCTACCACTGCAATTTTCATATTACCTACCGATAGATCATTAAGGTTACTATGATTATTTCAATAAAGGCTTTTAAAATAGATTTATAATAAAGATATTTAACTGTAACGCTTAAAATTACTTGAATTCAACTAATTTAAAGTGATTTATATATAAAATAATAAAAAATCACATATTATTATTATATAATCCATCAATATCTTAACGTTACTTGTTTTTTTCCATAATTACTGTAAAAAGCCCATAACCATACTTAATATTATTTATTGTTCTTTGTAATAATAAATTTTTTTATAGTATTATTTATTTAATGTAAATCTCATTAGCTTACACGAAGTGTATTTGTTAAAACCATATAATTTCAATGTTTATAAATGTATTTTTAAATTTTAAAATATCAAGTTTAAAATCACAACTAAGCTGTTTTTCAGATTTATAATGGTTAATACTCATTTAAATTAAGTATATCTCCCTTAATGAAATTTAATTCAAACTTGAAGAAGTAATTATATAACAATGTATTAACAATATATGTTTAATAATTTGATAATTGAACTAAAATAATCAAACTAAAAATTACTCTTAAATTGTAATAAAAGGACATTAAGCAGATATTACAAAGAAACAGAATTTATCAAGGTGTAAATATGAAAAACCTATCCAAGGAAATAGTAGAACGCATTGAAAATATATCCAGACCAGTTAAAATCATGCATGTGTGCGGATCACACGAACACACCATAATGCAGCATGGAATTAGAACATTAATTCCAAAGGAAGTAGAAGTAGTTGCAGGACCGGGATGTCCTGTATGTTGTGTTCCATCAATGGAAGTAGATGAATGCCTTTATCTTGCACGTGAAGGCGTTACAATTGCAACATTTGGAGACATGTTAAGAGTTCCAGGAACTAACGGGACACTTGCAGAAGCAAAAGCAGATGGCGCAGATGTAAGAGTAGTTTATGGAGTTAATAATGCTGTTGAAATTGCAGAAAAGATTGATAATGAAGTAGTTTTTATGGCTGCTGGATTTGAAACTACTGCCCCTACAACCGCTTCAGAGATCGTTGCTGGACCTCCAGAAAACCTATCATTTTTATCATGTCACAGATTAATCCCTCCAGCATTAAAATTCTTAATTGAATCTGGAGAAGTTAACCTCAATGCATTAATAGAACCCGGACACGTTTCAACTATTATAGGAACAAGACCATACGAAGAATTTTCTGAAAAATATGGAATTCCTCAAGTTGTGGCCGGTTTTAATCCATTTGATATACTGATATCAATTTATATGATATTAAAACAGATGGATGAAGGAAAAGCAGAAGTTCAAAATGAATACAAACGAGCTGTAAGGGAAGAAGGCAATGTAAAAGCACAAGAGCTCATGGAGGAAGTCTTCTATATCAAAAACAAAGAATGGAGAGGTTTCCCTGAAATTCCTAATTCCACCTATGAAATCAGAGATGAATTTTCAAATGCAAATGCCCGGGAAAGATTTGACATCCAAGTTGAACAGGGCGAAAAAGTTCCTACTGGCTGTATATGTGGCCCGATTTTACGGGGAGTAGCAAGACCCGAAGAATGTAAGCTATTCCGAACAGAATGTAACCCTATGAATCCAATAGGTGCTTGTATGGTTAGTAAAGAGGGAACATGTAACATAGCATTTAGATATGGAAAATCTTTCTAATCATTTTATCCATTCAATCAGAAACAGCAATTTTCATATTTAACATCCTTAATTATTTGGAGAATGTATTAATGAAGGCAATAGCTGTAGATATAGATGGTACAATTACTGATAGAAATAGAGAGATATGTGTAAATGCAATAAACGCTTTAAGAAAAGCTGAAGAAAATGGTTACCCTGTCATTTTAGTGACCGGGAATGTACTTTGCGCAGCCAAGATGGTTGCAGTAATGGTAGGTACATCCGGTGGAATTGTTGGTGAAAATGGTGGGTACATACAAACAAGAAAAAAAAATTTAGTTCTTGGAGATATCAAAAAATGCATACCTGCATATAAACATCTTAAATCCCTGCATAAGATAGAAAAAACCGAATTTTCAGATATCAGGTTATCTGAAATTGCAATTGTAAGAAATATAGATGTTGATATTGTAAAAGAAACTGTAAAAGACTTCGATGTTGAAGTTTATGATACCAAATTTGCAATACATTTAACAGATCCTGAAATAAATAAAGGAAAATCTCTGGAAATTGTTGCTAAAGACATGGGAATTAGTGCAAAGGATATAATGGCGGTTGGGGACAGTGAAAACGACTTAGAGTTCCTTGAAGTTGCAGGGTTTAAAGTGGCAGTTGCCAATGCCGATAAAGAACTTAAAGAAAATACAGACTATGTAACCACGAAATTATATGGCGATGGAACTGCTGAAGCAATTGAAAAATTTATTTTAAATGATGATTAATTGATTTTATTGAAATGGAGTGATTATTGTGAAAAATCTTGCAGAAGACGCATTGAATCTTGCTTTAAAAAATTCTGATGATACTGAAGTCTATATAGAAAAAGAAAAAAGTATTGATGTTGATATCCAAAATAATGAAGTTAAATTTGCAAAAGAAGAATTTACCTATGGAATAGGAATAAGAGTGATTTTAGATAACAAAATGGGTTTTTCATACACAACAAACACAGATAAAATCAAAGAAACTGTGGAAAATGCAATATTCAATGCTAAATCTAATATTGCTGATGAATATTTTGATTTTGCAGAAAAAAGTAAATACAGCAATATAAAAGGACTCTATGATAAAAGAATTGAATCCATGGCAATTGAAGACTCCATTGAATTTGCAAAAACCATGATCGATGTGGTTGAAGAAGAAAAATGTGAACCTACCTCTGGAGGATTTTCTGCAGGATGTTATAAAAGCTTTATTTTAAATTCTAAAGGCGTAGAAAGTAGTGATAAATCATCTTCTTTTTCTGGATTTATCGCAGTTAATGCTGAAAAAGATGACGTGATATCTACAGCCTATGAAGGAGAATCATCAAGATTATTTAATATTAATCCAGAATGGATTGCTTTTAATGCCAGTGACATTGCTAAAAAATCAATAGATGGTAAACCCATTGAAACTAAAGATATGGCGGTTGTTCTGGATCATAGAGCAGCTGCAGGGCTTTTAGGCTCATTTATAAATGCGTTTAATGCAGATAATGTTCAAAGAGGAAGGTCCATTTATGCAAATGAAATTGGGAATGAAGTAATTTCCAGCACCATTAGCATCGATGACGATGGAACATATGAAGGCGGATTAAGCTCTTCCATAACTGATGGAGAAGGAACTAAAACTCAGAAAACACCATTAATTGAAAATGGAGTTCTTAAAAACTTTATTTATGATATATATACTGCTAAAAAAGGAAATAACGAAAGTACTGGTAACGGAATGCGTGGATCATTTGCAGATATGCCTGCAGTGAGCTTAAGTAATTTTGTTGTTAAATTTGATGAATTTAAAGATATTTCCGACATTAAAGAAGGAATAATCGTTACTGATGTTTTAGGGGCACATACAGCAAACCCAATTTCTGGTGACTTTTCAGTAGAAGCAAATAATGCATTTAAAATAGAAAATGGGGAAATTGGAGAACCCGTAAAAAAAGCAATGTTATCTGGAAATATATTTAACGTGATGAAGACTGCATCCGGAATTTCAGGTGAAACCAGGCAATTAGGTCCATTTATTATTCCAAGAATTTTAGCATCTTCACTTAGAGTTGTGGGCTCTTAAACCCACTTATTTTTAGATTTAAGATTAAGTTCTATCATTATAAAAATAAAAAAAATATAATTATTCTTGATTCTTTAACGGCCTGTAATTTTCTGATAATACCCTACTTTTGGTATGAGATGCTTTTTCTTTTGATACCGGTTTTTCTTCATCATTAAGGTATAAATTCAATTTTATCATTCCTTGAGGCTTTACAGGCCCCACTATAATATCAGATCTCCTATCTACGCCAGTAAATCTTAAATGAGTAGCTTCATTTTCATTTACATGATTGCCTTCATTATCTTCATATTCCACATCATATCCAGTATACGTTGAAGGAATACGGACTTTAGAAACGGATATATCTTTTGGAACATGTACATCTTCAGGTATTGGCACCATTGCTATTTTTGGCAATTTTTTCCATCCTTCTCTCGGCAAAATATCACCTCTTTTTACCCAATTTATCCATTAATTGATCCTTATCTTTAACTTCAAATGTGTAGGTATAATCAAAAAATGGTTTAGCGAATTTTTTAGATTCTTCAGACATTTTCATCACATGTTTAAGTGGTGATTTTTCCATACTTCCTTCAGGATATACAATATCGTTTTCAAACCATTCAGCATCTTTTTTATCTTTAAATTCGATTATTATAGCTATTTTCTGGTCAATTAATCTGCAATCACCGCAATTTTCCCCAAAGGCGTTTTTAATTTCTTCAAACTCTTTTGACATAATAATCAATTTATTACTTATATTGATAGTTATTAATACATTTAAGTCAAAAATAAATAACTTAAAAAAAACAAAATTAATGTAATGAAAAGAACCATTGAACAGGAATTATCCACATATCTGGAAATAATGTTAAATAGACGTCCATCAAGGTCAAAAATATCTTCAACTTTAGAGATAAAAGAAAAAGGAGATCTTGATGCTCTTTGGGAGAAACATGATAATATTAGTTTAAAATTTAAAGAATTATTTGATAAAATTAACTTTAAAAACCTTAAAAAACCACATTTTTCTTATCTTGATTTAAAAATAAAAATTGCAGAGGAGATTTTTAAAAACTGTTATTTTTGTGAAAAAAGATGTTATGTTGATAGAAATACATTTAAAGGAGATTGTAATGTTTTAAAACCAAAAATAGTATCTGAATTTATGCATATGGGCGAAGAAGCTATTCTTGTACCCAGCCACACTATTTTCTTTGCAGGATGCAACTTTGAATGCATTTATTGCCAGAATTTTGATATAAGCCAATATCCAGAATCTGGAATGGAAATAAACGAAGAAAAACTTGCTAAAATCATTGATGAGCGAAGAATGGAAGGTTCAAAGAATGTAAACTTTGTAGGTGGAGATCCAACTCCCAATTTACTTTTTATTTTAAAAACAATGATGCAGACAGAAGAAAATGTTCCAGTTATCTGGAATAGCAATTTTTACATGAGTGAAGATGCAATGAAGCTTCTTGATTGCTTTGTTGACCTTTATTTGAGTGATTTTAAATATGGGCCTTCAGATTGTGCTTTCCAGCTTTCGGGAATTGAAAATTACTGGGAAATTGTTACAAGAAATCATTTGATGGCGAAAGAATCTGGCGATATGATTATAAGGCATCTTGTGTTGCCAGGGCATGTTGAATGTTGCTCTAAGCCAATTTTAAAATGGATATCTGAAAATTTAGGGAATGAGACTGTTGTGAATATTATGGGGCAGTATAGGCCGGTTTTTAAGGCAAATGAATGTACGGAAATAACGCGTTATCCGAGCTATGAAGAAATGGAAGAAGTTGTGGAATATGCAAAGGAATTAGGTTTGAATTTGATTTCATATTTAATCATCTCTAGTTGATAATATTAAAAATATTAATATATGATCCAACAACATATTTGCTATTAAATTGATGATTAAAAAATTTTATATCTTATCCACAAAGTGATAAAATGATCTGCGATAACTGTGGGGCAATAATTGATAAAAATGAAGAATATTGCCCTAACTGCGGGATGGAACTTTTAACTCCAAAACCAAGAAAGAAATATGAAAAATCTCCCGCACCAATAAAGCATAATTACAATATATCTCGGGAGAATAAGGATCCTGAAGAGCCATTTAGTTATACTAAACCACATTCTATTGAAAAACCACTTCAAAAGAAATATATGCAATCTCCAGAAAGCCCTGATTATTCCCAGTATCATGAGGAAGAAGAATATGAGGACGAATATTATCCTGAAGAGAGTAACTATCCAGAGGAAACTAAAAAATCAGGGGTTGGTTTAGGCAGTATAATTCTTTTCCTGCTTATTGCACTTGTTCTTGGATTTATTGCAGGTTTATTCATGTTTGGTTCGCAGTCCATACCTCAAATACCGGGATTCAATGCTTAATATTTTAAATATATTAATAACACTTTGAAATTGAAAAAGTGCCATTAATAACTCTTTTTTTAAGCTCATTTGCTAGTTCACGGGCTCTTTTAATATCAGACTGGCGGCAAATTATTGGAATATCTATAACTCCTTCTTCTTCTTTAAATTTTATTTCCCCACGTTTCATCTGGAATGCTCCAAATTTACAGGAATATGCACACATTCCACAGCCAAAGCATTGATTTATATCTAAACTATCAGCATAAGCTCCAGTTGGGCATCTTTCACGTACAATGCAAACTTCACAATTCTTACAATCATCTTGACAATAAACTGGTCTTTCATCAGTTCCTTCCCATACTTCAGCATAATTTGTTGCCCCTAATGGTAAATGGCGACCTTTAATATCGGCAATAGGAAGTGAAATATCCTTATTCATAATATATGTATTTTTAAGGATTTCATCGTTCAAAACAGGTATTGCAGCAGCTATAC
>JAEYSH010000198.1 GCA_023434825.1 Methanobacteriota archaeon | reverse complement strand
TTATTGCTTTATTAGGTATTAGTCTTATTTTAGGTACAATTTCGGCTTTTATCATTTTAATTATATTTATATTGATAACTGACCAATGGTATATAAAATTTGAAGAAAAAATGATGGTCCTAAAATTTGGGGATAAATACGTGGAACACAGTAAAAAAACGAGGAGATGGATATAAATGGACTTTTTTACACATTTTCTGGTACCATTTATAATTTTATTTGCAATTGGAAGTAAATATAAGCTTGAAGGAGGATTTGGTGGAATTTCAATTGATTTTGACACCATATTTGTGGCTTGGGTTGGATTTTTAGTTCCATATCTCTTTGTTTTCTCACATAGAGGAATTACACACTCATTTATTTTTGCAGCAGTTACTTCAACTCTGTTTTTATTCGTAATTTCTAGAAAACAGATAAATGAATTTATTGGAAAGATAATAAGGCGCGATATTTCTGTTGTATTTACATGGAAAACTATAGGAATAGCTTACTTTGGAGCACTAACTCATTTATGCCTTGATTTTTTAACATCCCGTGGAATACCTCTGTTATATCCATTTACACTCCAAAGATTCAGCGCAGAAATATATTACTACATTGACATTACTACAGCAGTTATAGCGCTCATAGTTTTGTTAATTCTTTATTTAAAGTTAGATATGAAGTATAAGAAGGCTGCAATGGCAATTTTCATGGTTATTTTGATCTCTTTTGGCGGTATTAGAGCTTATGAAAAAATGAATTCACTGGAAGATAATCCTGTAAGTGGAAATTACGTTTATTCTGTGGCTTATCCTACTGCAGACATGTTTACTTGGACTATAGTTCAGAGCAACAGTAACAACAGTACTTACTATTCATTCAAGTACAATACATTAAATAACGAAAAATTAGATGTTAAAACTGTTCAAAATCTTACAGTGTCGGGCGGTAGTATTCAATCTGCTCAAGAGGCTATAAATAAGGCAGATAAACTTCCAGAAGTTCAAAATTTCATGTGGGATGCTTATTATCCATGTATTAATGCTAGCTACGATGGAAATGCATGGAAATTAACGTACTTTGACGTTATTGATACTGGATACCACAATAATAATATAAATGTTTTCATTAAGTGAAAACAATTATCTTTTATTTTTTTAAAATTAGAATTGTTTGATAATTCTATTGGACATATTTATATGTTCAGAACCGTTATCAACAGCAGGACCGTGTCCCGGAAGTAAATATTCAACTTCAAGTTCCGATAATTTTTGTATAGACGCTTTGAGCATGGTTATATCTCCACCAATATCAAACCTACCAAAGCCGCCATCTGCAAATACAGTATCACCAGAAATCAACGTTTCGCCGTCATAAAGACATATTCCGCCAATTGTGTGTCCTGGAGTATGGATAACCTCAAAATCATTAATTTTATCTCCTTCTTTAAGGTGATAATCGATTTTTACAGGTTCAAGAGGCCTTCCAAACATAAATGCTGCAGTTGCATTAATATCTCCTTTTTCGAGAGCTGGAGCATCAGCTTCATGAATTGCAATTTTTGCATTGAAAAAACGGTTTCCACCTGTATGATCGTAATGGCAATGGGTATTTACAATTCTTTTTATGTCTTTTGCAATATCAAAACCAGCGTTTTTAATGGAATTAAGTACATATTCAAAGTTTTCACCGGTTCCGGTATCAACTATTACGTCGTCAAAGATATAAATATTAGAATCAAAGCCAATTCCTTCAATCATGGTGACATTGTTAAATTTTTTCATTTAATCACATCTTTTTTAATTAAATTTTGATTTAAAAGAAGTTATATTTAACGAAAATGAGTTAAAATCTAAAAAAAGTTATGGGGTCACTGGGATTTGAACCCAGATCCTAGGATTTCTCTTGCCTCAGTACTCCAATTCTTCATCATTGGGTACTAAACCTCAGTGCGCGCGTTTCTTCAAAGACAACTGGAGTCCCAGATGATGCCTGGTTACACTATAACCCCTTTAGAATAGTTTAAAGTGAATTTGAAAAGCCAAGGGAGAGATTTGAACTCCCGTGTAATGGATCTGCAGTCCACCGCTTCGCCTCTAAGCTACCTTGGCATATGTTAGCGCATTAGTTAGATTATATACTTTTGATATTTAAACCTTACGGAGTTTCATTGTTAATATATGATAACATGTTCTTAAATTAAACACTCTAAAAGATAAATAAACTTTTTATAGAAGTTATTTAAGCTTGGATTAGTATATTAATTTTCATCATATATCTATTTTACTTAAATTGATTTTTTTATTATTTATTATATTTTTAATATAATTTGAGATAAGGTTTATAAATATTAACTGTTTTAAACATGATATAGGTGATTAAACATGGCAATTGTACTTGATCCAGTGATTATAGCAAATTTGATTTTTTGTATTATAATAGTGGTTTTAGCAGTTATAGGATACAAAAAAACAGATAACGCAATTCCTCTTTATATTGGGGTTTCTTTTGGTCTTTTTGGAATTTCCCATTTTGCGACTATTTTAGGTTATGCTAGTTCAACTACAGCTTTAGTGGTTATTCGAGGATTTGCTTATATTGTTGTGATATATGCGTTATATCTTGTAGCTTATAAACATTAAAAACTTTATTATTTAATTTATTTTTAATTATCGTTAATCAAGAAGTATTTCTTCAATTTTGAACCTTTTTCTTGCTTTAGGTAATTCATCAGGATATCCGACAGGTAAAAGAGCTACGGGATAAATATTTTCATTCCAGCCGAAAATATTTTTTATTTTATCTTCTTCTAATGCTCTAATCCAGCAGGTTCCTAGATCAAAATCGAGTGCTCTTAAGACTATATGTTCAATTGCAATTGCTACATTCGCTGCTATTCTGGGACTAATTTCGTTTATGTCCATTTCTTTCATTTCATCAATGTTTTTACAGATGATATTTACAACTCTGTCTTCAACTGCACCTATTTTACCAAGGTCTTGAATTCCAGAAGCTGAACCTTCAATATAATTAGAAATATCAGCACAGCAAACAATTACAACCGGCGCTTTAGCAATAAAAGATTGATTATGAGCAGCTTCAGCTAGTTTTAATCTCGCTTCTTTATCTTTAACAATTTTAAAACGCCATGGCTGAGCATTGCAACCAGAAGGAGCAAGTCTAGCTGCTTCTATTAATTCCATTATATGCTCATCAGGCACATTCTTGTCTTTGAACTTCCTAATGCTTCTTCTTTTTTCAATAGCTTCTCTGGTTGTTAACATGTCCAATTTCCTTTATTTTATTGATATTGGTGCTTCAATTTATCTTTTATTTCTTCATGTTTGTCTAAAGTGGTTTTAAATAAATTATCGAAAGTTTCGGGTAATTCATTTTCTAAAATTTTAATTCCCTGTTCAGTAATGCCGCCTTTAGTTGCAACTCTTGAAATTATTTCATCAAAACTCATATTTTCTTCATATAAAAGCTTTGCAGTGCCATAGAGTGTTTATAACCATTTCTTGTGCCTCTTCTGGAGTAAAATTTCCATTTTTACTTCCAACATCTGCAAATTCCTTTAAAATTGATGCTATAAAAGCCGGAGCACAGCTTGTAAGATCTGAACCAATTTCAAAATCTTCTTCTGGAATGATTTTTACATCACCAATTGTTTTAAATAATTTATTTACAAATACAGCACTTTCTTTATCCACTTTTTTATTATGATTGATTAATGAAACCCCTTCATTTACTTTGGAGGTTAAACTGGGGATTATTTTAGTTATTTTTCCATCAAAAATGCTTTCTATATTTTCCATGGTTAATCCGGCAGAAATATGTATTAGATGGGTATTATACGATATTTCATCTTGCATTTGTTCAATCACTTCTTTAACAGCCGAAGTTCCGACGAAAATGAATATTTTCTGGCATTCACTGGCCAAATACTTGTTATCATTAGTTATATCGATTTCTGGATATTCTTCTTTAATTTCATCAAGTTTATTTAAAGATCTGTTTGAAATAATAACTTCTTCTGGGGCTAATTTATCTGAATTTAGTAAACCCTCAATTATCATGCTCCCCATGCTGCCGTAGCCTATAAAACCTATTTTTGTCATTGTATCACTTAATTTCGTTTTAAAAAAGTTTTTGAAGTTTTTATTATATATTCTGACCGCCATAAATAGCAAAGATTCCATATTTATAATAACAATCAACGTTTTTAAATCCAATTAATTTTAATGAATTTAGCTGTTCTTCCAGCGTGTCTGGGTGGTTATCTTGATTATTTTCATACTTTTGGGGAATGTGAACGAAGCTTTCAATGTTTTCATTTTCTGTTTCTCTTTCAGTTATCCATTCTTTCCAGAGCTTAAGATACCATTCCTCTAAATCAGTTGAAGACGCTTTTATGGTGTCTATATTCATGAAAAAGCCACATTCATTAAGATGGCTATAAATAAATTTAAATAGTAATTTTTTTTGGCCCAAGTCTAAATGATGGATAGCTAATGAAGATATAATAAAATCATATTTATTTGTTAAACCAGATTCTACAAGTTCCTGAAATGTTGTTTTTACATATTTCATTTGAGGATATGATTTTAGACGTTGATTTGCATTTTCGAGCATCTTTGAAGATCCATCAATTAAAGTTCCTTCAATTGTTTCATCTATTTTTAAAAGTTGTTCTGTTAATATCCCATCTCCAGAGCCAATATCAAGAACTTTAGTGGGTCTATTTTTAATACTGGTCTTTAAAAAATGATTATATAAAGATTTCATTATTTCAAATAGTCTATATCTTTCTAAAATATAGTAATCCGCATTGTCTATAAATTCCTGTGCAGATTCATCTCTTTTCCATTCTGATTTTTCAAATTTGCTCATAAAATCTTCCATTAAGATTCATTTTTTGTTTTTTCTAAATAAACTAAATTCAGGTCATCAGTTAATTTTTCAGTTTTAAACAGTTTATATCCTCTTTTTTGGTAGATATGAAGGTTTTTTTGACTATTATGCCCAGTAATGAGTTCATATCCATTGCAATCTTTGAAATATTTTTCTATTTCATCCATTAATTTTGATCCAATACCTTGATTTTGATAATTCGGATGAACTATTAATTTTCCAATATAACATGTTTTTGAATCAATTTTTCTTGCTCTAACAGATCCAATTATCTTATTTTGTGCTACTGCTTTAATGAAAACTTTACTTTTATATTCATCTTTAATTTCATCAAGTGTTTGAATTAATGGAGGAATAGTAAAATCATTATAGATTTCAGCTTCACTTATATATGCTATCTTTTGTAGGGACAGTATTTCTTCAATATCTTCTGCATCTGCTATTTTTATTTTCATTGTAACCTTGTTTATTAAATTGATTGATTGATTATGGTATAGAATTTATATATTAAGTTTTATTAATTATAATCACTTTATAATGCCCTTAATTTTCAAAATGGTGCACTTATTATAGATTATCTTTACAAAAAATTAAATATTATTAACTTAGATTTTTAAGAAAAAATGGATTTAAAAACAACCATTATAATTTATTTGTGCATTATGGGCCTTAATAGGCGCTTTAATAAATTTAGCATAATGAATTAAGCGAATCGTGCTATATTTTCCACTTAATGCAAATTTTATATATTATAATTAATAATAATATTAAATATAGTATTACTTAAATTTTACAAAATTCAGGGAGTTAAGACTATGAATGGCTCAAAAATCCTAATTATTGAAGATGAAACTGTAATTGCAATTGATCTTCAAAATAAATTTAAATGCTGGGGCTATAGCACTCCGATAATAGCATCATCTAAAAAAGAGGCCTTAAAATTGGCTTATAATATGAAACCGGACCTTGTATTAATAGATACTAATTTTAAAAACGATAATGGCATTAAATTAGCTGAAAAACTTATCAATGATTTTGATACAGCAATTGTATATATAACCAGTTATTTTAATGAGGAAATGATGCAAATGATGCGGAAAACAAGGCCATATGGTTACATATCCATGTCATTTGAGGAAAATCAGCTAAAATATAATGTTGAAGATGCTCTTTATAGAAGAAAGATTTATCAAAGGTTTATTTTAAGTAAATAACTCAGTGCTAAATTAAAAAGAATTAATTTTTTCCCTTATTTTTTCACTTAAAAATTTTTCAGAAATAAATTTTGGATATACGGGGAGTCTTTCCTCTAAATTTAAACCCATTTCTTCAGTTATTTTTCTTAAATCATCTAATTCTGGCCATGGAGCTTCAGGATTTACAAAGTCTTTAGTAACTGGGGAAACACCACCCCAATCATCAGCCCCTGCAAGAAGGAAAACTTGGGCATTATTTTTATTCAAATTTGGTGGCACCTGAACACCTACATCTGGAAATAACAGTTTTGTAACTGCAACCATTTTAATCATTTCAATTAAGGAAGGTTCTTTCCATGATTCCATTGGAATTCCAGGTTTAGGTTTGAAATTCTGGATAATTATTTCCTGGATATGTCCATATTTATCATTCATTCTTTTTATTTCAAGAAGAGATTCGGCTCTTTCTTCAATAGTTTCGCCGATACCAATTAGTAAGCCTGTTGTAAACGGAATATTTAACTTTCCTGCATTTTCAATTGTGTTGATCCTTAATTTGGGATCTTTTCCAGGACTTTTTTCATGCACAATGGTTTTCATTAATCTTTCACTTGTTGTCTCAAGCATTAGGCCCATAGATGCATTTACTTCTTTTAAAGTTTTTAATTCACTTTTTTTAAGTATTCCCGGATTGCTATGTGGTAAAAGCCCTGTATTTTTCAAAGTTTCATCACAGATAAAATAAAGGTATTCAAGCATGCTGTCATAGCCTGCCTGTTTTAGAGCTTCTTTAACTTCAATGAATTCCTCTGGAAATTCTCCAAAGGTAAATAAAGCTTCTTTACAGCCCCATTTATCCGCTTCCTTTAAAACAGTAAAAATTTCATCATAATCCATTAAAATTCTTACTTCTTCATCACCTGGGTTCTTTTTAAAGGTGCAGTAACCGCATTCGTTCCTGCAAACATCTGTTAATGGTAAAAAAGCATTTTTTGAGTAAGTAATTGTATTAGTATCTCTTTTTGATTCTGCTAATGATAACAGTGATAAAATATCCTTTCCTTTTGAATTCAGGAGGTTTATAATATCTTCTTTTGAATAGTCCATATTATCTTCCAGCGTTCAAAAATAAAATGAGTAGTTATTCAAGGGTAGAAACAACGACTTCAACAAATCGTGGCCCAACGCCACTTTTATCCATCCATGAAACAATGAAAATTCCTAGATCATCCAGAATTCCTAAAATATAATCTACATTGCAACCCATGGATTCAAGAGAGTCTTTCATTACATGGATACCGGCTACATCAGTTTCAGTCTGAATAGGGACATTACCCCGGATTCTTTCATCCATTATGCCTATAATGTTTCCTCCATCTTTGGAGAACATATCTACTTCTTGTGCACCAATGTTTTTCAATAAATCGGAAAGTACAACATCCATTGTGGTTGCATCAAACTTTTTCTTTGACATTGAACGAACTATAAGAATATTTTGTGCATCTAAAGCTGGTCTTGATCCATGGAAAGCTTCTAAACCTTCCATTACTTTTCCTGCAATTTTGTGTGTCTGCATCACTGGTTTCATCTCCTAAAAAGGATTAATCCTTAATTTCTTCCATAGCTTCTATTTCATATTTAAGTTCGCCTAATGTGGCTACTTTCTCTGCAAAAGCATTATGTCGGTGTATACTTTCTTCATTTATCTGTCTAACTGTTACAAGGGTATCATCTGGGAAATGCTTAAATTCAGTAACGATCTTTTGAACCATGTTCCTTACACAATCTTCAACAAACATAGGATTGTTATGGGCCTGAACAACAATAGCATTTTCATCAGGTCTTTTTAGAAGTTCACAAACAGAAGAACTCATGGATTCTTCAATTATTTTTATGAGTTGTTCCACACGTATAACTTCTTGATGGGGCACTTCAATCATTATCATTCCCCTTCCACGCTGGTTATGTGAAGCAAGAGATACAGAATTTAAAACTTTTTCTGCTGTTTCTTCATCTAAAAACTCCAAAAGTTTTTCTCTTGAAGTTTCTTTTATTGATTCTTGAGCGCAGGGACATGCAGTCATTCCTACAACTTCTGCACCGATCATTTTTCTTATTACTATTTCTTCTCCATTTCTAAAACCAGTTGCATCAGCCATAATGTTGGTCATTTCTTGGGTCTTTAAATTAGTAACTGGAGACCTTTTAACCATCATTAGATCACTTTTCATGCTTACTTCTGCTCTTTTAGCATATTTATGCTTTTTAAGCAAAGTATTTACTATTTCTGCACAAAGTGATTCTATTTCTACAGCATTGCCGTCAACAACTTCTTCAAGCACATCGCTTATTGCTTCTGGATTTCTGGACATGTGGATTCCTCTCTGTTTGCTTGGGAGATCCACAAAGGCATCAAAAGTGGGTAAAAGAATTATGGGTCTTTTTCCCTCTCTTTCTATTTTAAGGAGTTTTTTAACCCCACTAACTCCAACTCGTGTAAGATGCACGGGAATTGTAGGTATTTTATCTTGTGTGTCTGGAAAACATTTGGTATCCAAAATTGTCACCCCGATTAGATAATAATCCGAATTTAAAATTTAAATTTCTTGTTTAAATCATTATTTTAATATTTAAAAAACATTGATTTTTTATTTTCAATTTTTTTAATTTATTATTAATTAAAGTAGCGAGTAACTGATTTATAAATTTAATTAAAATTATGAAATTAATTTATTAAAAAAAATAATTTTTTTGAGGTTAAGAAAGGATTTCTTTGAGCTCTTCTGGAGTAATATCCTTTAAATTATCCAAAAAAACCACTTTTGCGTTGTAAATTTCTTTTGAACGTTCACCTAAGATTTCGCTGGCCTTATCTAATTCAACTAAAACGATAATGTCCTTTAAATTCAAACTGTCAATTTTTCGCTTTATATCGTTTTTAACATGTTCAATTTTCTTTGAAATCCCTTTAAGTGCAGCATCTGGAATTTTAGGATTTAACATTTTCATATCTTCAATTTCAAGTGGCACTCCAGCAACAACAATTTTTTGAGGGTCAACTCCAAACTTTGCAAAGGTTTTTTTAAAGTTATTTTTACTTGTTAATATCAAAACATCATCTGAAAGCTTTTTAATTTCTTCTTCTACACTTTCTTTTTCTAAAACTCCAAAATCAGCTAAAATTTCATCAAGATGGTTTCTTACGCTTAAAATTTTACTGCAGAATTCTTCTGCTTCATCTTTATTCAGTTTATGTGATGGCCTACTGGAATAAATAAATTCTTCAGCTTCAATGAGCTCATTTATTGATTTTCCATAAATATCGGCATTAATAGTACCTTCCTGTGGAGTTTTAAATTTTTGTGATGTTGTTTCCCTTTTCCCTGCTTCTTTAATTAATTCTTGAGCTTGACGGAGCCTTATTTTTTCCATAAAAATCACCTGATTTAAAAATAGAAAATTCTTCCTTTTTATTATTAATTTAAAGTTATTTTTATTCAAAATTCATAAAATGATGAAAATGTATTTTTTATCTGTTTTAATGTTATCTGATTACTATCTTTAATATTTAGTTCATGTTTATAATAGTCTTCATCTGTTATTTTATTTAAAGCGTTTATCATTTTAATGTTACACCTTGAAAGCACTTTTAAATTATATCCTCCTTCTAAAATTAAAGCCATTGAACTAGCAATATTTTTCATTTTTTGTATTATGTATTCATAAAAATCATCAGTCAGGTTCATGCTTGAAAGTGGGTCTTCCAGATGTCCATCAAAGCCAACATCTAAAAAATAGAAATCTGCATCGAATTTAGAAGCGACTGGTTCCAGTATTTCTTCTATCATATAGATATAATCATCTGTAGTTGATCCGGGAGCCATTGGAATATTTATGTTACATCCTTCTCCTTCTTCAATTCCTATTTCTTCAACAAAACCAGAACCGGGATATAAAGTTCTCGGATTTTGATGAATTGAAATATAAAGCACATCCGGGTCATTATAGAATATGCTGGATGTTCCATTTCCAAAATGAACATCAAAATCAAAAATAAGGAATTTTTTAACTTTATATTTATAACGCAAGTATTCTAATGAGATTGCGAGGTTGTTAAAAATGCAGAAGCCCATTGACTTATCACGAGTTGCATGGTGTCCCGGCGGACGTGCAATGGAATATGCGTTTTCAGAATTATTGAATGCTATTTCAGCAGCTTTAATTGCCCCACCTGCTGCAAGTTTAGCGATTTTGTAAGTTTGAGACGCAGCAAAAGTATCGTAATCTACATACCCTCCGCCCTGCTCACAGAAATTTTTAATGTATTCTGTGTGGCTTTTTGTATGAACCCTTAAAATATCCTCTTTTTTGGCAATTTGGGGAGCTTCTAAAGTGATATTGTTTAACACACCTTCATCTTTCAGAGAATTCATTATTACGTCTAGTCTTTCTTGACTTTCGGGATGATTACCAGTATCATGTTTTCTATATTCGTCGGAATAAACAATGGTAGTCATAAAAACACCAGTTATATTTGTTTATATAATTTGTTTTCAAGTAGTAAGTAATTTCTTATTTGGTTTAGTGTTCAGTAAATATTGATTTAAAGCTTTATTAGAATAAATAACATCAAAAAAATAACTCATATGAACTAAAAATGATTTATAACTTATAATAATTCCATACATCCATTATAGTATTTAATCTGGAAGCTTGAAATAATTAAAAAAAAATAAAGCAATAAAATGAATGGATTCCCTGTTAAAATACAAATATTAAGTTGAAAAATGTAAAAAGATATAATTTTTATTATATTTTATTAACAATTTTCAAAACTATTAAATATTAATTAAAAATAATTACTACTATTGCTATAAGGTGGGTTCCAAGGATATAATGGCTCATGAAGAATATCCTGGAGATCCCACCATCTAATAAATTATCAAAACGTGTTATTATATTTTTGTAGTCATTACTAAAAAAAAATATGGCAAAGTAGTAAGTAGTTTTATTTTAATATTATAATTTGTTTAGTAGTTAGAAATTAATTTTAATAAATTAAAAAGTTTGGAAGAATCAGTATGAATTCAGAATGTATTGGGGTATTAAAAGGCCATAATTATGGAGATTTAATTTTTGAAACAAAATACTGGTTCATTCTGCTTGCACCTGATCAAAAAAATCTTGGAACATGTGTAGTAGCTTCAAATAGAAATGTAGATGATTTAGCAGGTTTAAAAGATGAAGAATGGGAAGAATTCAGTAAAATTGTTAAAAAATTACAGAATGCACTAAAAAGGACATTTAATGCAGCAATGTTTAATTGGGGATGTTTAATGAATGCTTCATATCTTAAAGATCCGCCTAATCCTCATGTGCACTGGCATTTTATACCGCGTTACAAAGAAAAGATAGAATTTGAAGGACTTATGTTTGAAGACCCTTGTTTTGGGTTTAGTACTATGAAATCAAAACAAGGTGTTCGTAAAATCCCTGAAAATGTTAGGGAAAAAATAATTGAAAAAATAAAGGAAAATATAAAGATTTAAAAGAACTTATTCAATTCTCATTTTTTCTAAATCCATTATAATTTGCCCTACAGTAGAAAAGGTTATCATACTATTAGCTTGAGCAAAATTGGCTACTAATTGATTCATGTCCTTATCGTTTTCATCAGTCCACTCTATACCTGCATTTTCATATAATGTTTTAAAATATTTAGTAAAAATCTCCGATGCAATTACTAAATGGGGAGTGGCTTCTTTAATCGCTTTATCAAATATTTTATTTTTATATAAAATATCTTTTTCATCATTCATGTTATACCCCCTGATTTTTTTTATCATTAATATTGTAGTTTTAAATTATATTAATTTATCGAGAGATTATAAAGTGTATTGATAAAAATCAATATTAAAAATTGTTTTTAAAGCTATGGAAACCTATAAATCCTTTTATTTCATTTTATATATAATTTATATCATTTTTATATCCAAAATAGTCATAAAAATATTAGAATTCCTATATTATGATTTAAATTATCTAATTTTTGAATTTGATTTACCTTTTAGCAGTAAAGCAAATATAGCTACAAAACAAACTGTTGTATAAATAATAAATGCTATGTTAGCGCTTTTTAAGAATAAAGGATAATAT
>JAEYSH010000179.1 GCA_023434825.1 Methanobacteriota archaeon | reverse complement strand
GTTGTAATTACAGAAAATGAAGAACTTCCTCCAGAAACAGACCCCTCATTACTTGAACGTAGATCTTACGGTGGTCCACGTATGGGTTTTGGACCTCCAAAAGTTTGCAAGTGCCCAAAATGCGGGCATGAATCCCCAAAAACACGCGCAGTGCCCTGTAAAAATACATTATGTCCTGAATGCAGGACACCTCTTTGTGGAGGAAATTAATGATAAACCGGTGATTTTATGCCATTTATAGAAATAAAAAATGTTTCAAAAAGCTTCAATGATGTAAATGTCCTGAAAAATATCAACATGACTATAAACGAAGGAACAGTTCTAGGTATTCTTGGGAGAAGTGGATCCGGAAAATCAGTTTTAATAAACATGCTTCGAGGAATGAAGGAATATAAACCCGATGAAGGCCAGATAATTTACAATGTTTCCATATGTCCAGATTGCTTGAAAGTTGAGCCTCCATCAATGGAAAAAGAGACATGTAAATGTGGATGGCAATTTGAAGCAAAAAGTGTGGACTTCTGGAACTGTGATAGGAAAATTTTTGCAGGTTTAAGGCGCAGAATATCCATAATGCTACAAAGGTCGTTTGCACTCTATGAAGATGATACCGTAATAGATAATGTTATAAAATCCATTGAAGGCCATGATGAAGAAGATAGCATGTATATGGCCATAGATCTTATTGAAATGACGCATATGACTCACAGGATAACCCATATTGCAAGAGATTTAAGTGGTGGAGAAAAACAAAGAGTAGTACTTGCAAGACAAATGGGTAAAGAACCGATGGTTTTTCTTGCAGATGAACCTACAGGTACATTAGATCCACAAACAGCAGAGTTGTTACATCAAACTTTACTTGAAGGCGTTAAAAATAAAGGCACCACCATGGTTATAACTTCCCACTGGCCAGAAGTTATGAGAAAACTTTCTGATTATGTAATATGGCTTGAAAGTGGTGAAATAATCCATGAAGGAAATCCTGAAATAGTTGTACAAACATTTTTAGACAGCGTTCCACTGCCAGAGAAAATAGAAATACCTGCTACAGGAGAACCTGTACTTGAACTGGAGAATATTAAAAAACATTACTATTCCATTGAAAGAGGAGTTGTAAAAGCTGTAGATGGAGTAAGTCTCAGTGTTAAGGAAGGTGAAATCTTTGGAATAGTTGGTTTAAGTGGTGCAGGTAAAACTACGCTCTCTAGAATAATTTATGGGCTAACAGAACCTAGTTCGGGTAAAATAGAAATGAAACTTGGAGATGATTGGATCGACATGACCCAACCAGGTCCCTTATTCAGAGGTAGAGTAAAACCTTACATGGGAATACTCCATCAAGAATACAGCCTTTATCCACATAGAAACGTGTTAGGCAATCTCACTGAAGCAATAAGTTTAGACTTACCTGCAGAATTCGCAAAGATGAAAGCAATATACGTGCTCAAAGCTGTCGGATTTGATGAAAAATACGCTTTAAAGCTATTAGATAAATGGCCAGACGAATTAAGTGGTGGAGAACGCCACAGAGTTGCTTTAGCCCAAGTTTTAATTAAAGAGCCCCGCGTTATAATTCTTGACGAACCAACAGGTACTATGGATCCAATAACAAGAGTACAGGTAACAGATTCCATAAGAAAAGCACGTGAAGAGCTTAGTCAAACTTTCATTATAATATCGCACGATATGGACTTTGTACTGGACGTATGTGATAAAGCATCCCTTATGAGAGGTGGTAAAATCCTCAAAACAGGACTACCTGCGGATATTGTGGATGATTTAACACCTAAAGAGAAGAATAAGATGCTTAAAAAAGAATAGAAGTAGTTTTAGCTCTTAATTACAATTTGGGATTGTAATCATCACTAAAATAATTCCAAAATTAGATGGGGTAAAAATGATTGAAATATACAAAATTGTTATAGCCGTTTTATTCATTGGTTTTATTTTATATGCACTGATTAAAGATCCATTAAGGAAAAAATGAGGGATATTATGGAAGAAATTAATGAATTTAAGGGAATAAATGGAAACCTTCTAGCATTCAAAGAAGCAATAGGTGATGCAGAGAAAATAGCATTTGCAGGTACTCCAGGAGTATGTACTCCTTTTGCAGAACTTTTTGCCTACGTTGTACGGGATAAAGAATCAGTTTTTATTACATTAACTGATATTAAGAGTGCTAGAAAGATAGAACTAACTTCACAAGGAATGCAATTATCTGAACCTGCCGATCCTCATGCAGATGTTGTAGTACTTCTTGGAGGGTTAAGTATGCCCAAATCCAACGTTACAACTGACAATGTAAATGAGATGATCGGTAAAATACTGAAAAAAGATGGTAAAATCATTGGAATATCTTACATGGGTATGTTCAAAGAAGCTGGTTGGCTGGATGAGGTGGACTTTGATTATATAATAAATGGAACATTAACTGGATCTGTTCTAAAAAAATAATAATCTAAATTTCATCTTTCCTCTTAAATTTTTAATAAATCATAACCTAAAAAATTTGATCTAAAATCGATAATTCTAATTTTTAAGTCCCAATCAAAAAGTAAAAAGTTATATATTCTTTTAATTAAAGCTAGCAATTGAATATTAATTCTAGTTTAAAATTGGTAATACTGAATTGTAAAGCACAAACTTAATTA
>JAEYSH010000133.1 GCA_023434825.1 Methanobacteriota archaeon | reverse complement strand
GCACCTACATTTGCGTGCATTTTTTCTCCTATAAAAATGTCACATTGCCCAATTATACCTTTAAGTTCCTCACTTGAGTAATTACCCAATATAGGTTTTACTTTATCCTTATTTTCAGCTTTAATGTTTTCATCTATCTTTTTAATTGTTGTTCTGTCATCACCAAAAATTTCTTTTTGTTTAGATATTATATGAGGTATAAGCAATATAGTAGCATCATATTCTTTTATAAGATAATCAATAATTTCCTCAAGCCATTGGAAGCCCATATCTGACTCTAATTTTTTGAAATAACTTGTTTTTGTAAATCTTTTCATAAGTTTTTTAGTAAAACCTTCCGGAAGTAGGTACATCATCCAAGAGTAAAGTAAATATTTTATACGTCCAGATGTGCTTTTTTTCATTTCCTTCATCTTACTGATAGCTATTCCAACAATAGGATGTTTAAGGTCAATATTTTCCTCTTTTAATATTCTAGAGACAGTTTCCAGTGAAACTGGCTCTAAAAGGAATGCTTGATCTGCTGTTTTATATATTGAAGGTTTATTAATTCCCGCTTCTATTAAATACTCATAAGAGATTTCTTCTCTGGCACTTATAATACTAACTCTATTTAGAGCTAATCTTGCAATAAACTTATTTAATTTATTTCTAAAAGGCCCTATTGATTGAGCGTATATCATAACTGGTTTTCCAAGTAATGTGCCTATCAAAACTTCCTTAGAGATCTCCCAGACGTGTCTAGTACCATAATCATCACTATATGCATCTAAACTTAAATCTACAATAACATCTGCTTCATCAAAATTCTTTAATATTTCATTATTTTTTAGAAAAGAAATATTTAAACTTGCATATTTAAAAAGGTTCCAAAGGATACATCTAAACAAATTTAAGGTCATATTCAAACTATTTATTATAGAATAATCTCTAATAGTATTTATTTTGCCTTTTCTTATAACTTTGATTCCCAATTTTTTTTCGAGTTTTTTTGAAAGTTGTATAAATGTTGTAATTTCTGCATCAGGGATATAATCTCTTATTGTCTTTGTTGCTGTTATAATGACTGCTAATGATCCCTTATTATATTCACATTCTTTATTATAAGCACATCCTGACTTAATAATCAGTATTTTTTTTCTACTATTCTTTTTAATGTTTGTCATTTTATATACCTTTGTAAGTTTCAGTGTAGCCATTGGAATATACCTTATTTTCACTATTTAACAACGTGTAATTAATATTATAAATAGTAAATTCATTATTTGACCCTAATTGCCGAACAGCACGGTAAGCATCCTTTTTTTCGATGTTATTTTTGTATGATACAAAAATATAATCATTTATCTTTAAAATATTAGGATCTTTGAAGAATTGTGTAAAAAATGGAATGGGTGGAGATACATTTCCATAGCTAATTAACGGTTCATATGACATTATACTTGCATACACAGTAAAATTCATATTTCTATATTTTGATAACCATATTGCACCAAATACATCGTCTTCAGGAGTATAATAGTAGCTATAGAAACGCACCTTATCATCACTCAAAGGCTCTTTTAACATATTCTGTGTACTTAATGTAACAGCAGTATATCTTGGTGAATCTGAAATCTCCTGAACAAAACCAATTTCAAATAAAAATAGCATTACTAAAAATATACTTACTATTTTTTTAGCATTGTTACCTACTAAATTTAAACGCGAAAATTTTCCTATGTTCCTTAATATAATTGTTCCTCCGATAATGCACAATGGTGCTAAAATGAAAAGTGCTACATGATCCATTCGAGGTACATTAAACTGACTAACAAATGAAGGGAGAACCAATGATAAAAATAATATTCCCATATTTCCCCATATTAATAAGGAATATGTGTTATGAAATGGATTCTTAAGTTTTTTAAATATAAATAGTCTTATAAATCCAATGAAAATTAAAAGTTGACTTAAAATTTCTAATATTAAGCTTATTAAATTAAAAGAATCAAGTTCTTTTAATAATAAAATATAACTATATGATTCATTTGCATTAGGACTTAAAAAATCTCCAGAAATGGAACCAATGACTTTATCAGCAATCCCCACAATTGAATTAAAAATCGTTGAACTTGCGATATATAGACTCCACGATATAGCTAAAATAATAAAAAACAATAAAGTTATACTATTAATAAAATTATCTTTATTATTTAGCGATCTTCCATTATCATTTTTAAGCTTGGGAATAATAATTTTATCAAATTTAACATATCTTGAGATTAATAGAATTAAAAATGAAATTAAACTAATGATTATAAAAATATAAGTTATGCCATAATGAGATAATATTAATCCAGTACTGAAAACTACAAATAAAATTTTTCTTTTGGTTATGTTAATATTATCGGAAATAATTAGCAACAATATTAACATATAAAATACTTCTGCGATTTGTTGTCGAGGTGTATGAATCATTAAGACATGGAATGAAATCAATGACACAAAAAAGAATGCAGCTAAAAATGCTGTTTTTTTACTTAACTGCTTTTTATAAATGATATATAAACCTAATGGTACAAATGCATATATTACTTGATAAATTACTTTGTATACATCATCTAACTTAATATTTAATAATAATGAATACATTGCAGGTAAAATAGTAGCGCTAATCATAGCATTATAATCAATTGGGATTGATAAATTCCAATAT
>JAEYSH010000119.1 GCA_023434825.1 Methanobacteriota archaeon | reverse complement strand
ATCCCATTATAATTCCTCCTTGCAGGAAGAATTTTTAGAATAAATTGTATTTAAAAAAAGCATTTTAATTTTATTATTTGGATTTATCATTTTTTACCACCACTTGACGATTATCTTGTTGTGTGTGTGGTGGGTTTCAAATGATTAATCTTATTAGGTTTTTAAACTATATAAAGGTTACTATTCTGGTTTGTTTTCAAGTGTAAACCTTTTTTTGTGGTAGAAAAAGAAATTAAAGGTATTATTGCAAGTGTAAAAAATAAAAATAAATTAAAAAAATTAATTAAGTAATTCTTTATTCTCAAATATATTTCCAACAACAACGCTTTTTTTAGCTAAATCTACATCTAAAATATCAAATGTAGTTACTCTACAAGCCCCATTAAGCCAAATAACTTCTTTAATCATATACTGTTCTTGATTTACATTAACTTGAACTATATCCCCTATGAATATTTCATTTTGATACATATCTCTTAATCCTGTTGATTGAACTATTTTAGTTCCAATTGGAGATATTAATTCAAATTCTCCAGGGATCTTCTCTATTTCAAGATAACAAATTTCACCTTGAGAATCAAATCCTAATCCTGAAAGTTCTAATAAATCATTGTTATGAATATCCCATGCCCTATATTTTTGTTTCATTAAAAAATCTCCTTTTACTTCGTAAAATTGAAGTTTAGCGAAGTTAATTAACTTTATATTTATTTTTGAGTTCATTTAGTTCCACTGGAGAATGCCATCCTATTAATTTCATGTGTTTAATATATTCCCCAATATATTCACAATTATAAAGATTTTTGACAATTCTATGTTCAACATCTTTATAAAATCTTAAAAAGTGTTTATATAAAAAAATGTTGTCATGAGGATTTCCCGAAACATCTAAATTTTTATCCAGATATTCTTCCAGTTCTTTATTTGATTTTATACTCATTTAATCACCTAATATTTTAACGGTTTTCCACAATGAGGGCATTTTTCATTAACAACATTTTTAGAATAACAAAATCCACACATTCTAATGCCTCCAACAGTAAAAAATTGACTTCCTAACTTATTTCCACAAACTTGACAATTTCCCATATCTACCGAACTAGTATTATATCCATAGTCCATTTTTAAAATCCTCCTCTCCATAAATATTTAATTCCACAATTTTTAATTTGATAACCTACAAATATTCCTATAATTACTCCTGAAAGATATGCATATACTTCATACATTTACTCACCTAATCCTGATAATTTAAATCAAGTATAACACTTTCACAAAGTTTCTTATCTCTAAATTTAGCTACAACATACCCTTCATAACTATCCATTATTTTAAATGGATACCCTTGTTCATCCTCTTCTTCAATCATTCCATATCTCATTTTATCATTACTCCTTTATATTTCGCCATACCGTTGTATAGCGAATTAAAATTTTATAGAATACATATATCGGGATTATAAGGAAGTTGTTTTACAAAATTTGTTTTATATAATGTTCTTATAGTCCGTTTGTATTTTTTTAATTCTTCCCTATTCTTTAAATCTAAACAATATATATGTTTAAAAAGAGTTTCTATTATTTTACAGCTTTCTTTTAGATATTTTTTATTTTCATATTCTACGTGTCCACACCAATTTATATCACGTCTTGCCATTTCAATATACCAATCAATTAAATGGAATATGGATTTTAATTCATCTTCATTATCTGTGTAATATCTTTTGTTTTTATTTCCTATTAATAACAAATTCCAATTAATTATACTTTCTTTTATTTTATCTAAATCCATATTATCTTCCTTCTTTATTTACTTCCGTATACTCCGATATAAAGAAGTTTAAGCCCACCAATCTTCATTCTCTATAATATTTTTAATTATTTCTCCATGACAAGCTTTAGGAGAACACCAACATTTTAAAATCAAAGTTCCCTTTTCTTCATAGATTTTTCTTAATCTTTTTATTTCCTTCCATTCTGGAGAATCAAATGATTTATCCATTAACCAATCCTTATATTTTTTAATAACTTCGTTTCTTTCAGATTCTTTTTTCATTGGAAAAGGATTACCTAAAATACTTCTTCTATCTATTCTTATTCCTTTTCCTTTGTAATTTCTCATATTTTCGATTCTAATTGGAATATTTGGCATTTAATCACCTAACAACTCATCAATACCAACAAAAGTACCACAATTCTTATCAACACACTTATAATTCCCCTGTCGCCCATGCCTTTCAATATTAGAGCCACATTCACGACAACTAACCTTTTTAACATCTAATTCAATTCCACTATCTTCAACAGCATTCAAACCATAATAAATATCTTGAATTAAATAGCTCTGACCTTCAAACAAAACAATATTACCCACTTCCATCTTACCAGACTCCATTAAATCACCTACTAAATAGTAAAACTCCAGTAATCAATTTATCATTTACTCCTTTCTTCGCTTCATAAGGCATTTCAATATCAATCAAAGTATCACACTCAGGACATTTTATGGGTGCAACTTCCCACATCCTAATATTCCTTAAAATTTTCCTTTTTCCACATTTACAAGTAAACATTTCAAGATTTTCATAACTCACAATTAACAGCCTCCTTTTTAACACTCTCCAAATCTAAACCTACCTTCTTCAAACAAGCCACATGAACCAAGCTATGATTTAAATAAGTATAGTTTTCAGGGCCTTCCATCACATTTATTAATTCTCCACAAATACTACAAGCCATTTTAATCCTCCTAAATCCTTCTTTTAACTCATTAACAATCGTATAAATCATCATAATGCTTACTTAACATATGCCTACGCATACGCCGTCCAAACTCTTTAGGACTTTCTTTTTGACAATCATTTATCTCTTCATCGTCGCTACAAAAGCTCATTCTTTTTTCTCCAGGGATTTGTTCATTCTATCAATACGCTCAACTGAAAATAACCATTGACCGTTATATTCCTTTTTACCATCTTTCAAGACATAAGACCTCATAATATTCAACATTTAGTATCCGTCCTCTCTTATTGTGTCTAAATCTTCTTTTATGGATTTATTTTGATTTTGGTATTGTCTTCGTGTTTCAGTTTCAATTATTTCTTCAAGATCGCTCATTCAATCACCTACAAAGCCCCTATCGTGTAAACCAATTACAATTCCCGCATCATTTAATACTTCCATTATATTCAGAAAATCAAGGACATCTAAATCTTCCTTGCATTCTGCAATATAAGAATCAAATAAATTCTTTAGCTTTTCAGTTACATCTTCACTTAATCCAATTGCAATATGATCTTTTGGATCTTCTAAATTCACCATAACAGAATCCATTTTAAATGTACCAAACACATTCATTTTCTCAC
>JAEYSH010000109.1 GCA_023434825.1 Methanobacteriota archaeon | reverse complement strand
GTCCTAAACCAATAAAATAAAGCATGTTGTCACCAAATAAATTTAAAAATATTAATTATCAATAATAGTTATACTTTAATCACTAATATTTATTAGTTTTAAGCTTAAATTGAGGAAAATCATGATTGGTCTAAAAATTAAGAAAGATATGGCAAATGATGTGCGTAAAATATTATTGAATAACTCTCTCATTAATCTTGAGGCTAAAATTAAGCGTGAAGATGATTTTGTTATAATACCGATTATAGAAGAACCAGATGGAAGATTATTAGAAGATATTGAGTCGATTAACGTTGAAATTATTGAAACTGATTTTGAAATGCAAAAAAGAGGTCCAAAAAGTCTTAAAGATTATCTTAAAGGTAAAATTGATGATTCAAAAATTGAGGAAATTCGGGGCTCATTTGATATAATTGGAGATGTGGTTATCCTTGAAATTCCTGAAGATTTAGAAGAATATAAAGGGTTAATTGGAGAAGCAGCCCTTAAATTTACCAAAAGAAAAGCTATTTATAGAAAAAAGAGCGAAATCAAAGGAATTATTAGGACAAGAGAACTTGAACATATTGCAGGAGAAGACATATCCGAAACTATACATCAAGAATTTGGATCTAAATTAATTCTTGATGTTAAGATGGTATATTTCAGCCCTCGCTTAGCAACAGAACGTAAAAGAGTTGCAGATAATGTAAAAGATCACGAAGTAATAGTGGACATGTTTGGCGGAGTTGCACCATTTCCCGTATTAATTGCAAGAAATCATGATGTAAAAATTTATTCAATTGACATAAATCCTGATGCTTATTACTATGCAAAGAAAAATATCAGTCTTAATAAAGTTAAAGACAAAGTAATTCCAATTTTAGGGGACGTAAGAGAAGTTTTAGAAAATAAAGAAATTAAAGCAGATAGAATTATAATGAATTTGCCAGGGACTGCTTATGAATTTCTTGATTCTGCTATGAATTCCATAAAAGACGGTGGAATTATCCATTATTATGAATTTTCAGATGATTTTGAAAAACCAGTGGAGCGACTTAAAAAGGCAGCACATCCAAGAAAAGTAGAAATTTTAAATAAAAGAAAAGTCCGTTCAAGAAGTCCTGGCATCTGGCACATGGGAATTGATGCGAAAGTTGTGTAATTAATTTAAACTTGGTGATTCCCGATAAATTTATTATTTTTAATTTACTTATTATTATTACTTAAAATCATTTCTTAATTTTTCATGTTTTTAGTGATGTATTAAAGATACATGAAAGGTTGAAATTAATGAAAAAAGAACAAGATGAACTGAGCAAAGCTTATGTAACTAATCAGCTTTTATCTCTTGGTGTTAAGAAAGGAGATGTTTTGTTAGTGCATACATCATTTAGGGCCACTCGACCAGTAGAAGGAGGTCCAGAGGGTTTAATAATGGCTATTTTAGATGCCATAGGCCCTGAAGGTACTTTAGTAATGCCTTCATGGACTGAAAATGATAATGAAGTCTTTGATCCCTCGAATACTCATGTTTATCCGGATTTAGGAGTTGTTGCTGAGATTTTTTGGCGATTACCTGGTGTAGCACGAAGTAACCATTGTTTTGCATTTGCAGCATTAGGGCCAAAAGCTACTTACATAGTTTCTGATTCGCTGCCTATCCCTCCACATATTCCTGAAAGTCCTATTGGTCGCGTATATGAATTGAATGGAAAGGTACTGCTTATTGGAGTTAATCACGATGCTGATACAACGATTCATTTAGCAGAACTGCTTGCCAATGTTCCCTATCGGGTTTCTCGATATTGCACAGTAATTCAAGAAGAAATACCAGTTCGAATTGAATATGGGGAAAATGATCATTGCTGCCTTCGTTTCGCGCTTGTAGATGAATGGCTGCTAGAGAAAGGACTACAATCTGAAGGCTATGTAGGTCATGCTCACTCACGGCTAGCAAAATCAAAAGATATTGTTGAGGTAGCCCTTAAACATTTAGCTCTTGATCCACTTATTTTCCTTCATCATCCAGAAGGAGGATGTTATGAGTGCAATAAGGCGCGAAAAAGCATTAAATCGTAAAAAGAAAGGAGTTGAAATAATGGCAGATAAAAAAGAATTAAACATTACACGTGAATTCAATGTACCGCGTGAAGTTTTATGGAAAGCATGGACTGATCCTGACATGTTTAAGCAATGGTGGGGGCCTAGAGAATTTACAACACCTGTTGCTAAGATAGATTTACGAGAGGGCAGTGAATATTTCAACTGCATGAGGTCAACTGAAGGACAGGATTTCTGCAGCAAAGGTGTTTATCGCGAGATAGTCGAACCTGAACAGTTGGTAATGACAGATTCCTTTGCAGATAAAGATGGAAATAAAGTTTCAGCGACATATTATGGAATGGAATCAGGATTTCCAATGGAAATGCAAATCAATGTGACCTTTGAAGAAAGGGGAAATAAAACAAAGCTCATTTTGAAACATTCTGACGTCGAAAATCTCAGTGAAACAGATTTGAATGATATGAAGCAGGGCTGGAATGAGTCATTAGATAAACTCGCCGAACTTCTGACGAAAAGATAAAATCGGATTAAATGAGGGGAAAATATGGAAGAAATGAATTTTTCAATTATTATAAATGCGCCAAAAGAAAAGGTTTGGAAAACAATGCTCGATCAGGATACTTATCGGCAATGGACAGATGTATTCATGCCCGGTTCACATTACGTTGGGGACTGGAGTGAGGGGAGCAAAATATTTTTCCTTTCTCCTGATGAAAATGGAAAGATGTCAGGCATGGTGAGCAGAATAAAAGAAAATAAGCTTTATGAGTTTGTATCTATTGAAAATAAAGGAATCGTCCATGATGGTAAAGAAGATACTTCTAGCAAAGAGGCTAAGCAATGGTCGGGTTCGCTTGAAAATTACACTTTTAAAGATATAGGTGGTAAAACTGAGGTGCAGGTGGATTTATTATCGGATATGAAAGTGGAAGATGATTATAAGAAGACATTTCAGGACATGTGGCTAAAAGCTCTAAAAAAACTCAAGGAAATATCAGAAAAATAAAATTAAAAGGGGTCTAAAATCCCTTCTTCAGTAATTATCCCTGTAATAAGGTCACTTGGAACTACATCAAATGAAGGATTCTCTACTTCTGTTCCTTCAGGCGCAACACGACACTCTCCAAAATAAAGCACTTCATTTGGATCTCTTTCTTCAATTTCTATGTCAAATATTGAATTTTCAAAATCAAATGTACTTTTTGGTGCTGCTACATAAAATGGGATCCCAAATCTCTTTGCAGCAAGTGCAACCATCAATGTACCAATTTTATTAGCTATTCCACCTTTTGCAACCCTATCTGCACCAACAACGACTTTATTTACTTTTCCTATCTGCATCATCCTTGCTGCTGCATTATCTACAATTAATTTAACTGGAATATTTTCCTGTTGCATTTCAAAGACACTGAGCTTAGCTCCCTGACAAAATGGTCTTGTTTCATCACATATGACCTTAATTTTTTTTCCTTCTTCATTTGCAGCTCTAATAACGCCCAAAGCAGTTCCATAATCAACACAAGCCAAAGCACCAGCATTACAATGAGTTAAGATAGTATCTCCATCATCTATAACAGTGGCCCCATATTTTCCAATGGCTTTATTGGTTTCAATGTCTTCATCAAACATCTTTAATGCTTCTTCAAGTGCATTATCTGATTTTAACACCCTATCAACAGCCCAAAAAAGATTTACAGCTGTAGGTCGTGCTGCTTTAATTTCTTCTCCAGCTTTTTGGATATCAACACCTTCAAGATCTGCAAGAGCCATTCCAAAAGCTGCTGCAACTCCTATTGCCGGAGCGCCACGTACTTTCATTGTTTTTATTCCGTGAATCACGTCTTTATAATTCTTACATTCAAAATAAGTGATTTCATCAGGTAGTTTGGTTTGATCTAATAAAAATAGGTGATTGTCCTTCCAGTACATTGTCTTCATGTTAATTACCTTAATATACTTTTAAAATTAAAAAAAATAAAAATAAATTAGTAATGACTTGCAGGAGTCATATCTAAGTGTTTATCTTCACCATGTTTTCCAGGAATACCGTAAGCATCAGCCCTACATTGAGTACATGCTCTAAATACTGGAATTATTTCCTCAACCTGATCTCGAACCTGGCTGATTTCGTTACATCCCGGTTTTGGTATGTCTTTAAACTTGTTAAGTGGTATTAGTGGAAGAACGTTCATTAATGATGCTCCCTGTTCTTTCACTGCTTTGGCTATGTCTATAATGTGTTTATCGTTAATTCCTGGAATTAAAACGGCATTTACTTTAACAACAATGCCTCTTTCAGATATCATCTTAATTCCTTCAAGCTGATTTTTTGAGAGAATTTCAAATGCTTCTTTTCCCTGATATAATTTACCATCATAGAAAACACCAGAATAGATTTCTTTTCCTATTTCAGGGTCAATAGCGTTTACAGTTACTGTAATGGTATTGATCTTTAATTCTGCAAGTAAATCTGCTTTTTCTGGTAAAAGAAGCCCGTTTGTACTCATACATTTTATTAAGTCAGGGAATTCTTCGTCAACTCTTTTAAAGAACTCAAATGTTGCATCGTTAAAAAGCGCATCTCCGGGACCAGCAACACCAACTACTGAAATTGGCATTTCACCAGTTACTTTTCTAACGTGCTCTATTGCATCTTCAACGTTCATTACTTTTGATGTAACGCCAGGACGGACTTCACATTTGTTAATATCTCTTGTACAGAAATTACATTGAATATTACATTTAGGGGCTATTGGAACGTGTATTCTTCCAACTTTATCGTGCATTTTTTCATTAAAACAAGGGTGTACCTTGGTCATATGTGCAAATTTGCTTTCTTTCATAATATTTTCCTCCAAGTGATGATTAAATCCTTATTTTAACTCTTTAATCATTTCATCCTGCTTTTTAATCCATTCATCTTTAATTATTTCATCAGAGCATACCAGTGCGATAATATTCCCTTTTGAGTAGTGTCTAACTACTTTAAAACCTTCGGGAATTATTCTAAATATTGCATCATACAGTTTCTTTTGCAAATCTTCCTTTGGATCGTGGATAGCTATGCCTTTAAGTTCAATTTGAGGGTCATTGATAATAATTTCAAATCTACTTGGCTGTTGTATTTTTTCTCTACCTTCTATTTCCCATAATTTTTGCAATAGTTCTGGAAGATAAGTTTCATCTTTAACTCGTATATATGTTGCATTTTCAGCCTTATCATATTTGTATTCTGTAAAGTCGTCAATGGTAATTGGAGATGCAGCTTTTTCAAATTTAATTATAATAATAAATACTGGTTCTCGAGGGTCTACATAGACTTTCATATCTTTTATTGACCTTGAAATCTGTACATCTTGCATTATTTGTCTTATGATCATCTCATAGACTTCTGCACCCTGTGGATCATAACATTCAACTAACATTTAAATCTCCAAATTCACTTTTTTCCAAGACCAGATACTAAAAGGGCAGCTCCAACAGCGCCTATATGCTGTGAATTTTCAGGAACGATAACTTCAATACCACCTAATACAGTACTTACTGCTTCTACAAGTCCCTCTATAAGTGAAGTTCCACCTACTTGTATTAGAGGCTCTCGTACGTCAATTTCTTGAAGTTGCTGTTCATAAACTTGTTCTGCTACAGAATAACATGCAGCGGCAGCTACATCTTCCTTAGTATTTCCAGCAGCAAGTGATGTAACTAGGTCTTGAATACCAAATACAATACAGTAACTGTTTAATAATGCTTTTTTGAAGTTTCCTTTCATTGCCATGGCTCCAAGATCACCAATATCTACACCAAGCCTTCTGGAGGTTATTTCTAAGAATCTACCAGATGCTCCTGCACAAATACCGCCCATGGTAAAGTTGTCTGGAATACCATCGTTAACTGTAATGACTTTGTTATCCATTCCACCAATATCAAGAACGGTTGCTTCGCCTTTTTGACGGCCTGCTAAGTAAACAGCACCTTTTGAATTTACACTTAGTTCTTCTTGAGTTAAAGCAGCATCAAAATGTTTTCCTATGGTCATTCTTCCATAACCAGTTACTCCCATCCCGTCAATGTCATCTAATTTATATCCTGTATCCGCAAACGCAAGATCCATCCCTTCTTGGGCAGATCCAATAACATCGGTTGTAGGAACCCATCCAGTTCCAATAATTTTATCATTTTCCATTAAAACGACTTTAGTAGTTGTTGAACCGGAATCTACTCCAAGAGTAAGGCCTTCCTGTTTTTCACGGGCAAGTAAACTCTTTCTTTCTACAATAGTAGATAAAGCTTCCATTCTTATGAATAACTCATCTGCTTTTGTTCTTTCAGTAAATGAATAAGTTACAACAGGTAAATCTGTGTTTTGCTGGATAAACCGTCTGATTTCATTTCTTACCAGTGCTCCTTCTGCACATCTAAAACATGAAGCAATAAAAACAGCATCTGCTTCAGCTTTTCCTTCAGCTAAAGACATTGCTCGTGCTATCATAAGGCGTATGCTTGAGCTTGCAGCGTTAAAACCAAATTTTTTATAAGCTTCGTCAATATAATCCAGATCTGCTTCTGGAATAGTTATTTCAGCGCCAAATGTTTCAGCGGCTTTTTCAATTTCCTTTTGAACACCACTGTATTCGGTTCCGCAGGATAATTGGGCTATTTTAACCATTTTTTTCCTCCAGTTCGTCTAAGAATGTGTTAATTGTATTTACCATTTCTACAGCTTCATCGTTAGATGTTGGATATTGAAGCTCTAAAATTGGAATATTCCTTTTCCTTAAATAAAACATGGAAAGTTCATTTGTTCGTGCACATCCCACACAACCAAATCCGTAGGGTGCTTCTTCCATGATAATTGCAGCGTCAGCTTCATCAATTAGAGGTCCAAATATGGCCATTCTTCCCCTAACTCCTGATGGAACTTCAATTGCAGCATATTTAAGCCCTTTAATGGGTTCTTCTTCAGTTATATTAAATGGTGGAGAGTCAATCTCTGGATCTGTAACTTTTTTTCTTATTTCTTTTTGCAATGAAAGTGCTTCATGTCCTTTTCTTTCAACTAAATCTGCCAATATTAACGAATTTGGAGGAAATATCGCAATTTTCAATTTAATACCTCCGTAGAAATGTTTTTTGATTTTATAATATTAATAAAACTCCCCCTTTTGTGGGTTTGGATTGATGGTTCTGGCCTTCTGGTTATCTCTTTAAGATCGCTAAATATTCCTTGTGTTATATCTACAAGACCTATTGCGCCTATAACTTCATTTCCTTCTTTTATAGGGACAGCTACTATTGGAATTCCAGAATATGCACCATTTTCAGGAATTTCATGAATGGATTTACCTTCAACCAGGGCTTTCTCGAGAATAGGGCCAGTATATTCATAATCTATGACTTTACCATCTTCTATTCTAACTCCTTTTGACTCTTTAGTGCGCATTGTTGTTGGCAAGTTGTTTACAAGTTCATGGATAGCAAGTGCAATTGGTGCTATCTCTTTACTTCCTGAAGAAGAAGTTATTTGCATTTTATCAACCCTCTTTATTTATAATCATTTAAATAAGATTTATTTGCTCTCACATTCCTTTATTAGTTTTTTAAGAGCATCTGGATCAAGTTTACAGGCTTTTTCTACATGAACTTCCCTCGGATTAGCAAGTGCCTTGCTGACACTATCAAGGAGTTCAAATTCTTTTTCGAGTTGATGGAAACCTTCCCTTGCTGCTCCTCTTTTTGCTCTGCAACGTCTTGGATCTCCTGGTGGGAATCCCCTGTCCTTTGTAAATATATTACACGGATCTAAATCCCTTATTTTTTCGATAGCTTCATTAACGACATCTTCTTCACCATGAACTACAGCCCCGTAGCATGTAGATTTAACTGTAAGTGGGAGCTCCATCATGTGGAGTTTTTGGACTAGTTCACTT
>JAEYSH010000090.1 GCA_023434825.1 Methanobacteriota archaeon | reverse complement strand
TTAGGTATTTCTCCCATTGCAGAAACACCTCCAATTGGAAGCAGAATTATTCTTTCAACTGGCACTCCATATCTTTTTGCAACATAAGAATGTGCTAGTTCATGAATTACTACTGTTACAAAAAGGAGAATGATTAAGAATGCCACATATAAAGTGAATATTCCAAAGAAAGCCAGTGCGAATATAAATAAAATCAATAGTAAAAAAGAGATATGCAATTCCACAGGAATTCCAGAAATACTGAATATTTTAAACGATCCTTTCATTTTTTCACAGAGTTTAATATGGTTTAAGATATTAATAAATTTTGTTAAAAGGGTAAAAATATAAATTAATCTTGATAAAGTATTTTTAAAAGATTTAAGTACTTATTAGTCCTTTGGAATTTAAATATGTACTGGAACATTCATATTTTGGATAACATTTAATAGGGTGGAATTAATTTCAAATATAGTGGAATAAATAAAATAATATGAATATTTTATTATCATTTGTTTACAATTGACTTAGGGGTGACGATTATGGATGATTCTAAAATGTCTGATCAAGATAAATTTGAATTAATGGCCGATAAACTAATGATTAGAGAATTAGGTCATGACGAAGTAGTTGATATAATTAAAGAATATTTTGGAGATTATAAATCTAAAAATATGGAAGCAGTAACACTTGGAGGTATGGAATTTAGTTTTAAATCAGATAAACCTTTGATTACTGCAGCTATGTATTATAAAAACATATCAAAAGTTTATAAGATGCATAAATTACATTTCAACGAATATTTGATAAATGTTTTTAAAAATATGATAATGGGAAATGGGAATACAAATATTAAGGTTGAAACTCCTGAAGATTATCGAAATATGCAAGTTGAATTCCGTAAGAATTTTAATGAAAATCCAATGTCTTCAAAAGTTTTCAATTCTATTTCAAATGACAAAGACTTAATTGAAAGAATGGTTAATAATCCTCAATATTATTTAAGGGTTAAATCAATTTTTACTCCAGTAAATCCTTATGGAGTTAAAAAACTGGAATCTGTTTTATTAGAAAAATTAGATGATCGATTAAATGAATTAGAATCAGAACGTTTAAAAAGAGAAGATAAAGAGGAAATTGATTTAGAAATTCATAATATCAAAAAGACAATTGAATTGATAAAAAAATGACAGTAAATAGCTCAAAAAAGGAAATTATAGCTAATTAAAAAATTGATAATGAATTGAATTTTTAATTTATAAATAAAAACCATTATTTAATTATTATAAACAAAATAATATGTTTATATAAAAAGTTTGGAGTGATAAGTCATGCAAGTAAGTGAATTTCGGGGTAAAAAAGTGCTTGATAATAATGCAGTTGAAATTGGTAAAGTGTCAGATATTGATTTAATGCCTAAAGAAGGGACAATTACTTCAATCACTGTTTCAACAGGTGATATGTGGCTTAGAAATAAAAATTTCCAGATTAAACCAGAAGATATAAACCAGATAGGGGATTATGTTCTTTTAAATCTTGAGGGAAGTTCAATAGAAGAAATTGAAGAGGAAGAAAAAGAGGTTGAAGAAGAAAAACCTAAACCTAAAAAAAGAATTACTCTTGGTAAAGAATAATTAATTTCATAAAGTTTTTTTATTGACGGAGGTGAATCAATGGAAGTACTTGATAATTATGGGAGAACTATAGCTGCTGGAACATATGTTATATACGGTGGAACAGGTACAATAGGTAAAGTTTCAGATATTAAAACTATTGAAGAAGATACATGGGCTAAAGTTGACAGTACGGACCTCTGGTATAAAAGTGACACTCTTCAAGTGGTTGAAAAAACTGATAAACTGGTTAAAAAGGCTACTAAAGAAGATCTAAAGGAAAGAGTCAAGAAAATGAAAAAATTAGTGGATGAAGATGTTGATATGTCCACTGAACTTTGTGATGGTGGAGGATAACTCTTCCATTTTTTGATTTTTAAGAATTTTTATTAATTTTATTTTGCTAGATTAAAAATTAATTGAATAATATTTGATTATTTAAGTATACAACGTTTTATAACTTCTCAAATTAATTATAAAAATATATAAATATCTAGAACTAATAAATATTTAGTAATAACTCTTTTTTTAGATAATATCATCATATCTATTCTATTTAGTAACTTGGGACAAAATTTAAAAGTGAATAAAATAAAATTTAGTTTGATGCTTAGTATAATTATTCCAACTTATAATGAAGAAAAATATCTTCCCAAATTACTTCAAAGTATAGATGAACAAAATTTTCATGATTATGAAATCATCGTTGCTGATGCAAAATCAACAGATAAAACACGGGAAATAGCAAAATCTTATGGATGTAAGATTGTAGAAGGTGGATCTCCTGCAGTAGGCAGAAATAGTGGCGCAAAAGCAGCTAAAGGTGAATACTTATTGTTTTTAGATGCCGATGTCATATTGACTGAAGGTTATCTTAAATCAGCTTTAAATGAATTTAAAGATAATGAACTGGGTATTGGTATAACTCAGTTAATACCTTTAAGTGACAGCAGAAAGGATAAGTTGCTGCATGATTTTGCTAATCTGTTCATGCGGAGTGTTGAATCTATAAAGCCTCATGGGGCTGGATGTTATGGTATTTTAACAACCAAAGATCTACATGAAAAGATAGATGGTTTTGATGAATCTTATGATTTTGGTGAAGACAGCAATTACATCGAAAAAATAGGAAAAATAAGCACATTTAAGGTACTAAGAGAACCAAAAC
>JAEYSH010000080.1 GCA_023434825.1 Methanobacteriota archaeon | reverse complement strand
GGATAGGATTTGGCGTTATAGCAATAATGGAGATTGGAGATACTATGATGGTTCAAACTGGATCTATTTTGAAATCTGGGCTTCACAATTCGGCTATGATGTAAATTCATTGACACCAGCAAGAGTTAATGGAATGTGGGCAGCATTTGCTTCATCAATGTATACAAATGGATGTAGATCTCATTGTGATTTTATAAGAACTGTTGTATGGTGGAGGTATAAAAGCGGTACATACCAACGATTCCAACCAATAGATAATTCCAAAACAAATTGGGGACAAATAGAACTGACTCAGACAATCCCCTCAGGATGTAGCATTACATGGGATGTTTTAAATGCTTCTGACAATTCACCATTGCTTACAAACCAAACAGGAGATAAGATAGACATAAGCAGCTTATCCCATGTTAATTTAAGATTAGTTGCTACTTTAACTGCAAATGGAGCAACATCACCTACAATAGATAAAATTAGAGTTACTGAAACCGGAGATGTTTAATTATGGAATTTAAAAGTATAGTATCCTTACCCGCAGGTGCAAAAACACGTTTTAATCCTGATTTTGTACGTCCTAGTGAAGAGGGAGATATTTCTTGTTACGTTAATCCGACAAAAGAATTAGTATTTCAGTATTTGAATCCGAGAGAACAGTTAAAGGGAATGGTAACTGGAATTAATAGTAATAATCCTGATAAAACTGAAAGACTTCTTACCGATGTCCAGGAAATATTAATTCCCAATGAATTTTTCTTTAAAAATGGCCTTGTTTGTTTAAATATCAAAGATAACGGTGTTGAATACTATTATTGGGATTCTGTAACCGAAGATTATGTTTATTTAAACACTTTTAGCATCGGACATATTGATTTTTTAAAAGCACGTGTAATTAATTCAAATGTCATTCAAATCCAGATTAATGACACTATATGGACATTAAGACAAGGAAAACCATTTGTATATGTTCAACACGCTCAAACTCCCATAAGATATGGATTAAAAGAAAATTATGTGCATGATGGGCAAACAAGGAATCTTCCATCTAAAAATGAAGACATATCTGTGTCAACCAATTTTTATTGTAATATATACAATTCTACTGACCAATATCGCATGCTACTGGTAAAAACATCACCCACCTCAATAAAATCTGATTCTATTCCTGCTGATGACATAACAATCATTGGACATTACGATAAAAATGCATCTAGCGACTATAATAAATCAATCAGTATCTCAAAAGAGTGTTTTATCCAGATTAGTCAATATATTAAACCTTTAGAGGTTGGATTATGAAAATTTGGAATGGCTTTAGTTTTAATGATTTTAAATCCTGGCTTAAAAAAAGACCCCTGGCTATTAATTTCAGTCGAACCAGTCTTGCTTATGATAAATATGGAAATAGTATCCCTGCAGGCCAGGCAAGATTTGATGATGGATTTTTAATTGAAGAATCTACAACAAATTTATTTACAAATACTTTAAGTCAAACATTCAACTCTTCTTGGACTTCTGGAACATTAAACGGAACTTATACTGTTAAGATAAATGGATCATCTGGAAGTTTAACTCTTTCAGGAGGAGCAAAAGGTACATTAAAAGCTGGAGAAAGCTTAACATTCATAGTAACGAATAATAAAGTTACTTTTACTCCATCTGGAGATCCAAAATTGTGTCAATTAGAAAATAAAGCTTATCCCACTTCATGGACACTTGGAGGAACAACCCGGAATGCAGAAACATATAATCTAGAAATATATGAGGATTTAAGTAATGACAATTCAAGTGATGGTATTTCAAGTAATCCTATGAATGGATGGATTTATTATAAATTAGTCCCTTATACTGAATCTTCAGTTGTTAATGTTTATGGATTCTACGTTTTAACAGTAACTATTCCTTATGAAACAGTTATGCGAACAGATTTTGGAGATATAAGATTTACAAGTGAAGATGGAAATACTATTTATTCACATAATATTGTCTCAAAAACTGATGGTGTCACAGCTACTTTTGATATACGCATCCCTTCACAAGCATTAAATAGCCAAATGGATATTAAAATGTGGGTCGGAAATCTATCCGCCACAGATGTTAGTGATCCGAATGCAGTTTATTTGTTCTATGACTATTTTAGTGGGAATTTAAGTAAATGGACATTAAGAGGTGGAAATTCTATTTCAAATGGAGAATTACTTATATCCGATCCTGATGCTGGTGTTGAAGCACCTGTTACTTTAAGGGGTGGTTTTCTTGTAGAAACCAGAATAAAAGTTGCTCAAGCATTTCCACAAAGAAGAATATGTGTTTCTTCCGAAAGTGGATATAATTGTTTTTGGATTCAATTTACAAACAATGCAATTCAAAATTTAACCAATGGAGAACAAAGTGATGGATATATCAGTGGAATTCCTCTTCCAACAGGACAATATAATACGTTTAAATTCGCAAGAGATGAAAATAACAATGGATACATGTATGTAAATGGAGTTATGTATCATGAATCTAAAAATTGGATGAAACCCGATACAAATTGTAAAATTTCAATAGGCACTGAGACCGGTATTTGTCAAACATACGTTGATTACGTGTATATAAAGCCTTTTTTAAGTTCTGAACCAACATTAGGTACAATTCCAAGTACTTGGTCCAATACAGTTGAAGGTAGTGTTATGAATTTGAATTGTGGAACTATTGAAGTTGAATTTTATGCAAATAAAGCATTTATAAACAATTCAATTACTAGATACATTTTTACCCTGGAAAATGCAGAAGCAGCTAATTCACTCCGATTAACGAAAGACACCTCAGGCAATTTATCAGTATTACTACAATATGCTGGAAATTCAGCTTCAGCAAGCGGAAATTACATTTTTAGCGAAGGCGAACGATATAAAATAAGATTTACATGGGATTCAACAAAAGCAAAACTATTCTTAAATGGCATTCAAGTAGGAAATACTATATCAAATCCACAATTACCTGTAAGTTATAATTTAAATATAGGCGCTAATTCTAGTGGAAATTCACAAATAAATACTTATATGCGTAATATAATAATATTAGATACAATAATTGAATTAAAAGATGATTTAAGCATTATAAGTAAGAATACTAAAGCCATAATTCCCCTAAAAAAAACAGTTCATGGTTACAATACGGAGGCTTGTGTATGAATCCTAATAAAAACATTTATATAAGCATTGATTTTGAAAGAAGCAAAAAACAAGTCTACTATAAAAATAAAGATTTTAAAGCTTTTTACACTAAAAATAAGAAAAATTATAATGTAAAGGACACAGGAATTTTAGAAAAACGTTTAATTGATTATCCTTGTTTTATGCTTGGAAATAGTAAAATAGAAGGGGAATGATATTATGGTATCTTATGGATTTAGACCAACAGCTCCTGAAGCCCCTAATTTTAAGGTTATTGAAAAACCTTACTGGAAATTAACTATTAATGCCAGAGACATTGAAAAATGTTACTATTCTGATTTTACAGATTGGATAAAAGGTCCTGGTTTAGATTATGGAATTTGGAATTCTGATTTGGATGAAGGTTCATTTAGATTAATAGGAGGTACAACGGGAGATGTTACAAAAACAATTTCATTAGAAGAAGATGGCTATTATCTTATAATGTTGAGAGTTCTCCGGAATGCTCAATATACTGGTAAAATAAGATTATATGTTGACAATAATCTTATATGGAAAGATATTTCTACATCTACAGCATCGGGATACGGGCATACAGAAACTATAATGTTTCCGATTGCCTGGTATAAAAGAGGGAATCATAATTTTAAAATAAATTTCCCTGTCGCTCCGGCATATGCGTCCGAAATATTTATTTATCCAATTAAACGGTATGTAGCCTCAAGCGATAAGGCTAGCATAGAAAAACGTGCTATTCCATTAGATCTTCTTTCTGTGGAGTTTACAGAAAATAATGTGGCAGAAAATAATATTTTAACTGCAACTCTTTCATTGGAAAATAAATTATTTAATGAAAATAATGAAAGCTTACTTTTTACAGATTTTTCGGATCCAGTTACATTTGAACTTGGTCATGAATACAAATATGCCATTCCTAAATTCGGAGGATATGTTATCGCGCCTGTAATTTCTAACGGGAATATCGTAATTAAATGTATGGATCGTATGTTAGACATGGTGATGCAACCATGCTACAAAAATATAGCCATTGGAACCCCTCCTGATGGGAATTATACCCAATTTAATAATGTTTATGATGTTGGACAATATTTAACAAGTATTATTGAATATCCTTTAACATTTAATAAACAGAATGCAGAAGAGACTTTGGCAGTATATTTCAATGAACAGAAAAATTATAATAAAGTACAGCCAATTGCAGGCTACACCAAAACCTTTAATGATAGTTTAGGTACGAGGATTAAACCTAGTAATGTGTCTAATTCTGGTGAAATAATTTTATGGCAGAGTTCAGAACCATACAATGCATATAAATATACTAATTTTGGGTTTACATATAATTTCGGTGCATTTCCTAGTTTGATGCCAATAAATGTGGCCGTTTATATGCACAAAGCAGGGCAGGATATTTCTAAATCTGTTAAATATAACATTCAATTTTCAGGGCCTTCACCAACAACGAATAAAATAGGTACCGTTGGATACGTAAATACAAATGCATGGAGTTGGTTTGACGCTCCTTTAAAAGCATGGTTCGACACCGTTACACCCAGTACAGAATATTGGATTTCTAAAATTAGTATCACAGGTGCTGTTGATGCAAATATGGTTACAAATGCAAATAATTATGGAATGTACACAACTGCTTTAACTGCATATAAAGCAATTGCAGATAATCCACAATTCAATAATGCAGATACAAGTAATTGTTACGAGGTAATGAAAAGATTGTGTAAAGAAACAAGTTATGTTGCATGTATTGTTCCTGGTAAGGACCGTACTGAAGATTATTTATATATGGTTCCTGATGGGATTACAGGTTCGCCAGTAGATGTAGATGAGAATAAAAACGTCATAGAAGTTAATACATGGAATTATGACCCATTAAGTGACGGTTTATGTACTCAAAGAAGAGGAACATATGATATTGGAGGAACTATTAATAAATCATATGCATGGGACATAAATGCTATTAAAAAATATAGACGTGTAAAAACATCAGAAGAATTAGCAGATATAATGTCCACAGCACAGGGCCAAGCAAGTGTACAAAGGTATGTAGATGAAAATAAATTAAAGAAAATCGGGACAGAGATAAATGTTAACGGAAATGTAGCGTTCAGACCCTACCATTTCGTTTTGACCAATATAGGGTCAGTCAATTTGAAAGGTAATTATCAAATTGAAGGTATTGCACAATCATTGGACATTGAAAGCGAAATATTCAATACTACTTTAGGTATAAATCGCTTGCCGGGTGAGTTCAAACGAAGACAGAAAGCTTTAATGGAATTTTATAAGAATAATCGAACAGTTAGATATTAAGAGGTGATAATGTGCATTTTTGCAATTTTAGAAGGATAGAATATAATCTAATAAAGATGTAATTTTATCAAAATAATTGTAGAACTATTAACTAAAAATCAAATACTTTAATTTTTAATGAAGAACCTATTTTTTATACTTATTATTTTGCATAAAGCGTGAGAAAATTTTTTTCTCATATTTAAGCTTTATCTGTGTGTAATTTTTAATTATATAATTTAGTTCTTCATATAACAATTTATTTTTAACATGAATTTTTTTTATATGCTTATATTTTTAATTTTTAAGAGAAAAAAGGTGATTTTATGATCGATTTATGTATTGGAATTAAAGGAGAAGATGTAAAACAACTACAGATATTTTTAAAAGAAAAAGGATACTATTTAGGAAAAATTGATGGATATTTTGGAAAGTACACACAAATCGCTGTTATCAATTACCAAAAAAGAATGGGATTAAAACCAGATGGAATAGTCGGCCCCATAACTCAACGAGCTATGGGGTGGAAATCGGGAAATAAATCAGCAAATTCAGGTGAATTATCACTTAAACAAAAACTAGAAGGAATCATAGGTACTTTTAACACAGCTTCAGAACTCTATAACCAAATATCCAAGTGCAAGTATGCTTTTTATTATAATGATACTTTCAGTAATCAAGAGGCCATACTAAGATTATCTAAAGGTATTGGAATTAATTGTACCGATTATACTCAGCTTTTAAAGCCAATACTTGAAGAAATGGATTATCAAGCAGATTACGTACATGGAAAAGTTTTTTGTGGTAAAAACTGGTATGGTCATGTTTGGCTAAGAATTAAAGGCAAAGAATACCCTGATTGGATCTATTTTGACGCCGTTGCAGTAACTCATTCCGGTATTAAAAGAGCATTAGGCCAATTATGCTGTGTTGATGGAGTTAAAGATGTTGAAATTAATCCTAAATGGCTTATAGGATAATTTAATGTTTATTTTTTGATTATATGCCCTTTTTAATTTTATGCTCGAAAAGGTTAGCTTAGATGATTATTAGGAGGAATTAAATGAAAATATGGCTTGGAATATTAAACGTTACAATAAATGGCCAAATTTCAACATATACTGTTGGCCAGTCAAATATAAGTGAAATATCACTGGATAAAGATAAAGGAATTATTGAAATATTGTATTCGAATAACGATAAAAAACACAAATTAATTTATTTACAAAATGTAGAATAAATAGATTACGAAGAAAGTAATTATGCATAATTGATTTATTCTTTTTTATTTCTAGACTATTAGAATTAAAAAAATTTTAATATATTTACTTAATTTTTACGGTTAAAAAAACTGGAATTTATAATTTGATTTTCACTTATTCATTAATATTTAACTCAATTTATAGAAATAAGCCCAAAAAGGTATTAGAATGAATTGAAAACGTGGAAAATATAACAACTAATTGCCAGATGAACTCAAAAAAATTTAAAGGATTTATGATGATAAAATACGAGGATACATAACTAAATTAAGCAAATAATCTGTGAATCTATAAAAAATTAGTTATAGAGTATTATAATGATTGAATAAGTCACAAATCATATTCGCAACTAATTATGGAAAAGATTAGACCTAAAGAATTTTAGGAACAAATGATAGGTAGCACCCATGTATTTGAAGTTTGAAAACTTTGATTTCTCCATTCTAAATAAAAATCGATGCAAATAAACCCAATAATCTAGTGAATAAGAAATTTTATTAAATTTTACACATATTTAATATCTTCTATAACGATTTATATCCTGTTTTATATTTATAGCCCTTTATTATTTGCTATTTTAGTCTAAAATTCAATCCATTAGCTTATATAAAATTTAAAGGAGAAAAATACTAATGTGGGGAAAAAGACATAAATTACAGCAAAAAAAAGCAATAAATAATTTCATGAAATGGTATATAACTACGCAAACATCAAATAACGAATCAACAGTAAGAGAAGCCTTAGACTATATTAAAAGAACAAAATCCACATTAATTTACGATTTAAACCAGAAAAAAATAGGGTGGAACTTGCATGGATCAACTAATTTTATGAGAACGCTCAAATATTCTAAAAAATACAAACAGGAGCTTAATCACTGGAAAACAAAGTAAATTCTTATGTTAAATTAATTAGAAAAATATCGATAAAAAAAATTATTTTTTAGATTTGGGAAAATGTTTATTAGTTTATAAATTACATCTTTAAAAATACTTTTTAATAGTTAATATTTAGTTAAATTATAAATCATGGTGATAAAATGGATATTTTACAAGGATTAATTCTGGGTATTGTCCAGGGATTAACTGAATTTTTACCAGTTAGCAGCTCCGCTCATCTGGTATTTGTTCCTGCAATTCTCAATGTCCAGTCCAGTCTGGCCTATGATACACTTCTGCACGTTGGAAGTCTTGCAGCGGTAATAGGTTTCTTCTGGAAGGATATAATCAAGATATTAAAATCTTTCGTTTCAAGTTTAGGAGATATGACTAAAAGACGGTTTAAAGAAGGTCTAAAAGAAGATCAATTCAAAAAACTGGCATGGTTGATTATAATCGGTATGATACCTTCAGGTATTGCAGGTATATTTCTTAAAGACTTTTTTGAAGGTTTTTACAGTAATGTTGTTGCTACAGGATTCTTTTTAATTATAACTGGTTTCCTACTTTGGGGATCAGAAAGAGTATCCAAAAGGATTACAGAAAGAAAAAGCGTGAAAGAAATGACTTTTAAAAATTCACTGGTAATAGGTTTAGCACAGGCTTTTGCTATTTTCCCGGGAATATCAAGATCTGGAGCAACAATTTCTGCTGCACTGTTTTTAGGTGTTGATCGAGAATTAGCAGCACGTTACAGCTTTTTACTTTCAATAATCGCTATTTTAGGTGCAGCACTTATACAGGTGAAAGATATTACCTCCCTAGCAGATGAAAATATCGGAGCACTAATAGCCGGTTTCTTAGGTGCTCTTGTAGCTGGTTACATGGCTATCAAGTTGATATTAATATTAATAAAAGAAAGAGGGTTGGTGATTTTTGCCTATTACTGTTGGATTGTAGGGATATTAGCTATAATTCTTTCATTATTTGTATTTTAAAAAATCCTATTTTCTTTTTTCTTTATCTTCTTCAAATATAAATAAATCATCTATTTTTGTTTTTAAAACTACGGCTATATCATGAGCTAATTTTAAAGAGGGATTATATTTACCTTTTTCAAGAAATACTATTGTCTCTCTCCTAACTCCTACTTTTTCTGCAAGTTCAGCTTGAGTTAAATTATGTTTAGCCCTATATTCTTTAATTCTTGTTTTCATAAAATCCCATTTTGATATTTAAATCATATTTTAACATTTTACTATCTTTTGGGTGATTTTAATCCATATAATCTATATCCCCTATACGACTTAAAATTGTATTTGCTACTAACATTGTTGTAACCATAACAAATACGGTCAATCCCATTAACTCAATAGGATCATGAATTCGGTTTGCCCAGTACATTGAAACTAAAAGAAAGCAAATAAAAACCAGAGTGATGTACCATGACCATGTTGCAGCTAGTGTTCCTATTTTTCTTAAACGCTCATCTTTTGCTGTTTTTTCCATTCCGATAAAGGCAAAGAAACTACCAACGTAAATTAATATCCCAAAGAGTAATCCTATTGCAGTAAAATCATTCATAGTTTTATAAGCTATTAAATAAAATGAATCCACTATTAATATTGCTGATCCAACCCAAATACCTATTTTGTACTTATTATAATCGCTGCCAATACTTGATTTTTTGTTTATATCCTCATTTTTAGTCACTTTATTGTAAACTGGTATTAAAAATAACAGGAAAAATGCAAAAAACGCATAATAAACTGGATTTTCTAAAACATACCCTAGTAATCCTAGAATTCCAAGTAATCCCCAAAAATAATTAAATTTAGCTTCCATTTCTATCACATCCTTAAAGTTATTTATTTCAAACAAAATGTTATACATTTCTAACTATATGTTATGTAATTCTAACATATACTATATAAAGTTTATCATTTACCTGAAAATTACTTTAAAAGTAATAATATACTCCAAAATAATAAATAAATTAATTTAAAATGTATTATAACAAGATTATTGAAGAAACCTGTATTTTGACTTCTATTATCTAAAAATATCCCCTCAAAAAAGCAATATTTGCCTTATAATACTTCAAAAGCAAAGAATTTATTTAAGTAATTCACAAACTTTAAAAATAAAATAATATTAGAAAATCTTTTTACAAAGATCTTCAATCATTGCCCGTATATCATCCATATCTGCGCCTTTTAAAGTTGCAGCAAATAATGCTCCGCCAGCACCTACACCTTCTTTTACAGATCCATCTAAATAGCATTTAAGTCCCGCAACAGATGATTTTTCAAATTCTGGATCCATTGCAATAACTGTAATATCTGCAATCTGATGAGTTATATGATTAATATCAGAAGTTTCGTCTTCGGCAACGAAAATAGTTGTTGCAATGCATATATTAGAGAAATCAAAGTCTGGATCAATTCCTCTAATTACAGCACATACAGCAGTCATCTGTGTACCTCCAGCAAGTGTAACTGGAATGGATGAACCCATAACAACTCCTGCAACAGCCGGGATCATAGGATCTCCCACAATTTCAACTGCTCGAAGTGCATCTTCAATAACTTCTCCTTTACTGTAGCCAGCAGCTTTTAAACCTTCTAAAACAACTTCTTGCTTTAAATCATGTGGATTCTCGGGCATGCTGCCGCTCACTTTCATATTTGCGTCATATCCAAGAGCAGTTAAAACCCCTAAAGCAGTTGTTGTGCCTGCTGGTGTGCTTTCTCCGATTACAAGATGATCGGTGATTTTGGATAATGTTTCACCGAGTATTTTACCTTTTTCAAATATTTCCCTGGCATCAGGAACAGAATTCCCTGTTCTGATATCTTCAGCAGGTTTTTCACCTAATTTAATGAATGGTAAATCTGGTTTAACTCCAGCACCTGCATCTGCAATCATTAAAGGGATATCAGCTATTTCAAGACATGCTTTTGTTATTACTGCCGGTGTTGGTGCTGGTTCTTCTCCAACAATAGTCTGAGGGATTTCTGGAAGACACTTAGGTGTTCCATACATTACAAGTTCCAAATCTGCTGCAGGCGTATATTCTGTTAATTCGGGTGTAGCCCCCGCACCAGTTATTCCAGGGATATTAGATGTTTTTGTAGTAGCAAAAACGCATAAAAATAAAGTATTTTTGTTTTTAAGATTATCTATAAATTTTGATGAACCATAACATTTCATATTGTTCAAATTACCACCACTTATTTATTAATGACAAAATTAAATATCATTACATTTATCTATTTTCAATATATGAGTTTAATTCTATTGATTTAGAAATAAAACAAATTACATAATTTACATCTTATAATTTGATTGACGTGATATAATTGATTTGTATCGGAATAGAAGGAACTGCAGAAAAGACTGGTGTTGGAATAGTAGATGCAGAGGGAAATATACTTGCATCACAGGGTAAGCAGCTTATTCCAGAAAGCGGAGGCATTCATCCAAGAGAAGCTGCTGAACACCATGCTGCTTCAATTGTTCCACTTATAAAAGATGCTTTAGACGAAGCAAATTTAGATATTAGTGAAATAGAACTTGTTGCATTTTCAAGAGGACCTGGACTTGGCCCAGCGCTTAGAACGACTGCAACTGCAGCAAGATCACTTGCACTTTCCCTAAAAATTCCTATTATTGGAGTTAATCACTGTATAGGTCACGTTGAAATAGGAAGACTTACAACTGGCGCAGAAGACCCCGTATCACTCTATGTAAGCGGTGGAAATACCCAGGTAATAGCTTATGAGTCTGAAAGGTATCGAATTTTCGGGGAAACCCTGGATATTGCCATTGGAAACTGTCTGGACCAGTTTGCACGTGAAGTGGGCCTAGGGCATCCGGGAGGGCCTAAAGTAGAAGAACACGCATTAAAAGCTAATGAATTTATCAAGCTTCCTTATGCAGTTAAAGGGATGGATCTTTCATTTTCAGGACTTTTAACAGCAGCCCTTAGAAAATATGAATACGGCGCTGATTTAAATAATGTATGCTACAGTCTACAGGAAACTGCTTTTTCAATGCTTGTAGAGGT
>JAEYSH010000056.1 GCA_023434825.1 Methanobacteriota archaeon | reverse complement strand
ACAGTAACGTCAGGCCGGTTTCTTCCTTTACTTCTCTTAAAAGACAATCTTCCGGGCTTTCCCCTTCCTCCAGATGGCCTCCGACTCCCAGCCATTTATCCTGATTGATATCATTCTTCTTTTTAATGCGGTGAAGCATGAGATATTGGTCCTCTTTCTCGATGTAGCAAAGGGTCGTTAAGCTATGACGCTCCATGTGGATTTTCTCCTTACTTCTTCTCTGTTAAAACTGCATTTTCATTGATGGAAGCGACCGTCTCCGGTATCTCTTCCAAGGTGTTGCGAACCTCCACCTGCACCACACAGTTGGTTTTCTTTCCATCGTAAATTACTGGAACCCGGTATGTACCTGCTTTATTCCAGTCGCACTGGCTGACATCAAAGGTGAAGCCGGAAAGTTGGTAGTTGTCCTTATTAAAATACCGCTCTGCCTGCAAATCCGGCGCTGTTCCAAGAACGGTTTTTGCATAATATGTAGTCATGGTATTGTCATCGAAGATCGGCTCCGCTTTTCCCTTTAAGGTCTGGAACAATAAAACAAGTACCAGTACTAAAACGATAGTTCCGAACAATGTTAAGTGTAAGTGAAATTTCCTTTGCTTCATCTAGGCCTCCATACTCATATCCATTTTTTACCTGCGGCAGCCTTCAGGAAACCTTTGCTTCATGAAAAAAGCTGCGTTTAAGGCAGCGCAGTCCTATATTATCTTACCATATAATTTCCATCCTGACATCTATTGAATTATTACAATTTCATAAAATTATCGTAAAGAAGTTCTTTTTGTGTCACTGTGTTGTGGTAACGTTGAAAACTCCTCTTTTCTTTTCAGTTGGTAAGGCTAAGAGGATATGGGTGCACCCCCTTTTCCCACTAATTCAAATTCTGAAGATGCCATAACTCTCCATTTTCCAGAAGTAGCTCCGCAGTTCTTTCTAAAAACTCATACCTGAAAGCTCTCCTAACCCAGCAATGTTATTAGTTGTCAATATTGGCTCTGTAAGTATTTTTTTGATCAATTGCAAAGTAAATATATTATTGAAAGAAAATACCACCTTATCCAATAACTAAAGAATGGATAAAGCGGTAATAATTTTTCTATTTAATTTATTCTATCGCTATAATAATTTGATTGTATCTGATATAATGCCGCATATAACTTATTAGTATTAATTAAAAAATCATGTTTTCCAACCCCGTCAACTCTTCCCTGGTTTAACACAACAATTGCATCCAGATCTCTAACATTCACAAACCTATGTGTTATTAGCAGAGTAATTCGGTCTCCATTCTGTTGCATTAGGTTTTGAAAAATTTCCGATTCTGATTCTGCATCTAGGGAAGATGTTGGTTCGTCAAATATCATCAACTGGGGATTTCGCATTACACCTCTTGAGATAGCAATTCGCTGCCACTGCCCAGAAGATAATTCTTCGCTATTTTTCCAGCTTATTAAAAGCTTTGTCTCAAACTGATTCATCAATCGAGAAATAAACTCATAAGATTTCCCCATTTTGGCAGCATGCAGAATTAAATTCATATTTTCTATCTGCTTGTGCAAGGAAATACCTATATTTTCTCTTACTGTTAATGGAAATTTTACAAAATCCTGAAATGTTGCACTAATTTTTTCATAATAGACATCTTTATCATAGTATTTTAAATCAATCCCATTTATTAATATCTGACCTTCTGTAGGTACATAAAGTCCAGAAATCAACTTAATTAAAGATGTTTTTCCGCTACCATTATAACCTACAATAGCATAATTCCCCCCCTTCTCAAATTTCAGATTGATATCTTTCAGAGCATAATTTTTCAAAGAAATTTTATATCGAAATGAAACATGAACTAGTTCAATGGTATTGATTACAAAATCTGTAATTTTGGTTGTTCTTTTCTCCTCATTTTTTTCATTTTTAAGTTTTTGTAATTTTTCAAAACTCAGCAAATATAAACAATTTTCGTAAAGTGATAATACTATCTCAATAGAATTCATGAGAGCATTTTGTAACCTAGAAGCAGATTCTATACTAATTACAATACAGCCAATGGAACATTTGTTTAAAACACCAAAGATTGTAATTAAAATCTTAAATAGATAAGTTAAACTTAATTGTATGAAATCACCTACAGAGGATTTTATTAATATTTCTCTTTTTACTTCTATATCTTGTTTTATGATTTTATCAAATATAGCATCCATTTTATCTTTTAAATATAAAAAAGATGAAAACAATTTAAGTTCCTTGAAATTTTCATACTTTGATATTGTGTCTTTTAAATTTCTATTGTATCGAATTTCTTCATAACGACCATTGTACACCTCATAAAGTTTTTCCATTGATCTTCGGTTTATCACCGCACTTGGAATCACTGATATTATTAATATAATTACAATCTCTGGCTTAAGAGATATCAAAATTCCAATTGTTCCCAGTAGCATTGCAAAGTTTTTAATTAAGCTAACAAGATGATCTAAAATTTTAATACTTCGGTTAGTTGATTCATTATTCGTTTTTTGAATATCATTATGAAGATCAGAATCTTCTAAGTCTTGTAAATCCAGTGATGAAATAACCATTAACATTTCATCTGTAATATAACGATCTACATAAATAACATAAATTCTTTTTATATAATTAGTATATTTTCCAATGATTAAATTAGCTAATGTTAAAATCATATGTAATGAAAACAACATACACAATTTTCTATAACCTATTTCACTGTTTCCTATTAGATTGGTAATTTCATCTACTATATTTTTCCAAATATATAAATTTAACACATCCGGTATAGAAGTTAAAATACTCAGAAAAATTGTTAAAATAAAATATTTTTTTGAAGATTTGCTTAGTACCTTATAAGTTGTTACTAATATACGAATAAAAATATAATTTTGTTTCCATTTTTTTATAGTTTTAAACATAATTCATTCTCTAAAGCATCTCCTTATTAAATAACCTTCGATAAACAAAATATGTACAAATTCCAAAAGTGGCAAACATGATAAAATAAATTCCTACTGAAATTATCCCGCATTGAATAATAATAAATGGTTTTTCACGGAAATAATCATTATATCTTAATTGAAGTATTCCTACCAGATAAAATGTTATTAAAAGGGGAATTATTGCTGGTAATAAGAAGTTCGTAATGCATTCTATTTTTAGTTCGTGTATCCAATCCTTCCATTGTACTCCCGTATAAGAAAGTAATCTGAAATCTAGAATATCTGTTTGAATATCGGAAAACTGCTCATATGCAATAACTGAACCAAGTAAAAGTAACAATGATAAACTAAAATATATCGCGCTAAATGTAACTAAAGTATATCCGCTTAAAGAGTTATTTTTACTCCATGCTTTGACAATTATACTTTTCTCAAAATGCTCTTTCCCATATTTTTGAATTACTGGATTAAGTTCTTTTATACCTGTATTCCAATTTTTTTCTATAAACTCATTGATTTTATTTTTCAGTTCAGATCGCACTTCTGAATTAGCTGTGGCAACCAGTCTTGTCTTATATGGTGTTATAAAGGCTTTCATATCGTCTGGCACTACAATTGCATAACCATTTTCACCCGCAGCTTGATATTGCTCTATTTCGTCAGTAAATATATATTTTTCAGTTGTATATAAATCAGTATTCCCTATTCGAATTTTCCCATTGCTTTCTATTATTTTTTTAATCTCAGGCACGGCTGAAAGGTCTTGAGAATTAATTAAAAACTGATCTGGTTTTAACTTTTTTTCATCTAACTGAATTTGTCTTCTTAAAAAATTATAATCACTTAATAGCAGAATAGGAACTTCCTTTATATTATCTGAATAATATAAATAGTAACTGTTAGATTCTTTTATATCTGCTTTCGATCGAATATAATTATCTAGCTCATTCATACTCTCATTGGACATGGGCATTCCTACAGAAATCACGAAATCATAAGGATAATAAGACTTAAAATTAACCTGATATAGTGTACCCATAGATATTGCTAACGCCAGTGTTCCGACGGATACAAAAATCAATATAGCAGATACAACTGTTTTCCTCCAAGACTTATGGGAATTACGTATAACCTTACCCATAAAATAAAGATGAAGTTTTTTTGTTTTCCATGTTTTAGTCTTTCTACACACGAAATTCACCAGACTCCAAAATGATTTGTAAAAGATAATAATTCCAAACAAATAAGAAAGGAATGCAACTATCAATAAAAAAACTATATTAGTATCCCCCTTGGTATTTAGCAATAACCAAGAAGAAATACAGCCCAGAGTAAGCAAAAATAAAGCAACTATTGAAATAGTAATTTGATTATTTTTTGCAGAAACTACTTTTTTCTTAAATCCTTGATTTTGGTATTCCATTTCGCTACTTTTAACAACTGATAAAGATACTACCACTTGAATGAAATAGAACAGAAGAAAACACATTGCAGTATACCATATGGCTTTACTAGACAATTCTATGGTATATTCTTTATTTAGATTAAATATTCTAAGTGCGAGATATGTAAGTGGTTTATTTAACAGACTTCCCATTATAATCCCACATGCTAATGTCAAAATTGTAATAGCAAATTCTTCAGCGCCAAGCATTAGCATCAAAGATTTTTGGCTCATACCCAATGTATGATAGACTCGAAATTCCAACATTCTTCTTTCCAGCATAAATTTGACTGTATATCGAACTACAAAGGAACCAATAAAAAAAACAGTTATAGTTATCCACATTATTATACTAAAAAGCATAGACAAATTATCACTTAACGAACATATTACATTTGACAGAGATAAATTAAAAAAAGCAAACACCATTGTTGCCAAAGCAGTCAATGTAAAGAAAAACAATCCGTATTCTATCATACTTTTTTTAATATTTTTCAATCCAAGACTTATATAATTTACCATTACATTATCCTTTCATCTGAACGTTATACATATTGAATCAGATTTTCGTTAATTAAAGGCCACAGTTTGAACAATACTATCTTTATAAGAATGCCCATCCTGCCTATTTATTTGCTCAATTATTTTACCATCCTTCAGAAAAACTGTCCTCTTCGTATAAGACGCAGCAATAATATTGTGCGTGGCCATAATAATCGTCGTTCCAAGATTCTTATTCAATTCGTATATAAGTTCTAAAAATTTCTCGGAAGATTTGCTGTCCAAGGCTCCCGTCGGCTCATCTGCAAAGACTATCTGAGGCGAGGTTATCAATGCTCTTGCACACGCACACCTCTGTTTTTGTCCACCTGAGATTTCTCCAGGATATTTATATAGAAGATCTCCAATTCCCAATTCACCTGCTAATTTCTCAACTTTGTCCCGTAACTCAGCTTTTCCAATATTGCCGCTTATAATTAAAGGTAAGATCATATTTTCTTCTACAGTAAGATGCTCCAATAAATTATAATCCTGAAAAATATATCCGATATCATGGCGTCGAGTTTCCAGCAATGATTTTCTGTTTTTATAATTAATTTGATTACCGTCAATGATCAACTCACCTGAATCGATGGGAATAAAAGTTGCCAAACACTTTAAGAGAGTTGATTTACCGGAACCAGATTGTCCCATTACAGCTATAAAGTCGCCCTTTTCTACATTGATATTAATACCATCTACGGCCTTAATAACACTTTCGCTATTATAATAATATTTTTTGATGTTGGCTGCTTTCAAGATCATAACCTACATCTCCTTCCTTGTCACCCTAACTCATAAATTATGTAAGTGAAAAAACTCTTCTCTTTGAGCATCAGGCATTGACAAATACTTTCGTAATATATAATCATATACTTCACGCATGACATGACATAATGCCGCATCAGGTACTTCTATCACTTTATTTTCCTGATAATTCTCATATGGGCAACCTCCCCCACATAGGACAACGGCCCAGCAATCTTTGCACTGACTTTCACTTAATGAAAATTTTAGCTTCCCAGTTTTTTCTTCATTTATTCCTTGGTTCAAAGTACCTATCTGTGTTTCTTTATTTGAAACAAATCTGTGGCAAGGGTATAATTCACCATGGATATCCACTGCCAGCATATTATTACCTGCACCACAGTGGCTATTTCTAATACCACCAACGTGGATTCGCTTCACTATATCATTTATATTTCTAATTTTCACTGCAATATTATATCTTTTTCCAGCAATACATTCAAAGTAATAATCGGCTATTTTATTCATCTGTTTCATAAAAATGTTATAAGATTCAAGGTTCATCATATTTGCCGCTGGTGCAAAATGAATATAACAGAAATTCTCTTTTAAAAGTGATTTTAAATTTTCCAAGATATTATTGCAATTATTATTACATACTGTAGCTCTAGCAGAAATATGAACTCCTTGCTCTGAAAAAAGTTTTATGCCATTAATCGTCTGTAAAAAACCACCTGAGCCATTTGCATAATATCTATTCTTATTGTTACTTTCTTCATTTCCATCAATACTTACAGTCACATTAAATTGATTATGTGCCAAAAACTCAGCAATTTCGGAATTTACCAATGTAGCATTAGTTGTAATAGAGTATCTTACATTTTTATCACAATTATTAGCTTTTTCATCTGCATATTTAACAACCTCCTGAATAAGTTGAAATTTCAAAAGCGGTTCTCCTCCAAAAAATATAATAGATAAATTTTTACTGGGGGACACATTAAAAAGATGATCAATAGCTTTTGAAGCTATTTCAAAAGTCATTTCGCCACTATCGCTATATTCACCTCCATCACCATAACAATAGCTACATCTAAGATTACATTTTTGACAAACCATAAGGGTTAAACAGCTTATATTTTCGATTACATTTCTTTGATTATTTATTTTCTCTATTATAGCATAATTCTTATTTGTTTTTATTATAAAACTTTCTTCTAATTGTTTTAATTTTTTTTGAAGCTCCACAGTACCTATTTCTGATTTAATTTTACTCTTACCAATGTCATTTTTCTTTTTTAATAATGATGTTGTTTCTTCATCTAATTCATAGATAGCCCCATATGCGCCTGACAGTATATAATTTTTCTTCTCCACATTTATTAATCTGAACGGATAAAATTCCAGTTTGTTATCATATACATTTTCTTCCATAAACTTTTCCTCCTGATATCTCGCTCCGCAAAAAAAGCGGAGCGAGTCTTGTTAATTTAATTTCTATCAGTCATAATCTCTGGGTAATCCTAAACAAATTTCCTGATCGCATGATGAGCAACCATCCCGTGGCTCATCACACCATTTACATACATCACAATTTCCTTCACTAGAAAATAAATTTTCTACTTTCTCTTTTGCTGCATAGTTAATTGGCTTCATCTTATATCCTCCTTATATTTTTTTAATAATTATAAGCTTAGTAAATAGAAGATTATGAAGGATGTAATTTTTAAGGTTTATGATGTAACTTTTCCTCTTAGTAAAACTATTTTAGAAAGGCCATTAACCATTTCTGTATAGCTCGACACAATTTAATTCAAATACAGAATCTTATTTCAATAGAGTAAGGAAATAATTGCTAAGAATTATTTTCCTCGTTCCTGCAGCAGACAATCCCTTTGCAGTACAAATGCTTTTTCCCGGTCAAAATTTAGATTGACAAGAAATCCCTTGATATCAGTAAGAGAAAATCCGCATTCCTTGAAAAATAAAATCTGCTGCAGCAAATCTAAATCTTCATCGGAATAGTTCCTGTAACCATTATCCGGATCACGGTCTGGACATAGCAGACCAATCTTGTCATAGTGATGCAAAGTACGCACACTGATACCGGTAATACCGGCTGCTTC
>JAEYSH010000022.1 GCA_023434825.1 Methanobacteriota archaeon | reverse complement strand
AGCCAAATCCATAGATTTACGCTTTCTAATAAAACTCTCTATTTCCGAATAATTGACTTGTCTAAATCCATTCAGAACTTTTGAAATATTTTCTTTTTTTCTTTTCTCATCGTCATTATAAGTTTCCACTTTTTCATTATCAACGAAAATATTATCTTGATCACTTCTTAACATATTTGAAAAATAAACAACTTTACTTAAATTAGAATTGCTATCATATATACCTTTTCCAAAGGGCTTTAGCTCAACCACAGAGCTAATTACTTTTTTAATATTCGTAAGAAAATATGTAGTTTTACCCATATTAAATACCACCAAAAATTTGGCATTTTTATCAAGGATTTCATAATCAAAATATTCTTTTTCATCTATATAGCCTTTTTCACATCGTATATCAAAGTCAGTTATTAGTTTTAATAATTTAAAAAATGTTTCTCGTAAAAAATCTACAACACTAGTTTTTCCAGCTCCATTTTTACCAACGATACAGGTTAAAGAATAAATTGATTTACCATAAAAATGTGTGATTTTTTTATAATTTTTATCATTTTCAACTAATTCATTTTTCAATTTATTATAATTAAATTTATGATCAAAATTTATTAACTGTTTACTTATACCTCTATAGTTTTCCATATAGAGCAAGGAAAAAGTCATAACATTATCATCATATCCTATTTTTATTTCTTTTACAGCATTAATTAAACTCCTTAATAAATTCCTATTATCTTTTAAATTATATTGATCAAGTAACCAATTATCTTCTTCAAACTTAAATCTTTCTACTTGATCAGAAAATTTCACCTCTATCTCTTTACCTTTAAATATGATTTTTATCGACTTTATTTTCGAGCTAATGAATTCTCGTTCATATTTTATCTTGTTAAGCCAGTAAGATGATGGTTTACTAAACACTATTATTTTTTCATCAATCAATCTGTAATCATACATATTCATATATTCATCTACTTGAGAAAATTTTTCTTTTATTTTATTATATAAATACAAATTTAATTGATTTGCGATAATTAAGGAATCTAAATACCAAAACTTATATAAATTTTTCTCTTCTAGTTCAATTTTAGAATACTTAATAATGGTAAATATTTGATGTCTTATAATTTTTTGGTTAATAATATGGTACAATTGATATTGCATTAATAACGTTTGAATAAGTCTTACAGGAATATTATTAATATATTTCTTTATTAATTCAATACCTTGATACGCATACCCTATGTCATTTGGTGTACCTGCCTTTGAAATGTGTTTATGCAACGCAAACACAATTGAATTTAATTGATTTTCTCGATAATCACTCTCTACATAATATTTACAAAGTAATACTATTGCTTCTTCGTTATCTGAAAAACGTCCATAAAAATTTTTATAAAAATCTGCTAACCCCAAGTATACATTTGTTTTATAAATAAAATGATTATAATCAATTTTGAAATAATTATTTTCAAATCCTTTAAAAAATCCATAAGCTATATGTCTTTGTTCTAATAATAATTTATAACTTTCATATTCATTTAATATATCATAATTCAATATTAATAATTTACTAATTTTAGTTGCAAAACTTCGTACTTTATTTTCATATTCATCAGTAACAAAAGGCTTTGCATGTTCCTTTTTAATTTCTTCTTCCTCTGCCTTAAAAAGTTCTATTATATACTTCAAAATTTCAGACAAATTAATTTCTTCATTGTTATACCATCCTGCATTCTCAATATTTACAATTTCCTTATTTGATGCAAGTAATAATTTAATCTGTTTTACAAAATCTTGTTCCATTTTTCCCCTCCGGATAGCATATGCATTTTTCATAATCTATATTAATAGAATCTAAAATATCTTTTTTCAACTGCTACCTAATATAATTTATTATACAGAAGTTTTCTACATACTTAAGATGTACTTGATACATATTGAGTATGCGAAATAATCTAATTTCTCTTTCAATTTAATCTTTTTTCTCTTGCGTTAAAACTAAAATAAATGGTACATCTATATATTGTATCGTTAAATAGTCATATTAGCAATTGAATTTCGACTTCTTGCATATAATTAATATAAAATAATTGTAAAGACAAGGAATTAATCGTCCCCTGTCTTTCTCCATATCTTTCCTCTGTAATCCTGCTTCGTAAATCTTCTGATAATTTATTTTAGCACAGGAGTAACTTATATCTAGAGATCACCCCTCCCCCTATTGTTGAATAACTGCAAAAAATAGAGCCATCTTTATGGATGACTCTTGAGTTCCAAGCATCATATTAATTAAACCCTTTTCTCTCTTTTAGAATATCCAATCCATCTCTAAGAGTATACTGAGAAATAAGCAGTTTTCGGTTCTGACAGTATTTGAGTATTATTTGTTGAACGTACGTTCTGTACAATCCAGAAGAAAACAATTTTTGCCAAACTGACTGCATTTCACTAATCAAATCCTCAGATAAAGGGAGTTTGCTTTGCACTCCATTATATGGCAAATCATGAATTGCCATGAGTTGATTCTCAACCTTAATCTGTTTTAACTCCTCCATTATTGCTTGTGTCAAAATGTTATTATCCATACTGATACCTCCATATAATAATTCTTTTGGATTTACATGAAAGAAATCCGCCAATAGAAATACTGTATCAGCAGTAGGATTTTTTTGTCGGTTTTGTTCGTAGTCTTCTATTGTTCTTTTAGCCACTCCTATTATCACTGATAATTCTTCTTGTGTAAGTTCCGACTTTCCTCTTAGATATTTCAGCCTATCTCCAAAAGTTTTAATCTCCTTCATTTCCTCCTCCTATCACGCAAGTATATTATTAGATATCAACATTGTCACTCACATTATTACGGGACTATTTTAACACATATTCTCTATCCCGTATAACGAATAACCAGAATTAACAATAACAAAGATACACTTACCAACTTATGGATCTTTTTCAACTACTTACTTTAGAGGCCCTCTGCTTTCATCCATACCTAATGTAGCCTGCATCAGATATTTACAAATGTCTACCCTCTGGTCTGCACTAATCTGGTAGCTTGTTTATCAATTTCGTCAATTGCTCTTTTCAACTCATCAGTTTTTACACACTCCTCAAATGCATTATCAGCAGGTAACCTCTGAAATCTAACTATTCCATAGGATAATTCATTGCCATCAACATCCACTAAAGACAATTACTCCTTTCTCCTTTTACGCTCACCCAATCTCTGCTTTTTTTCGATACCTTTAAGGTAAACTCCTAAATTAAAGTTTTCGCCTTTCTCAAGATATTTTTCTTTCATGGGTCAAAGGGTTCGTATAATAGTATTTTCAGCATTAACTCTCTCATAAAATCAATCCCTCCACGTAAATATTTATTTAATCGTATAACAAAAAAGCATATTAACTACCCCAGATTTTAGGTTAATTCGCGTACAACTAGTCTCGAGTACCATCATAAAATTGGTGTCCCATTTTCCTCCCCTCTTCAAAATAAAAAAGCCCCACAAAGACCATAAATAAAGGCTTTGTGAGGTCATTTACACTATTCAAACTCACGTCTTTATACTTTGATGTATCATGATTCCATTATTTCGCCGAGTATATTATGATAATTTGTCGAAAATACGTTCGTTTTGCTACGTATGAATAATTTTGTAGTTCTATTATAGTTCCACAAAGGCGAGCCTGAAATGCCGGTTGCCCAAAAATTATAACTATAATTGGTTTAATGCATTATACCATGACTTCCTTAACATAATGGTCAAAAATATCAAATTTTTCCAATGTGTCTTCTATTTCAGTTATTATCATTAGCGCATCTTCATCCTCCAATTGCGTATTAAAATCAACACTAAAACCGTTTTGTTTTAATTGAATACTCCTCATAGTTAGATATTTATCATAAGGTTTCAAAATATAATTTATAGATTTTATAAATGCAGATCTATCCTCTAATCCTTCTGTTGCAAATGATGCGTGAATTGTACTCCTAAATCTATGAACGTTCATATTTTTTTGATTAAATTTCAGACCTCTTTCTATAGTATTTAATCTTTCAATAACATATGTCATTAGTTTTTGATCTGAAACATTCTCACCAGACTCAATAGCCCTATACAAGGGTATCTTACTAATTGCTTTAAATACAGGGCCATAATTATGGTTGTTATAATCAATATTTTTTTCAAATTTCTTTATGGACTCTTTTAAATCATTAGCACCCCTTGGATCGTTAATATAAAAGATTGTGTTTTCATCAATAATATCAAAAGGTAGGTTTGTAGTCTTTTCAGCAATGACAATAACAGGCTTACCGAAACTATAACGTATTGCAAGTTCAAACATGACATTGGGATTTAAATTTGTAAGATTTGCTATAACTAAATCAGACTCATATATGCTTCTAATTACTTTGTCATTTATTGAACCAATTTCATACCTTCTATGCGCTACTTCAATTTCATATTTGTCTCCGATTGCAGGAACAATGGCTTCATCTATAATTCCTTCTATGTGTCTTCTTATATCACTATCATCATTTCCTATGGGTGTTATAATAAAACACTTTTTCTTTTCATTTTTTTTATCCTCTATTTTACTTATCTCTTTAACTTCATCCTCGCTCATTGATACGTTACCCCCTCCACTGATTTCTTCCATAATACACCAAAATTCCAAAAGAAAACGCCCACTTAACCTTCTTAAAATCCATCTCCAGGGTATCAAAAAGGTGGCCCGTAATGCCGTATACCCGCATAAACTATGAATTAAACTTATTACTTTTTCTTCATATTATATATTGTCTCTTATTTCTAAATTTACTTTCTTTTTATTGATTACAATTTCTAACTTATTAAAACTATTTTCTGCCAGAAACGATACTTGGGGATCCAATTCATTTTTTTCACCATCTTCTACGTATGTAATTTCTCCAGCTGCATTAGTTAAAACATTCTCAATAACTTCTCGAGTATTTTGAGGTATGTCAAGCATGTTATCTTCAATATCTGAATTTTTAACTCTATGATCTCTATACGCTAAATAAACCAGAAATCCCAGCATAGTACCAGTCACTAATAATGCTATCAATACAGGACTATTTTTTGACAAACTCTTGAGCTGAATCCTATTTTTAGATTCTTCACCATTCTTATACATTTGGTCCGCATTGATAATTTCAAACACGTGTCCTGTATTATGGTATATACCTAGTATCGGTCTATCAAATCTTTTGAAATTTTGAGCAAATTTTTTCACACTATTGTTCGCTAAAGATTGAAAATACGCATAACCCTTACCGAGGCTTTTATCCATTTCAAAATAAATCTCTTGTATTAATTTATCCATTTTATTATTATCCGAATTTAAGTAACTGGCATAAATGTCAATTACTTGTTGTTTTGCCCCCACTGCTAATATACTTAATGCTGTTTCTAGGTTTGATACAAACAACTCATTATAACTTTTTTCTAAATACTGTCCCCTAAGTCTACAATTCAGGTTCCTATTCAAGATAGAAGTTATTTTCTTGTAGTACGATAATAAACAATTTATATTA
>JAEYSH010000190.1 GCA_023434825.1 Methanobacteriota archaeon | reverse complement strand
TTACTGCTACCTGTTGCGGAATCGTATTTTTTGCAAGAAGTGCCATACTTATAGTTATAGCATCTACATCTGCAATGCCAGATATAATACTTGCCACGTAAAGTCCGCTGCTTCCAAAATAAATATCTGCGATTTTTGACATGAATAGAATGATTAAAAAGAGTACTCCAAATATGAGAGCTGGTCTAAGGGAAAAAGGATTTTTAAATTTGATTTCTTTCCCAACTTCCTTAACTTTCGTAGTTTTCCATGCCATTACGCCTAAAGCAATCCCTAAAATACCCATACTTAACATTGGAACCATAAGAAGAGACACAAGATCCGGATTTATAACCAGTACTTCAAAAAGAATCCTTAAAAACATCATAGAACTAGCTACAACTGTTGCAAATACTGCTGCCCTTATAATAAACTCGCTTTCTTTAACCCTTGATGCCATTGCTGTTGTAACCGCAGTACTTGATACTAATCCTCCGATAAGTCCAGTTATGCCTAATCCTCTCTCTGCTCCTATTATTTTCATCAATATGTATCCAGCATAACTTATTGCTGAAATGAAAACAACTACAAGCCATATTTGATACGGATTGAATACGTCTAAAGGGCCAAATGTCTGATCAGGAAGTAAAGGAAGGATCACAAAGGCAATTATAAGGAATTTTAGAGTATTCAACAGTTCTTTTTCACTTATTTTCCTTACAAATTTGTGTATATAAGATTTTGCTGCAAGTAAAGCCGTTATTATAATTGCAAGTATTGTAGCTATCCTTATTCCATCATCAGTATAACACAGCGCACCTAAAATAAAAGTAAGAAGAGCTACAACTTCTGTTGTAATACCTATATCTCCAGTTTCACGCGTACTTACCATGTAGCTTAATCCTACAAGCACAATCAAGCCTAAAAAAGATATAATTAAAAAATTAGGATAAATTTCATTTATATATGTAGAAAGTATTCCAAAAAGTGCAATTAAAATAAATGTCCTGATACCTGCAAATTCACTTCTATTTACCTGTTTTCGCTCCCTTTCAATCCCAATTAATGCGCCAATTGCCAAAGCAATTAAAAATTTTATGACAATATCTATATGCATAGTAATAATCTATTTTTTGATCCTTAAATAATAAACTTCAAATTAACTATAATATTTCAGTCAAACTCATTCTACAGTCTTATAAAGATCATTTTATATCAATAAAAATAGAATAGAATACATTTATAATACATAAAAAGAAACTAATATGATTATGCTTAAAAAAATTAATACATTAATTCTATTAGTCTAAAATAACTTTTAAAATGGGATTAAGTTAGTATAATTAGTTATTTACGGAATATATTCTGAAATTTTTTATAAATATGGTGATTCAATGAGAAGTGATGCTATTAAAAAAGGATTACAAAGGGCTCCTCATAGATCTCTACTAAGAGCATGCGGAGTAACAGATGAAGAAATGGATAAACCCTTCATAGGTATTGCAAACAGTTTTACTAGTATAGTACCAGGGCATATTCACCTCAATGAAGTAGCTGATGCAGTTAAATTAGGAATAAGTGAAGCAGGGGGAGTACCCTTCGAATTTAATACAATGGCTGTATGCGATGGTATATCCATGAGCCATGAAGGAATGAAGTATTCCTTAGCCTCAAGAGAAATAATAGCCGATACTGTAGAAAGTATGGCGCAGGCTCACCAGCTTGACGCGCTTGTATTACTCCCAACTTGTGATAAAGTAGTTCCAGGGATGTTAATGGCTGCAGCAAGACTTGATATACCTTCAATTGTTGTTACAGGAGGGCCAATGAAACCAGGTGAATTTAAAGGAGAACCTGTAGATTTAATATCTGTTTCTGAAGGTGTTGGAGCTGTATCATCAGGTAAAATGACTGAAGAAGAGCTTTATGAGCTTGAGAGATGCGCATGTCCTGGAGCAGGTTCATGTGCTGGCCTTTTTACTGCAAACACAATGGCATGTGTAACAGAAGTACTGGGAATGAGTTTACCATATTGTGCAACAGCTCATGCTGTAGATGCTAAAAAAAGAAGAATAGCACGCCAGTCTGGAGCTCAAATAATTGAATTACTGGATAAAAACATAACTCCATCTAAAATAATGACTCAAGAATCATTTGAAAACGCAATACTAGCTGATTTAGCTCTTGGAGGGTCAACAAATACTACACTACATATACCTGCAATAGCAAGCGAGCTTGAGGATAAAGGAGTTAATATAACTCTTGAAACCTTTGACACATTAAGTAGAAATGTTCCCCATATAACTAAACTGCGCCCATCTGGAGCCCATACCATGTTAGATTTGGACCTTGCAGGAGGCATACCTGCAGTCCTAAACGTAATTGAAGGCAAAATAAACCTGAATGCACTGACATGTACTGGAAAAACTCTTGGTGAGAATATTAAAGATGCACAGGTTAAAAACAATGATGTAATACGCCCCTTAAATAATCCCTACGATAAAGAAGGAGGAATTGCAATATTAAAAGGCAATTTAGCTCCAAATGGATCCGTAGTTAAAATAGCAGGCGTAAATGAAGATATGAGGATACATAACGGTCCAGCGAAGGTCTTTGACAGTGAAGATGATTGCGTCACTGCGATTTTTAACCATGAAATTAAAGAAGGAGATGTAGTTGTAATAAGATATGAAGGGCCAAAAGGCGGCCCTGGAATGCGTGAAATGTTGAACCCAACTTCTGCAATACTCGGAATGGGATTAACATCAGTTGCACTTATAACCGATGGAAGATTTTCCGGCGGAACTAGAGGACCTTGTATTGGACATATATCTCCCGAAGCTATGGAAAAGGGACCAATAGCCGCTTTAAAAGATGGAGATATCATAAAAATAGATATGAATAATCGGATACTTGAAGCTGAAATTGAGGACGAGGAACTTGAAAAAAGACTTGAAAATGCAGTTGCACCAGATAAAGAAGTTAAAGGCTGGCTTTCAAGATACAGAAGAATGGCAAGTTCTGCAGATAAAGGGGCTATCTTAAGATAATCGAACATAGTCCTTAATTATCCTTTTTGAACCAGTTATCTGTTTTAGTCATTTAAATAATTTGAATAATTCATTTATAGTGAATGATCAAATATTTGACTAATTATTTAATAAGATAATTTGTTTATATGATTTGAACCTTCGAAAATTTTTTAATTTTTAGAAAATGCAAAAGCATTTTCTAACTCCCAAAAATCGAAGATTTTTGAGGATTTCGAATGTTCGGAAATCATAGATTTCCTCAATTTAAAGACGTAAATATTAACCAATTACCCAAAATTTATAAGTTTAAAAAGTTACGTCATTCACTATTAAAACTATC
>JAEYSH010000177.1 GCA_023434825.1 Methanobacteriota archaeon | reverse complement strand
AAAAATTTAAATACCCTAAATGACTTTGAAGTGAATAAATGAAACAGAATTTACTCAAATCACCAATAAATAGGATAATTATCGCTTTATTACTTCTTTCTGTTCTTATAGGGTTATGTTTTTATTACAATAATATTTATGAGTCTAATGCTAAATATCCATCCGCTAAATCTATTTTAACTAATTATACTCAAGGTGAAATCGTTTTTATTTCAGGAGATTTTGCAGGAACATATGATAGTGGATTCTATATTTTAAATAATTTTCAAAATAAAAAAACAATTTATAAAATTAATTCTTCCTATAATGCTACAGAAGGAGATATTGTTTCACTTATTGGTGTATTAGGACCATCATTTACCATTAATAATCCTCAACAAATAGTAATTAATAAAAAATGGAAAGAAGATTTTCTCCTTTACAGATCAGCATTAATTGGGATAATCCTCCTTTTATTATTTTGGAGATACTGGAAATTTGATTTTAGAAAAATGCAGTTTTACAGGAGGAAATAATATTGCCTGATTGGGTTGCTCATGTTTTAGTTGCATGGACAATATGCACTGTTTTAAGATTTAAATACAAACAGTTTGATACTCCCAATACAGTAATAGCCATGATTGGATCATTAATCCCTGATTTATTTAAAATAAGTATTCTCATGCAATATTTAGGGATTTATACATGGGATTTCATTTCCCCGGTCCATTTACCTGTTGGATCAATAATTATTTCTGCAATAATTGCCTTATTTTTTAAAGATAGAAAAATAATTTTCTATTTTTTACTTTTAGGAGTTTTTACACATTATTTAATGGATGCATTACTTGTAAATCTAAATGGTGGAATGTCATTATTTTTCCCAATTAGCTGGGAAAAAATTGAATATGGAATTATACCATCTGATGATTATATTATTACAATAATAGCCATAATTCTGGCTTTTATTGTTTATTTAATTTCATTGCGGAAAAATAATAAAGTAAATTTTAAAGGATTATGAATTAAATATTGTTCTGACAAAAATAGAGATCAATGCCTTTTTTGAGACATAAAGTAGTACTTTAAACATTAATTAAGAATTTTTATAGATTTACCATGTGATTCTCCATTTGTTTCTAAAAGTTTTATTAAAAACATTTTTAAGCCATAATCAATGATTATGACTTTATAGTTTCATTATGAGATTATAACCTGTTGAATCCTTGTTTCAATCTATATTAAAAATTTTATGACAGTTATTGATGATTTCATAAAAGATGAAGAGAGGTTATTCATTAATGTCTAATTTAATGTCAAAATTGTATTTGATTAAAGAAATTTATAAAAACATTAATAATTTTAAAAATTTAAATATATCTAATGATCTTTTATAATTATTTAAGATAATTAATAATTTTAAATGATTTCAAATTACGTTTTTTTTTATATTTACCTAATAATTGCTAGTTTTTTTTTTCGTTATTTAGTTATAATCACTTTTTCTGGCTATTTTTTTATTATATTCCATTTATTTTTTAACTTATTGGATTTAATGCTTTTTATGCATGAATTAATCAAATATTAATTTATAAACGTATTACAAAATTATAAAAATTTATTTATATAGGTAATAACTTATTAATATAATATATTATTAAAATGAGAACAAATCCTTAAAAAAATAAGAGTATTTTTATTCATAACTTAAAAACAGTGAAATTAACCAATAACGCCTATTAATCATTCAATAATCATTCTGTACCTGAATAAATAATTATTCAAATTTTTTAGCGATAAATACCCGTATTCATTAAATTAACTATCGACTTAAAAAAGCGCTATAATCGCTAAATAGGATAAAAGGTTTAATATTAAAAATTTTAAGCCCGAATTCAATGGAGGGGCAAATATTCAAAAAAGTCATAAAAATATAGATGAAAATAAAGACCCTTATTTTAAAAAGTATTACTATACTAATAATTATTATAATGAAAAATCATCAATTTTAAACAAACTCACACCCCGAATGTTACAAATTATAGCATTATTAACATTAATAGGAAACATAGTACTAATAGTGACATTAGGATTTAATGTGGTGATATTCTATTCTCTCCTAATAGGGATCTTATCAATTTCACAAATATTTATCTCAAACTACTTCTACAAAACCCCAAAAGAGGACAAAAATTACTACCCAAACCTCACCATCATAGTACCTGCCTATAATGAAGAAAAAACAATAGTAGAAACATTAAAAAGCTGTATAAACAGCGGCTACCCCCTAAACAAGTTAGAACTAATAACCGTTAACGATGGATCAAACGATTTAGATGAAGATGGCCAAAGCCGCACTCTAAAATTAATGTATAAAACTAGGGATAAGATACTAAAAGAAATAGGATTCCAAATACATGTACTAGATCTTGGAAAAAACATGGGAAAAAGAGAAGCCCTAGTCCGAGGAATTCAAGCAGCATCAAAAAAATCAGAAATACTTGTAACAGTTGATTCCGACAGTTACATAAAAAAAGGAGCTATACATAAACTAATCCAACCCTTCAAAAATCAAAAAGTTGGTGCGGTATCAGGAAACACAGAAATAGCCAATATCAACGGATTCATCACCCATTTACAGCATTACATGTACTGGGTCTCTTATACCATATTTAAGGCTAGTGAAAGCTTTTTTGGGACGGTGCTTTGCTGTCCTGGCTGTTTTTCAGCCTTCAGAAAAGAAGACGTGCACAAGGTTCTTCATGAATTTAGAAACGAAAAGTTTTGCAATGTAAGCGAAGACAGGAATCTAACTAACCTAATTCTAAATCTAGACAAAGAAATCATTTATAATCATGAAGCAATAGCCAAAACTAATGTTCCAGAAAATCTAATGCACTTCATTAAACAACAATACCGCTGGAAAATATCAACTATCTACGAAAACATTTTCGTAGCCACACGATTTATAAATAGAAGACATCCATTTATGATCCTAAACTTTTATATCTCTTTTATCCTAATTTTTTCATGGGGTATTGCTGCAATGTACGCCCTTGTTGCCCAATTAATGGGAGGAGTCACACCATGGACTGTTCTTTTCTGGTTAACATGCATGCCAGTTTTCCCATTGTACTGGGCATGGAAAGAAAAGAAAATACAAAACTTTGCCTTCGGATTTTTAAGCCTTTTTACATGGATATTCTTAATTGATCAATTAAATTATATCGCTTTTGCCAATCTACGAACAAAAAAGTGGGGAGGAAAAGAAGATCCTAATGCAAATGAAGGAAAAATAAAAAAAGTAGTATCCATCTTAATTACACCTTTTAAATTTCTCTTTAAAAAGGTGCAAACAGGCATAAATCTGTTACCTCAGATAAAAAATGCTTCCAAAATTAAATCAATCATATTTACCGGAGCCATTATAACTGTTATAATTTATGTATACTACATTAACTTAAGGATTCCAATAGTTTTTGATTCTGCCTACTTGCCAGCTATTCTTTATTATCTTTCCCAAACAATATATTTCAGCTTATCAGAGTTCCTTTACCAATATTGGGTGGGTCTCATAGGTATGATTATTTTCGGAATCTTAGGATCGAAAATAATCCAAATAATAGGTTGTAAAAAAAAAGCCAGCAAATCATTAAAGCAAATTACAGTTGAGTTGTATCCTGAACTTAAAAATAAAGAACATGAAGAGATTATCAAAAATTCTATCCCAAAATTGTCCAACGTCCTTCTCCAACAAAACGACACCATTGCATCATCACTTTTCATCCTATTAAATATACCATATGTTGGAAAATATACATCTTTAATGATGGAAAATCGGGTTGGAAGACTGTTTATTAAACCAATCGCCGGGATCATAGAAATTTTTACCATGCTCATCTTGTATCGCTTTTTTCTTCGCCATTTCATCCTACCCCTAAGTTTTTCTTCAAAATATATCTCAAGAATGATAAATGAAGATATTGTTAAAAAGATACTAATAGAATCTAAAAATTCAGGAAATATAGAAAAAAAAACAATAAAAGCAAAAAACTATCTCACACTTCAAGCATTTCTACATTATCTAGACTTTAAAATACTTAAATGGAATACAAAAAAGGATAAAGGAACCATTTTTTGGAGTGTTCCTCTTGGATTTATAATATTAATACGTGCATTTACATCCCTTATCCGTCAAAGAACAGTTATAGCTTTTATTGCTAATTTTATTGCATTGCCTATTGCAGCTTTACTCTTTTCACCACAACTGCTTAACACTACCTTTGTTGAGTTACCAGTACCATTAGCCGGTCTTTATCCAGTAACAATAGCTTTAGTGGTCACAAGCTTTATTATTGTCCTTTTCTTGGAGTTGCCTCGGTTAAAGGCCAGTTGGGATGAAAATCACGAAAAACATAATCCTAGAGAAGCATTTTCTAATTGGGTTGTTTCTGCAAGTGCAATTCTTTTTGCTAGCACGCTTTCCATGGTACTTATTGGGCCAGAATTAATTTTCGCTTTACAATTGACCAGCGGTATTCCTTTGCTAGGTGAAACAGTGCGTTTTATGGAGGAATTTGTTTATGGTGCCAATGGTCAAGGTGGAATTGGAACAAAAATATTAGCTGGATTTGGAAGCTTAACTGGGATAGTTAATCCAAATCCTATTAAAGATGGATGGACAATGCCTGAAACATGGAAAATGGAGAAAAATGGTCAAGGAGTCATGCCTGAACCAGCATATTCATTGAAAATCGATGGTCAGGGAACTGCATTTTCCCATCTTGTAAAGATAGACAGCACTCAAAATTACGTACTTCAGTTCATGGCAGATACAAAATCAAAAAATAGTTCAATTGACGTATTTATAGAAGAATTCAATACAATAGACAACAAAGCAACATTCATCAATAGGAAATTTTGTGCTCATGTCGACAGTGCACAGGGTATTGATTATAAAATGACTAATTATAGTCCTTCTTCACCAAATGTTAATTCTGCTCGAATAGTAATCGAAGGGACCTCACAAGGTGATAAATTAAATGGTTATGTTGATGGTGTAAAATTATCCAGGATAACTGATTCAACAGCTACAAGTGAACTACAGAAACCTCATATTATCTTGCGTTTTGATGATGGATGGAAAAGTCAAACATTACAGGAGATGAAAACAAAAGATTATGGATACCCTGCAGTTTATAATTTAATTCCAAATGGCCTCTATGATGAAGCTACTGATCATTTAAAGGAAAATAATCAATACATGAGTGTACAAGATGCTTATGAACTCCCTAATAACTACCAAATTGGAACTCATTCAGTCGGTTACGCAAACGATCATATAGACGATGCATCACATGAAAAAATCCTACAAGAAACATTTTACCAGTACCAAATACTTAGAATCCTTGGGTTTAACACAGATACCTATGCTTCACCTAACTTCCTTTATAATCCTGATTCACTTAGAGTCATTTATAGAACGTTCAATTCCCATCAAATAGATACTAACTATCATTTAGATGTCTATAAGTTTCCTTTCAATAGATATCATTTTGAAACCATAGAACCTGTGCAAGTAGAAAAGCAACTGGGAGGTGCTACTGATACAACACTCCTAAATATAGACGAAACTAAACAATTCATAAATGAAGCAGCTAAAAACAATGCGACACTGACTTTAATGTTCCACATTATTAATAAAGCGGGAGATCCACCTGAATCTAAAATTGAAATGGAAACAACTGCATACAATGACCTTCTAGATCATATTCATAGCAAAAATATCTCCGTAATAACTTATCAACAGCTTATGGCACTTCAAGAGGAATCTTTATCTGATTTATCCATTAATTCTTTTAACAATGATGGTATTAAAGGCGATGAGGGAACTTATTATCCTATGGGATCTGTACAAATGGTTACAGAAGATGGAGTTTTACTAAAAGACTTTTTAACTGATAAGGATATCCAACCATTGAACATTCCTTATCTATCAAACTACCCTATGCTTTATGATTCACTTCAAACTTATGCTAAATCAATGAATCCCTCTGATTCTTCATTTAATATAGGAGTAGTTCCTCTTGCAGCAGGTGCAATTATACTGGCTTTACTTAATAAAAGAAGGAAAATTAATGATCTTAAATCAGAAAATGAAGTAGAAGGAGAATTCTTGGTCTGTAAACAATGTAATAGTTATTATAATATCAAGAAAGGTGAATATTTGGATGATTTCATTTCATGTCAGTGTGGTGGAGAATTACAGTATTATGAGGATATTAAACGCAATCTAAGAGAAAATTTGAAAAAAGTTAAAAGCTCAGACAGCAAAGCTAAATAATTTGATCGTTCTATTTCCTCTGAAATTCCACGATTTGTAATTGAAAACAATAATAATAACTGGTTAAATAGAATATTTGATCATATGGAAACTCTTTTAGCTAAAAAGAAAATGAAGAGTATTCTAGAAGATATAGAAAATGTAGACAAACTTAAAAATACATTTATTAAAAAAGTGAAAGTATTATTTTTATTCCTTTTTATCTATTTTAAGTAAATTTATCTTTTTTTATAGAATTTTTATTAAGTTCAAATGTTAATATTTACTTTTATGAAATATATCCATGTATTTTATAGCATATTTAAAACTAATAACTTCATGAAAAATTATTAAAATGCATTATAATTAAATTATATGGATTTTTATTTAATCATTATAATAATATTTCATATATAATTCAAGGTCCCTACAGTGGTGAAAGTAAGTAGATTATCATTCAAATATACATCAATTTAGATAATTGGCAGTTTTTTCTGTCTTTAATTTATTAATGCTAATTATATATTCATTTTATGTCCAATATGCATTAATACTTTTTTTTATTGATATATTTAAAATCCTAGCAACATTTTTTAATAAAATAACTTAATTTCTTATTTTTCCAAAAATAAGTAATCTTTAAAAATTTTTAACACTTCATTAATGATTTTATTGGATCAATTTTATTAAAAACAGTTAATTATTTATTACATCAAATCATAATAAATAATAAGTTATTAGTAATATCTTGTAATGATAATACTAATTTTTATTAAAATAGTATAGAATACAATCTATTGAATGAATAAAATCTTAACGATATTGATTATTTGTTCAAAATAAGTCTACTAGGAGGTATATATATTAAAAAATTTGTTTTATTAAATAAATTAATAAATTTAAGCCATAATAAACTAACGATTTTCTTGTTGTTATTTATTATGGCATTTTGTTTAGGTATTGGTGGAGTTTCTGCTGCTACCGACAATAATTCTACGGCTATAAACACTCAAAATTCGTCAGATTATAATACAATGGATATTGTATCTTCAAATACAGGTGGAGGATCTAATGCAATTGTATTAGAGAATTTTTCAGACGTATCTAAGTGGAATACGCTGAATAATGCCTCAATCTCTAAGAATGTAATCGGTGGTGATGAAGGAATCAAGGTTACAAGCCCACCAGATACCTACCCTTCGATAAGTAAAGGTGTTTCCTATAATTTCAAAGGTATAGCTCCAGAAATTCAATTATGGTTTTATCTAGAGAATGACCCATGTAGTGATATCAATATCATTTTATATGGAACTAATATGTATTTTTATACTTCAATCCATCAGGATATAACTCATAAAGGCTTAAACTCTTTGGCTTTTCCTCAAAGTTCATGGACTAGTTATAATGGAATGACCTGGAACGACGCCATCAATACAATTGAATTAATCACATTTAACCAACCAAATTGTACTACAAATGTAACATTTTTAACTTTAGAATATAATGTAACAGGGACACCTTCAATAGTCATAACCTTTGACGATGGATCTGAATCAGTATATACAAATGCATTTCCTATAATGCAACAATATGGAATTAAAGGAACATGTTATATAAACCCAGCATACATTGGTCAAACCTGGTATATGACTTTAGCTGAACTTCAAGAATTACATAACGCAGGATGGACTATTGCAAGCCATGCATATGAACATGTAGATCTTACTACACTAAGTAGCGAACAGAAACTAACTGAGATTCAAACCGCCATAACATGGCTTAATAATAATGGATTTGGAGATGGTGCTTATTACTTTGCAAGCCCATACGGGAAATACGATGATGAAGTATTAGCCATATTGCGCCAATTAGGAGTAAAAACTCATCGAACTATTACTGAAGGAACTATCACAAATCCTGCAGATGATTTATTACAGCTTCCAGATAAAATAATTGGTGGAAACTTTACTTTAGCTCAGGCTAAGGCGATAGTTGATGAAGCAATAGAAACAAAAACAACTATTTTTATATTGCTCCATGAAATTACTCCAACTAATTCTAGCGATACTCAATGGACTATAACTAATTTTAGCGATTTGATGGCGTATATCAATCAAACAGGAGTTATAACATTAACAAACGATCAATGGTATTACAGTACTCGCACAATAGTTAATAATCGTACTGGAATTTTATATAACACCTTACAATCAGCTATTGACGATATTAATACCCTAAACGGTGATACGGTAATTGTATCTCTAACTAATCTCGTTGAAAATGTCAATTTAGGAAAGAAGCTGTTCATCATATCAGATAAAAATACAACAATTAATGCTTCAAATCCAAATAATCCAGTATTTACCATTAATGCGGCAGGTGCAGGCTCTAAAATCCAAGGATTCAATATTATTGGCGGTGCAAATGGAATTAAACTCCAATATGCTCCTAACTGTACTTTTACATTGAACAATATTACTGGAAATGGTTTTGCAGGTATTTACCTTGATTCTTCAGACAATAACACACTTAGCAATAACCAGATCTCTAATAATCCCTATGGAATTTTCAGCGAATACGGGGATAACAACGTCATAATCAATAATCAAGTAAACAACAACCCCTATGCAGGTATAGTACTAAGATATTGGAGTGATGGTAATCAAGTAAATGGGAATACAATTAAAAATAATGGTTACGGTTTACATTTGCTTTACTCCTCAAACAACGCTATAAAAGACAATACAGTATCTAATAACAACTTCTATGGAATGTATCTGGATAATTCTCAGAATAACAATGCAGATAATAATACAATTGCAGGTAATCCTTATTCTGGAGTTGCATTGTACTTTGGAAGCAATAATAACACCTTTGGTGTTAATAATGTAACTGGTAATGGTTTTGGATTCTACTTGTATGGTTCAAACTTGAATAAGATTGGATTAAATATTTCTAAAGCTGCAGATATATCAAATAACCTATTCTACGGAATATACATGGACAGTTCCACTGGAAATACCATTGGAAACGCTAACATAAAAAACAACCCTTACGCAGGAATAGCATTATACTTCAACAGTAATAGCAACACTATAAGCCAAAACAATATCACAGGAAACGGATTTGGAACATACATGTACGGTTCAAGCAGCAATCAATTCACTGAAAACAACCTCTCTAATAACAACTTCTACGGCGTTTACATGGATAGCTCGCCAAATAATAAATTTTCTAGAAACCAAATTAACAATAATCCATATTCAGGGGTTGCTATGTACTTTGAAAGCAATAACAATACTTTCACAGCGAACAACTTAACAGCTAATGGTTTTGGATTCTATATTTCTTCATCAAACAATAACACCATAAATGCAGGTACTGGATCTGGATCAGGGCAAAATACAATCCAGGATAACATGTTCTATGGTTTTTATATGGAAAATGCTGATGGAAACGTGATCGAAGGAAATACTCTCGCTAGAAATGCATATGCAGGATTATCTATTAATTCAGGGTCAGATAACAACGCCATAAGACAAAATAGTCTAAACAATAACGGATTCGGAGTCTACATTGACAGTTCAAATAATAACAACATTTACAGTAACAGTTTCGTAGATAATAAAAGCCAAGCCCTTGATAACGGTACAAACAATTGGGATAATGGAACCAGTGGAAATCATTGGAGTGACTGGGCAGCTGGAGTTCCAAGGCCTATTAGTGGAGGTTCAAACATAGACCATCATCCATACTAGCAAGGGATAAAAAAATCCTTTTTCTATTTTTTTAATTTAAAAATAATTAGTCTATCTCAGTTTAAAGTACATTTGAGGAGTTTAAATGTTAGAAATAATATTAACAGTACATTTTATTGTATTAATGTTTTTTATTGTATATGGTTTAAGTTCTCTCATATTTATCATATCATCTTTCTTCAAAAAATCAACAAAATCAAAATGTATGTCTCTTTATAAAGTTAGTGTCATGATACCATGCAGAAATGAAGAAGATGTCATTGAAGAGACATTAAAAACTATTAAAGCGCAAAATTATCCTTTATATGAAGTTTTAATTATAGATGATAATTCAAATGATCGAACAGCGCAAATATGTATGAATTTTATAAAAAAACATGACCTTAAACATTTTAAACTTATCCAAAGATATGAAAACAATTCAAGCAAGCCGAAAGCAGTTAATCATGCTCTAAAATTTGTTAAAGGAGACATAATAATATTTTTTGATGCAGATAACAAGCCCTACAGAGATTGTGTTAAAGAACTGGTATCTGGATTTGAGAATGATAAAATTGCAGCAGTTCAAGGTAGAGTTATCACCAAAAATGGAAATTTACTATCTAAAATTGTTTCAATAGAAAGATGCAGTGGATTCAATGTCCGTTTCAGGGGAAAAGACAGAATTGGTACCAACGTACAATTTAGTGGCACGATTGTAGCTATAAAAAGGAAAATCATAGAAAAAATTGGAAATTTCAATCAAAACAGTTTAACTGAAGACACTGATTTAACTGTTAAATTGATTTTAAATGGCTATAAAATAAGATACCAGCCAAAAGCTATAGCTCTAGAAGAGGCACCACCAAATCTAAACAATTATATTACTCAACGTACCCGATGGGCAACAGGACATATGAAATGCTTTTCAGAATACTGGAAAGATATTATAAAATCTAAAATATCACTTTTAGATAAGATAGACACATTATTATTCTTATTTTATTATAATGTGCCATTAATATGCGGAATTGGAATAGTGACTGGTCTTCTAAATTATTATTTTAGCAACGACTTTATTATTGGAGGAACTTTTGCATTCATATTTATGTCCATTATAATTGCAGCTCCCATACTTGAGATTATATTAGGAATTATAAGAAGTAACAATCCAAAAAATTTATTTTTATTAATTCTGGTGCCTTTCTTCTTCATATTAAATGTTCACATTTGTTTTATTGCATCATATAAAAATCTTAAGGGTGATAAAAAATGGGTTAAAACTGAAAGACGTAATGGAAATAAAACACTGAAAATTAACGGATTAGCCTTAAGCAGCTTTATGGTACTATTTTCAATATTTTCGACTTTTCTTGCAATAAATAAAATAATTAACTTAGATTACATTTTTTTATCTTATCTAGGAATTCTTACAGGTACACTAATTACAAATAACCTGGAAAATATGGCTTATCAAATTTCAAGGATTCATATTAAATTATATCCTAAATTTAGATAATAAATCTATTTAATGGATAAAATGCTCATTAAGCTATTATTTAAAAAAATGATTAGGAGGAAATGCAAATTAAAAATCAAGAAAAATTAAATGATTTTGTAAATTTTAGATTTATTAAAGTTATTATTTGTCTGTTGCTCTTAACCTTAGCGTTCAGTGTAAGCATAAGCGAAGTTTCGGCAGTTACTGAAAACAATATTTCTATTAATGATTCTTCAACATTGAGCACTCAAAATTATGATAACTACTCATCAACACAATCAGATGAATCCAATAATACAATAATCCATGTATCTTCAAATACAGAACCTACAGGAGAAAATGAAGGACTAACTTATACAGAAAGTAATGCATTAGAATTAGATGCAGCCAATAGTGTAAATGGTACAATAGTTTTAACCTTTGATGATGGATCTGAATCAACATATACCTACGCATATTCCATAATGCAACAATATGGAATAAAAGGAACCGCATATATTAATCCCGCATTTATTGGAGATGATTGGTATATGAATTTAATTGAACTTCAAACGATGCATAATTCAGGATGGTTAATTGCAAACCATGGGTATCAGCATTTAGATATGGTAACACTAAGTAATGCACAAAAAATTTCTGAAGTTCAAAACGCTGCAAACTGGCTAAATACTAATGGATTTGGAGACGGGGCCTATCACTTTTCAAGTCCATATGGATCATATGATAATAGTGTGCTAACAGTATTGCGTCAATTAGGAATAAAAACTCATAGAACTGTTGAAGATGGTTATATTACAAATCCTCCTGTTGATTTGTTACAGCTTCCAGCTAAAGAAATAGGAGGGCTTACTACTTTAGCCCAGGCTAAAGCAATGGTTGATCATGCAATAGCAACTAATACTACTGCTTTTATATTACTTCACGAGATTGTTCCAAGCAATCCTGATGAATATCAATGGACTACATCTAATCTAAATGCTTTAATGGCATATATAGCTCAAACAGGAGTTAAAACATTAACAGTAGATCAATGGTACAAATCATTAACTGATACAGTTGCCCCTATTGTAAATGCTACTCCTGCTGGTGGAATTTATAATTCTACTAAAAACGTCGTTTTAGCTGCAAATGAACTTGCTACTATTTATTACACAACAAATGGAACAAATCCAACCACAAGTAGTACAAAATACACAGCACCTATTGTTATTAGTGCAGATACTATTTTAAAATTCTTTGGTATTGATACAGCCGGCAATCCGTCAGCAGTTCGTACAGAGACATATGATATTCGCTCCATAGTTAATACTCGTACTGGAAACCTATATGATACCTTACAATCAGCTATTGACGATGTAAATACAATAAATGGTGATACTATAAGTGTATTTGCCACTAATCTAACTGAAAATATTAACTTATGGAAAAAATTGTTTATCATATCCAATGTAAATACTACAATTAATGCTTTAAATCCAAGTAATCCTATATTTACCATTAATGCAACAGGTAACAGCTCAAAAATCCAAGGGTTCAATATTCTCGGCGGTTTATATGGATTTAAAATTCAAAATGCTTCTAACTGTAATTTATCTTTGAATAATATTACTGGAAGCACTTTTGCAGGTATTTATCTCTATGAATCAAATAATAACACATTTAGCAATAACAAAATCACTAATAATCCTTATGGAATTTTCAGCGAATATGGTGACAACAATACCATTAGTACTAACCAGATAAGCAACAATTCTAACGCTGGTGTAATACTAAGGTATTGGAGTGATGGTAATCAGGTTACTGGGAATACCATTAGAAATAATGGTTATGGTTTGCATTTGCTTTACTCCTCAAACAATGCTATAAAAAATAATACAATCTCTAACAACAACTTCTATGGAATGTATCTAGATAATTCCCAGAATAACAACGCAGATAACAATACAATTGCAGGTAATCCTTATTCTGGAGTTGCTATGTACTTTGGAAGCAATAATAACACCTTTGGTGTTAATAATGTGACCGGTAACGGTTTTGGATTCTACTTGTATGGTTCAAACTCGAATAAGATTGGATTGAATGTTTCTAAAGTTGCAGATATATCAAATAACTTATTCTATGGAATATACATGGATAGTTCCACCGGAAACACCATTGGAAATGCTAATATTAAAAATAATCCTTACGCTGGAATAGCATTATACTTCAACAGTAATAGCAATGCAATAAGCCAAAACAATATCACAGGAAACGGATTTGGAACATACATGTACGGTTCAAGCAACAATCAATACTCTGGAAACAACCTCTCTAATAACAACTTCTATGGTATTTACATGGATAACTCACAAAATAATAGAATTTCAGCTAATCAGATAAATAATAACCCTTATGCTGGTGTTGCATTGTACTTTGGAAGTAATAATAACACTTTCACAGCAAACAATTTGACAGGAAACGGATTTGGATTTTATATTTCCTCATCAAACAATAACACCATAAATGCAAGTACTGGACCTGGATCAGGGCCAAACACAATCCAAGATAACTTGTTTTACGGTTTTTACATGGAAAATGCTGATGGAAACCTGATAGAAGGAAACAGTATCGCTAGAAATGCATATTCTGGAATATCCATTAATTCAGGGTCAGATAACAATGCCATAAGACAAAACAGTCTAAACAATA
>JAEYSH010000086.1 GCA_023434825.1 Methanobacteriota archaeon | reverse complement strand
GGTTATTGTTGAGAAAGGTAAAATACAATGTTTGATGGGTTTATAGTTGTTATTTGAACTAAAAACAAGTAAAAATCCATTTTTTTAGGTAGATTATAATTAATTAAATTAAAAATTGTCAGTAGTTGCTTAATTTCTTATTGTATTCCAAAAATGCACTATTTATAATATTCTTTTATTTTTTTAATTGATATTTAGTTTTTAATATTAATATAATGGATTAATGATAATAACAAACTAATCTAACATGAATATAAATATTTTAAATATTAATAATGTTTAAAATTATAGTTCAGGCTTAAATTTTATTTTAATTTCAAAATCAACCGATAATTTTATATATTTGATTGAATTAATGATTACACTTGAGAAGATTATTTCTTCTCAAAACCCCCCCTTTTTTCCTTTTTAATGTTTTCATGTTTAATATTCATTGAAACTAATAAATTTGATTTAATTTTTAAATTAATAAATAATGAAACCTCAGTTAGAATTTTTGATAAAAAATTAGTTTTAGATTTTGTTACTTTCATTTTATTAAGTGAATTTATATAATAAAAAATTAAAGAAAATAATGATGAAATCAAATTTGGAAGACGATAATAATCCTAAGGATAATAACAAATCATTTAATAGTGGTTTTAATATTTCGGTAGAATTTATTAAATTAACCTTTAATTCTAGATTTATTCTTGCTAAAATATGCAAAAAAATACCTCCTTTTGCAAAGATTATAGACAAATTACTATTTGAAGGAGATGACATTCAAGTACTCCCTAGAGATGCTTCAATCAAGCCAAAGGAATATTCTATTAAAGAAATAGAAATAAATGAAGATATTGAAGTTCCAGATGATGCAGTACTTCCAAGCAATGTCTTAAAGGAAATGATTAAGCGATCTAAATATCATTTTATAATGAATTCATGCATTTGCCGTGTTTCAAATGATTGTAATGATTATCCTCAGGATTTAGGATGTTTATTCCTTGGAAAAGGTTCTAAAAGAATTTCATTAAAATTAGGCCGTGTTGTTTCAGTAGAAGAAGCTATTGAACATGTTGATAAATGTCAGGAAGCAGGGCTAGTAAACATTATTGGTAGAAATAAAATAGACAGTGTATGGCTAAAAACAGGTCCTAAAGAAGAACTTTTATCAATCTGTAGCTGCTGTCCATGTTGTTGTCTGTGGAAAATGACACCAGATCTTCCTGAAAACATTCAAAAAAGCTTCTCTAAAATGTTTGGCGTAGAAATTCATTTAAATGATGATTTTTGTACTGGTTGCGGAAAATGTACAGAGGGAATCTGTTTTTTAGATGCAATTGAAATTAATAATGGAAAAGCCGTAATTAATAGCGAAAAATGTAGAGCTTGTGGAAAATGTGTTGAAATTTGTAAAAATGGAGCAATCGTTGTTCAAATAGAAGATAATGCAATAGAAAATTCAATTAAACGTGTTGAACCATTAGTTGATTTAAAATCTGAATAAATATCAAGTTTTAAATACTTCTGTACAATATGGTTCTAGAAGAACTAAGACTTCAATTATATCCTCTTTTTTCATTTTACGCCTAGATGCAAGTATAAAATCCGGAACCATCTCTAAGTAAACAACATCATAAAATGATGGACTTTTTTCTATCTTAAAATCGTCATTTGAAAAAGTAAGAACTGTACTTATCATTAGATGGGAGATATTTAAACCTTTCGATGCTAAAAATCTTCCAAATTCAACAGTTTCCATTTTAAGCTTTCTGCCATGACTTCCGGCGATTTTGCTTTTATTATTTCCATTTTCTGTATATAGTTTATTTTCGTTTACAATGATTTTCTTTTTAAAATTCTTAATTTTAATTAAAAATATTCCTGTTGGCCCGATTATAACATGATCAAAATTAATCTTTTTATTTTGAATTTTAAATTTATTTAAAATAAAATATCCTTCTGGAAAGTTATTAAAATATTTTGGACTCTCTTTTAATTTACCACTGCTTTTTTTTATATTAGGGTTTTTTCTTTTACCAAAAAGGTAAATTATAGATCCTGCAGCCATTAAAATAAATGAAATGATATAAATTATCATTATTTGGCTGATCATGCTTAAAGATGTTTCTGCCGATGATGTAGAGTTTAAAGCATCGAAATTTTGTGATATAAATATAAATGGTGCTACAAAAGAAAGTAAAAAAGTACCTAAACCGATTATTGCAATAACTAACCCTATAATTGCTATTAAATTATAATTTGTTTCTTTTTTTGGCTTAACTTTATGATCATCTTTTGGGGTATTTTCTGATGTGTTTTGATAATATTCGTCCATGCTTTCATAATATTCGAGCTTTTCCCCACATTTTTCGCAGTTTTCAAGCTCACTAATATCAAAATCATCATCAATTTCATAATAAACATTACAATTATCACAAATTAGATAAGGCATTTTAGTCACCGAAATCTATTTAATTAAATTTCTAAAACTGTTTATTTTATTTATTTAAGTTAAATTTTGTGTAAAATCTTTTTAATAGGTATTAATAACATTCGGGGATTATTTATATATTACATGACAGCAATACCTTTCTATTGAATACTATTTATTAAGTTTCATAAAAAATTTATATTTAAACAATTAACTGGTGATTAAATGCAGTTTCCAATTACAAGAATGCGGAGATTAAGAAAAAACCCCCAAATAAGAGATATTTTAACTGAAACCAGGATCAGTCCACAAGATTTTATTTATCCTATGTTTATTAAAGAAACATTAAAGGACGGTCAAAAGGAGCATATCGACACCATGCCTGGTCAGTACAGGTTTTCTCTTCACGATGCAATAGATGAAGCTAAAGAGCTTGAAGAATTGGGATTATCATCTGTTCTTTTATTTGGAATGCCTGCTTCAAAAGATAATTTAGGATCCTCTGCTTATGATGATGACGGTATTGTCCAAAAGGCAGTTTATGGAATAAAAGAAGAAACTGACTTAGTTGTAATTACAGATGTTTGCATGTGTCAGTATACTACCCATGGACACTGCGGAATAATTAAAGGAGATGAAATAGTTAATGATGAAACTCTTGATTATCTCTCTAAAATCGCATTATCACATGCTGAAGCGGGTGCAGATATTGTTGCACCTTCTGACATGATGGATGGTAGGGTAGCAGCTATAAGGGAAACGCTTGATAATAATCACTTTGGAGATACTCTTATAATGTCATATGCTGCCAAATTTGCATCTGCTTATTATGCTCCATTTAGGGAAGCTGTCAGTTCTGCCCCCTCATTTGGAGATAGAAAAACATATCAAATGAATCCTGCAAATGCAAAAGAAGCATTAAGGGAAGCTGAATTAGATGTACTGGAAGGTTCAGATATTTTAATGGTTAAACCGGCAATTGCATATCTTGATGTTATAAAAACTATTAAAGATGCTTTTAATATGCCTACTGCAGCTTATCAGGTAAGTGGAGAATATTCAATGATTATGGCAGGTATTGAAGCCGGATATCTTACTGAAGATGTTATATGGGAATCATTAACTTCAATAAAACGTGCTGGTGCAGATTTAATCATTTCTCATTTTGCACCTGAATTTTTAAAGCAGTATAAATAATAAGATTAATGTAAAATATATTTAAAATCAAAAGTTGGAGAAACAAACATGAATCCAGAGTCAATCGCTAAAATAGCACAAATTGCATCAGTTCTTGAAGTAAGCGGTCATCCAAAACCCGGTAATGTTCACCGTACACAGGACTTCGACGACATGATTTTTGAGGATTTTCTTATAAGCGGCATTGTAATCGGAGATTGTATGAAAAAAGCTGCTGAAAGAGGAAAAAAATATAAAGACGATTACACGCTACATAAGATTAGATTGGGCGAAATAATAAAAGAAGCAGTCCTTGAAACTGATAAATGGATCGGAAACAACACTAATTTAGGTATTATAATAATGTTAGCTCCATTATCAGCTGCAGCAGGAATGAGTAGTGATATTTCTGAATTAAGAGAAAATGTGGAAAGAATAATGAAATCAACCACATCTAAAGATGCAATTAATTTATATGATGCAATCAATGCTGCAGATGCCGGTGGAATGGGTGAACAGGAAGAACTTGATGTTGCAGATGCAGAGGCAAGGGGAAGAATAATTAAAGAAGATATTAGCATGTTTAAAGTCTTTGAAATGTCTGCAAAATGGGATTTACTCTCATTAGAGCTTACAAGTGGAATGCCTGTAACATTTGAAACTGGTTATCCCATTTTTAAAAAGATAAAATCTTCTCATGGAATAAATAAGGCCACTGTTCAAACATTTCTTACAATTTTAGCTCAAAATCCAGATACATTAATTTCCAGAAAATATGGATTGGATACAGCAAGAA
>JAEYSH010000017.1 GCA_023434825.1 Methanobacteriota archaeon | reverse complement strand
CTTTAAAACAGGGCTTTATTCACTTAATTTATCTGGTGGAGAATTATTAAAAGATATTAACGTAAAATGGGTAAAAATTGGATTTGATCTTAAAACAAATACCTTATTTTCTCCTGGTGTAGAAGATGCTCATGAAGACATAATTCCAGGCGATGAAGTTGTTGTAATAAAAGATGGAGAGGTTATTGCAGTTGGAAAAGCTGTTTTAACTGGAAATGAAATGAAAAGAGCCTTAAAGGGTGTTGCAGTTAAAATAAGGCATAGAAAGAAAAATAAATAATTTTTAAATCTTAAAACAGATTTTTTAATTTTTTACCTTAAAATATAAATAACTCTAGAGTTCATAGATAAAAACAATAGTTATATTCTCTTATTTTTAAATGGAATTTAAATAAAAATAGACGTTTAATTAGGGAATATTAAACTATAACTAAATTTAATTTAAAATAATAGAAAATTTTAAAGATTTTAGAGGCGATATTATGGCAGATGAATTAGTAGAAAAAGTAAGAGATTCATTATCAACAGTAGCTGACCCTCACATGGGTATTAGTATAGTAGAAATGGGAATTGTCCAGAACATCGAAATAGTCGAAGATGAAGGTACAGTTGCAAAGGTAACAATTAGACCAACTAACCCTGGCTGCATGAGTGCTGCAAACATTGCAATGAGCGCAAAAGTCGCTGCTGAAAATGTCGAAGGGATAGACAAAGCTGAAATTATTGTTGAAGGTCACATGATGGCTGATGCTATCTGTGAAATGGTAAACAAATAATTAAATGGTTACTATGGAACTACCATGGAACACAGTTGTTGTTACTGGAGTTCCTGGAGTTGGTAAAACTTCACTCTGTAGAATTGTATCTAAAGAATTAGGTTATAATTACATAAATTATGGAGATCTTATGCTTTCTATTGCAGAAAGTAAAGGTCTCGCTTCTACAGACATTCAAATGTTCAGTCTGGATATTGAAATCCAGTATGGGATTTGGAAAAGCGCTGCTTTAAAAATTAAAGACATGGATAACGCCCTTGTAGATTTACATGGAGTTGACCAGTCTTCCATTGGATATATTATATCTTTACCTGTTGAATTCATTAAACCAGATATAATTGTGTTAATTGAAGCTTCAAAAGAAAATATACTTCTTAGAAGAAGTGAAGACAGCAAAGAAAGAATAATAGATACCTATAAAAGCTTAACGGAACATATGGAAATACTGAAAACGACGATGTTTTCATGCTCTGCAATTTTAGGATCTAATCTTGTAATTTTAGAAAATAATGATTTTAAAATATGCATGGATAACTTAAAAAGAGTTTTAAGTAATATAAATTAGTCATCTGTTATTAGAGCAAAGCTTATATATGATGAAGTCTAACCTTGAAACTACCCTTTTATGTGGGTTTGAATATTTTAAATTAGCAAATTTGTTATTGCATTTAAGATAATTGATGGGGGCCCGTGGCTCAGGTGGTAGAGCGCACGGCTGATAACCGTGAGGCCCTGGGTTCGAATCCCAGCGGGCCCATTAATTATATTATTTTTGTCCTTATTTTAATCAAATAAATATTATAATAAAAATATCTACTTTTAAAAATAATTTTTCTGGTTATTTTAAGTATATTTAGTCTTTTTTAAGCTATTTCAAATATTTTTACCATGTTTAATTTTTTTGATAATACATTATTTAAAAATTTGTAAACAAGTTGCAAAAAATTTATATTCCTCATGAATACATACTTATATTTGGAGCAATGATGGTAATTTTTTACCTCATTTTATTCTATTTTTTTTTAAACTAATTATTTAGAACTTATTCCAACTATTTCGATATTGTTGCTTGTTTTTACAAATTTGTGGAGCTTTTTAGTAGTTTCACCCGATTCTATTACTTCAAGAGATTTTTTTACTCCACTATCTAAATTATCTACAATTCCAGCTAAAAAAAGAATAGCAGCAGCGTTTACAAGACATAAATCAAGTCTTGCTTTATCAATTTCATTTGAATTTTTTCCCTTCAAAACATTAACTGCAATTTCTCTATTTTTTTCCAGATTTGATGATGCATGAATTAAACTCTTATTAATTTTTTGCACTCCAAAATCTTCAGGGTAAAGTTCTCTAATTTCAATTTTGCCTTTGTCAAGAAATGCTACTTTTGTTTTACCAATAGTTGAAATTTCATCCATTGCAGGGTTTCCATTTTCATCAAATCCATGCACAACCATGGCACGTTTTACTCTTAACTTTTTAAGGACTTCAGCCATGATTTCAACATATTTTGGATCAAAAACTCCCAGTAATTGTATATCTGCATTTGCTGGTGATGTAAGTGGCCCTAAAATATTAAAAACTGTTCTAATATTAAGTTCCTGTCTTACAGGCATCACATGTCTCATTGCAGGGTGAAAATTAGGGGCAAACATAAATCCTATGCCTGCCTGTTCCATACATTTTTCTACATCACTTGCATTACAGTCAATATTAACTCCAAGAGCTTCCAAAACATCTGCACCGCCGCATTTACTTGTTATGCTTCTATTGCCATGCTTTGCAACTACAACACCGCATGATGCAGCTATGATAGCAGAAATGGTACTAATATTAAACGTTTTTAGTTTATCCCCTCCAGTACCGCATGTATCTACAAGAGGGGCGTTAATATCCGGATTAACATTAATACTGACTTCACGCATTGCTTTTACAAATCCAGTAATTTCATCTGCTGTTTCTCCTTTCATGGAAAGAGAAGTTAAAAAAGATGAAATTTGAATGTCACTTGCTTTTCCGCTTACTATTTCCTTCATACTATCATAAGCTTCAATTTCAGTGAGATCTTCAAATAAAACTGTCTTTTTGATACATTCTGCTATCATATAATCACGCTATAATTTAGTGGCTTCTTTCAATTCTCTACAGAAATTACCAATTCTTTGAAGCATAACTTCTTTATCCTCTAAATTTTCAGTTATAATGTTTAATATAGCACTGGCGACAATAGCTCCGTCTGCTCCAGATTTTATAACATCTTTAACATGCTCTGGTCTGGAAATTCCAAAACCCACGCATATTGGAATGTTGCTGTTTGCTTTAATACGCTCAATTAATTCAACTGATGTATTTTTGAGCTCATTTCTAGCACCTGTTACTCCCATAACTGCTACAACATAAAGGAATCCAGAGCACATTTCAGTTATTTTAGATAGTCTTTCATTACTGGTTGATTGAGCTGCCATGAATATCTGTTGAACTCCATTATCTTTAGAAGCTTTAAGAGCATCTCTTGCTTCTTCTGGAGGTAAATCAGCAGCAAGAACTGCATTAACACCGCTTTCTTTTGCTATTTTGTAATATCCATCAAGGCCCATTTTATAAATTAAATTGTAATATGTTAAAACACCAATTGGAATATCTGTAAATTCTCTTACCTTTTTTATAAATTCAAACCCTTTTTTAACAGTCATACCAGATTGGAGTGCTCTAATATCTGCAAGTTGTACTGTTGGCCCATCAGCTACAGGATCGCTAAATGGAAAACCTATTTCTAAAGCATCAGCACCATTTTCCACGAAGGTCTTTACAATTTTAAGGGAGGTTTCAAAATCAGGATCTCCAGCAACTACAAATGGTACAAATGCACCTTCATTTTTGTCACTAACTCGCTTGAACATTTCCCCATAAGTCTCTATTTTCATAATTCCACCCCCATGACCTTTGCAAGAATATCCACGTCTTTATCCCCTCTTCCAGAGAGATTTACAATAATAGTTTTGCCTTTGTTTTCTTTTGCATATTTTTCAGCTAATCCAACGGCATGGGAACTCTCTAATGCTGGAATAATACCTTCATATTCTGAAAGGAGTTTAAATCCTCTTAATGCTTCTTCATTGGTTACTGGATAATAATTTGCACGTCCAGAAGCGCTTAAATACGCATGTTCTGGCCCTACACCAGGATAATCAAGCCCTGCAGAAATTGAATGAGCTTCAGCTATTTGTCCATCATCATTTTGGAGAACATAGGACAATGAACCGTGTAAAACTCCTTCAGTACCTGTACTTACTGTAGCGCCGTGTTTACCGCTTAATCCTTCACCGCCACCTTCAGCACCTATTAATTCAACTTCTTTATCATCTACAAATCCAGAAAATATTCCCATTGCATTACTACCGCCACCTACGCATGCCATTACAGCATCTGGAAGTTCATTTTCTTTTTGAAGTATCTGCTCTTTTGCTTCTTTTCCTATAACTTTCTGGAAATGCTTTACCATCATTGGATACGGATGAGGACCCATAGTAGACCCAATAAGGTAATGAGTGTAATCTGCACTTGAAACCCAATCTCTGAATGCATCGTTAATTGCATCTTTTAATGTTCTTGAGCCATTTTCTACAGGAATAACTTTAGCACCTGACAATTCCATTCGGAATACATTTAATTTTTGTCTTTCAACATCTTCACTTCCCATGTAAACTTCTGTTGGGATTTGAAGAAGTGAACCAATTACTGCTGTCGCAATACCGTGCTGTCCTGCTCCAGTTTCAGCAATTAGCCTCTCTTTTCTCATGTATTTTGCAAGAAGTCCCTGTCCAAGAGTATTATTTATTTTATGTGCTCCAGTGTGCAGTAAATCTTCCCTTTTAAGGTAGATTTTACATCCTAATTTCTCTGAAATGTTCTTAGCATAATAAAGAGAAGTAGGTCTTCCAGCAAACTCTTTTAAGTAATAATCAAGTTCTTCATTGAACTTTTTATCATCTTTGTACTTTAAAAATGCCTTTTCCAGCTCTTCAAGGGCTGGAATAAGTAATTCAGGAACAAATGCTCCACCATATTTACCAAATTTACCGTCTAATATCATGATTTCACCCGACTACATGATTCCATAAATTCATTAATTTTGTATTCATTCTTTATTCCAGGGCTGTCTTCAACCCCAGAATTCACATCAATATAATTAAAAATTTCTATAATCTTTTTTCTTTCATTATTTATCCTTTCTTTATTCATTCCGCCTGCAAGGATAAGTTTAATGTCTGGATTAGCTGTTCTTGCAATTTCGGCTGATTTTTCTGCATTTGGAAGAGGTATTTGTTTACCAGTACCTCCACTTTTTCCAGAAACCATTGAATCAAATAAAAGATAATCGCAAACTCCTGCAAAATTTTCTATTTCCTTTATTTTTTCTTTATTCATGTTTTCTGGAATTCCAATAGCTCTAATAACATTGATATCCTTTATTTTTCTAATTTCATTATCTCTTAATGAATGCAATTGTACATTCTTAATTCCGGTTTTTAG
>JAEYSH010000015.1 GCA_023434825.1 Methanobacteriota archaeon | reverse complement strand
GGGTATTAAGTTTCATAATTATAGGATTGGCAGCAATTTTAAATGCAAATCTATTAATACATGGAGAAAAACACCTAAACATTCCAAAACTACAACGAATTAACTTACCTTCATATTTACCATTGATAGGTACTATACTTGCATATATCTTACTTCTATGGAGTAATTATGACTTAATTTCAAAAACAGAGATATATATTGAAATAGGTATTGGAATAATCATTTTTTTAATGATATCTCGCCAAATAATAACATTAAATGAAAACAAAAATCTCTACTTATCTGCAAAAAATGAAATTACCAATCGTAAAAAACTGGAAGAAAATTTAATAAAAACTAATAGATCACTTAGAATGATAAGTGACTGTAATCAAAGCTTAATACGCGCTAAAGAAGAAAAAAAGCTTCTTGAAGAAATTTGTAATATAATCATTAAAGGCAATTATCTATTTACTTGGGTAGGTTATCCTGACGATAATACTAAAACTCTTCGTCATGTAGCTTTTGCAGGAAAAGAAGAGAAATATCTTCAAAATATCAATGTTTCATGGGATAACACTGAATTGGGTAAAGGTCCAAGTGGAAACGCATACCGAAAAGGAAAAGAATTTATCATCAATAATATAAAGTTAGATGAAAGTTTTGCCCCTTGGCGTAATGAAGCCCTTAAAAGGGGCTATGCATCTGTTATTAGTTTACCTCTTTTAAGTAGAGGAAATATAATTGGTATAATCTCGATTTATTCTTCAGAAATAGATAGATTTGATGATGGAGAAGTTAAATTACTTCGAGAGCTTGCCGATGATTTAGCTTATGGAATTGTCTCACTTAGAGCAGATAATGGACTTAAACAATTGATAAAAGAATTAGAGGAAAATGAAAATAAATATCACACTTTATTTGATAATGCGGGTGATGGAATATTAATAATAGATGAAGATAAGTTTATTGATTGCAATTCTAAAGCATTGGAAATATTTGGTGTTACCAAAAAAGAAATCATTGGAAAGACACCTTTTGGCATTTTCTCACCAGAATATCAATCAGATAACGAACTATCCAAACAAAAAGCTCTAAAAAATATAAATAATGCGCTAAAAGGGGAGCAACAGCTATTTGAATGGGAACATAAACGTTTAGATGGTTCCATAGTATATACAGAAGTAACTTTGAACCGCTTAAAAATTGATACTAAATACTATTTAATGGCAATAGTGCGTGATATTACAGAACGTGTAGAATCCTCAAAAATTATTAAAGAACAATTAAGTTTCTTAAATGAATTACTAAATACAATACCTTATCCTATTTTTTATAAAGATAAGAATTACACATATTTGGGATGTAACAAAGCATTTGAAGAATATTTAGGGCTATCTAATGAAGAAATAATTGGTAAAACAGTTTATGATGTTGCACCTAAGGATATAGCAGACAAAAACTATAAGAAAGATCAGGAATTATTTGAAAACTTAAAATTACAAGTTTATGAAGGATCAGTTTACCATATTAATGGAACCAAACGTGAAGTACTCTTTAATAAAGCCCCATACAATGATATTGACGGTAATGTAGCAGGGCTTATCGGAGTTATGGTAGATATTACAGATCTCAAAAAAGCACATGAATCATTACAAGAGTCTGAAATGTACTATAGAACCATTTTTGAAAATACTGGAACTGCAACATTAATATTTGAAAAAAATGGTATTATTTCCCTTGCAAATACTAAATGTGAAGAACTTTCTGGATATTCCAAGGAAGAAATTGAGGGCAAAAAAAGGTGGATTGATTTTGTAGCCGATGAAGACAAAGAAAGAATGATGAATTTCCACAATTTAAGAGAAACCAATCCAGATTCTGTCCCCCAAAATTATGAATTCAAATTAAAAAATAAAAATGGTGACATTCGAGATGTTTATGCTAACATTGTACCAATTCCTCATACTAATAATCGATTAGTATCTCTTCTAGATATTACAGATAAAAAGCAATCTACAAAAGCACTTCGAGAAAGTAAAGCCAAACTTAGAATTGCAATGGACATGGCTAAGCTGGTTTCCTGGGAATATGATGTAAAAACAGATATGTTTACTTTTGATGATCAATTTTATTCATTATATGGTACTAGTATTCAAAAAGAAGATATAAAAATGATGTCTTCTGAAGAATATGCAAAAAGATTTATTCCCCCTGAAGAGTCTTATCTTGTAGCAGAAGAAATTGCTAAAACTTTAGAAACTGATGATCCGAATTATTTCCAAACTATTGAACATAGTATCATAAGAGCAGATAATGAGAAACGTTTTATATTAGTTAGTTTAGGAATCATTAAAGACTCTAAAGGCCAGACTATTAAGATTTATGGTGCAAATCAGGATATTACAGAACGTAAAAAAGCGGAAATAGAATTATTTGAAAATGAAGAAAAATACAGGACTCTTTTCAATTCAACACCGGATTACACTATACTTATAGGATTAGATGGCAATTTATTGGATGTAAATAAGGCAGCGCAAAAAATTGTAGGTTTATCCCATGAAGATTTAATTGGTAAAAATTTCACAGAGCTGGATCTGTTGCTTGATGAGGAAATACCAATGCACATGGAAAAAGTTTCCCGACTTTTAAAAGGTGATATAATAAAACCATATGAATCTAGATTTATTGATAAAAATGGTGAAATTCATTATGTTGAATGTTATTTAAAGTCATTGCAAAAAGAGGAGAAGTTATTTGCTTTTAATGTTATTGCCCATGACATTACAGAGCGTAAAAAATCAGAAGAAAAAATTAAAGCATCCCTTAAAGAGAAAGAAGTTCTATTAAAAGAAATTCATCACCGAGTAAAAAACAATATGCAAATTATAAGCTCTCTTTTAAGGTTACAATCAGATTACATTACTGATAAAGATGCTGTGTTGGCGTTCAAGGAAAGTGATGCACGTATAATGTCTATGGCTTTAGTACATGAATCTATTTATCTTTCAGAAAATTTAACAAGTATTGATTTTAAAAATTATGTTCAAAAACTTATAAATGGCTTAAAAATAAGTTATAACACTCATAATATAGATATAAAATTAAAAATTGAAAATATTGAATTTAATATAGAAACTGCTATTCCTTGTGGTTTAATAATAAATGAATTAGTCTCAAATTCTATTAAACATGCATTTCAAGATAATAAAGGTTTAATCAATGTTAAATTAACTCATAAATCGGATAAATATAAATTAATTATAAATGATAATGGTATTGGTTTACCAGAACATTTATATGATGGAAGATCTAATTCTTTAGGCCTTAAACTTGTTAAAACACTTGTAATTCAATTAGACGGTGAAATGAAAATCGATAGTAGTAATGGAACTACATTCACCATCATTTTTGAAGAATTAAAATACAAAAAACGACTTTAAAAATTTAAGAATATAAATATATGAAAACTAATTTTTTTCTTTTACTACTTGAAATTCTATTCTGCTCCATAATCATCGAGCTTAAAAGTTCTAATTTCGTACTGTGTCCTTAAAAAGCATTTTTATAACCAAGTATATAATGTTTTTATTTTTTATGGTGAATAATTAATTTTGATGTATATTTCTGGCAAAGTGGTAGAATCAATATAATTTATCTTTTATTTTTAATTTTATTCATATTAACAGGTAAAAATTATTTTTTGATTTGTTAATTATTTTCAAATCACTAAAACATTGGATAAATTAGTGTTTGCATATAGGTAGACTACTGCTTTTTTTGATACTTTTTACAGGTTTTTTTAGAAGTTATGTGTTTCTTTATTCTATTAATTAATTTTGAACAAGTATGATTTATTGTTTACTTCGTTATAGACAGCTTTAACGAAATAAAAATCAAAATAATTTAAAATTATTTTACGATTATAACAACATAATTTATAAAATATTTTATACAATCATCCACAGTATAGATGGTATTGTGTAGAGGCATCAGAAGCGATTACTACAGGGGAATGATTATTTAAAGAATATTATGAAAAAAACTGAAAATTATGGGTTTGAAGTGGTTTATGCAGATACTGAGGGATTTTTTGGTACATTAGAAAATGAAATTAAAAAATTTTAATTATTCTTACTATCCTATTAAGAATCATTTTTAGCAAAGCAGCTATTAAATTGTGTTTTTTTATATAATTTATCGTATGAGGGCTCCATTTATAATATAAATTTACGAAAGCTTTTCCAATCAAATTCCCAAGAAGAAAATTATCTCTAAATGACCGAAGAATGATTACTTCATCTGCTTCACTACTACCATAAACTGCGGTAGCAATAAAACATGCTGATTCTCCAGGTTTTAATTTTTTTAATCGTTCTTCAGAACTTTTCCATGGGTCAGGAGAAACCCAATTTACGCATTGATCAGTTCTTGGATCATAAGCACTATTCCAAACTTCCTTACAATATCTCCTACGTTCTTGAATACTCATTCTATTCCAGTCTTTTGGCATAATATCCCGTTTATCCTAATTTTAAACATTTTAGCAATCTAAATCTTTAATTGTACCTTCATTTTTTCTTCTCTGATTAATACGCTCTTTTGGGATATGAGTTCTGGAGATCACTCTAACCATCTTATTCTTTGAACCTTTCTTCTTCGGTGGCCAACTAACGTGTTTTCCATGGTACTTTTTGATTTTTTTATTCTTTTTTTCCTGTTTTATCTCTTCAGTGGTCTTGTAAACAGGTTCACCCTTAATATTTCTTGTTAGTACCATTTTCAATCATCTAAACCAAAATTTTCTTTTTGTTTTTGTATAATAGTTATAATTAATATTATATTAAGGCATTAATAGATATAAATTCAACTATAGGGAAAGGGTAGCGTTATGACATACGAAGATACAATAGAAGTTGAACCAGAAGTCTATGACTTATATGTAGAAGGTAAATATTTAGATGCTCTGAAAATGCAAGGCAATATCTTGCGTAGAAGGAGAGGTAATTGTAACATTTGGACTGCTGAAAAAGATATAGGTGTAGCTTTACGTATCGCCGAAGAAGGAAATATATTACTTGATGTGCCATCTTCAGTATATGGTGAACGCAGCATACATGCTAATGCTACTTGGAAAGCAGTAGATGAAGTCGTGAAAGCCATTAATAAATTGTAAGAAGTTAAGAGGTTAATATGACTGGAAAAATTTACATGATAGAAGGCAATGATGAACTCACACCAATGTATGAAGAAAAACATGCTAGCGAACTCAACTTTCAGAATTTAATAAGAAAATATCCTGATTTAATTCCGGGTAACCAGATCGATACTGAAAATCCCAGAAAATGGCTATTCGTTGGAGAAGAAGTACAATTTCCAGTTGTAGGTAGCGGTCCTATACGATTAGATCTCCTTTTCCTGGACCAAGATGGTATACCTACCCTGATAGAGTTAAAAAGAGGTGAAGATGATAGACTTAAAAGGGGAGTAATAGCCCAGATTATGGAGTATGGAGCTAATATTCTATTATCCATGGATACTCGCAGTATACGGGAAATGGTAGAATCTAATGAGAATACTACAGTCAGCGATATTTTAGAGGATAACAATAACGAAGAAGAGTTTTGGGAGAAAGTCTATGACAATCTAAAAGCTGAAAAAATCCGATTACTTATTGTAGCAGATGAAATACCTAATAGGCTCCAAAATATCGTTGAATTCTTAAATAGAAACATGGAATCTGTTACAATATTGGCTGTAGAGATAAAACAATATACCAAAGATGAAACTAAAACTTTGGTCTCCAGGGTTATTGGTCAATCAATAGAGGCACAAGCTAGAAAAACAGAAAGAACTGGGGGAGGCCCCGTTTTAAATAAAGACACATTTTTCGAAAATCTTGATGAATATGGGAAAGAATTCTATAAAAAATTGTTTAAAATTACCAAAAAGTATGAATTAAAAATAAAATGTGGTACTAAAG
>JAEYSH010000162.1 GCA_023434825.1 Methanobacteriota archaeon | reverse complement strand
CCACAGTGCCCAGTTCTCCCAATTCATCAGCTTTTCCTGAACGTAACAGAAAATCGAGCCCTTCATAAGTCCCTACTACGATATCTGCAGTTCTAATGTCTTCATCCTGCAACATAAGCTCTTCTTTAGCATTGATTCTACTCATTCCCACTCTAATTGCAACTTTTAGCCCTAATTTGCTGTATCTCTTTTTAAAATCCCTGTATTTTTGATTTGCAAGTGCTACAAGAGGTGTAAGGAACATGAATTTTTTTCCATTAAGTGCACTGGGAATTCCTGCAAGTTCGCCGATCATAGTTTTTCCACTGGCAGTTGCAGAAACAATAAGTAGATTTTCACCTTCAAGAAGCCCGGCTTTAAGCGCAAGTGCTTGAACCGGAAGGAGATATTTTCCCTGTTTTTTTAATATTTTTTTAAACTCTTCAGGTACTTTCAATTTATCCATGCTAACTTTAGAAAACTGATCATCTTTTTTAAGTGTAATTTTATCATAAAGAGTTAAATCTGGATTTTTAATCGGATTAAAATTAGGATTGAAAACACTTAAAACCTTATCCAGATCGCCGGTTTTATCCAGCATTTTTTTGAAATTTTTAAAAGCATTTAAATCATATGAATGTGATATTAATTCCCTTTTTATTTCTTCTTCAGCACATTTTCGACAGATACTATGTTTATGATATAAATAAGATACATCAGGATTTATAATAGTAATATAGCCACTCATTGTACAGTGTTTACAAATTCTTGTTCTTTTATGTTTAATATTTAAAGAATCAAGCATTTCTTCTATTTCTGGATCATTTCCTACAATGTAAACATTCTGCTTCTTTAAAATTTTTATTGCTTCACTTGGCGGAAAAAGAGATTCTTTATCACCTTTTTTTACGATGAATTTATATGGCCTTATCTGATTATTAATTCGTTTAACTTTTAAATTCCCATGAAAAATAGGCTTTCTTCTTGAATTTAATGCCCCTTTAGAACTTCCTATAGGAAAAAGCTCTACATTCTTCTTATTTCTACGTAAAATTATCATGATAAACTACCAAGCAACAAAAAATTAGATTTAATTAAAAATAATCTAATAAAATATTTGTCATTATAATTTATATATTTTTAAATATTAATTAGTTTTTTTTGTTTAAAAAGAAAAAATAAGGATTATTTAATTTAAAACTCTTTATAACTCAAATTTATCCGCTAAAGTCCATATATCCACTTTATTTTTATTCATTTCTAGTTGTATTAGTTACTTTAGTGGTATTTGAACTAATAGTGGAATTAATAGTCGAATTAGTTGAATTGGTTGTATTATTATAAAAATGCTTCATTGCATGAATTGGGTCAAATGAAGAATCGCTTATAACAGAAATTTGCTCTTGATTTCCAAGATTAATATTTGATGGTACCAAACCATTAGTAATATCATTGCCTGCATTCAATGCATTTGCACATGAACCAAAACCAAATGCAATGAGTGAAATCATTAAAACAACGAAAATTTTGCCCATTTTTCTTGTATTCATCCAATTAACCCTTTAATTGCTATGTCTTAATATTCCCTTTAAACCTTTTTAAACTTAAAGGTTTCTAATTTTTTTAATTTTAAAACTTAAAATACCTAGAAATTTGAAAAAATATAATCAAAAAAGAAAAATTAGAAAATTAAAATAATAATAAAATATAAAATAATAACAACAAGATAAAAAAAAGACATCATTTTCAAGTTTTTTGAAAAATTAAAGCGCTAATAATTTTTTTGGAAGGTGAAAAAATTGTTTAATCAAGCTATTAAAGTGCTGCTTATTGAAGATAATGCTGCAGATGCAAGAATAATTAATGAAATGTTTAAAGATATTTCAAAACCAGAATATGATTTAATACATGTTACAAGCCTTCAAGAAGGATTAAATTACATTGAAAATCATGATATAGATATTTTATTATTAGATCTAAGCTTACCAGATAGTACTGGACTTGAAACATTTGAAAACGCCCATGAATATGAACCAGGGTTACCGATTGTAATATTAAGTGGTTTAGAAGATGAAGAAGTAGCTATAAGATCCGTTAGACATGGAGCACAAGATTATTTTGTAAAAGGCGATATAAATACTAGAATACTTTCAAGAGCTTTAAACTATGCAATAGAACGTAAAAAATCTGAAAAAGATTTAATCGAAAGCCAGAACGATTTAATTAATTTAATAAAACAATATACTGGAGAAATAAAGAAAAGAGGTGTGGAAGATATTAATGGCGTAGAAAGACAGATAGACGAAAAAATCAAAACATTCAATAGATCCACAACTATTTCTGGAGGAGAAGAAAATAAAGGCAGTATCAAGCTCTTTAATGAAAGAGTTCCTAAAAAACTATGGTTTAAAGTAGCAGAAGACTTTAAAAAACAGGGTGATGAATTATCTGTAAGCGATAAAGATATAGAAGTCCAATCAGCAGGATCAGGAGATCTTGAAAATCTTGTAGAAATAATTAAAGAATTAGGAGAAAGAGGTTACTTTGTTGAAGAGCATTATGTTCTGGATCTTGATTTAAATTCAAAAACATGAAAAGAGATTAAATAAATATTGAAATATATTTATTCAACTGTTACGCATTTAGCCAGATTTTTAGGTTTATCTGGATCAATACCCTTTAAAACACTTATATAATAAGATAAAAGTTGTAGAGGAATTACATAAGGTATAGCTGAAAACATCTCGTCAATTTCATCTTCAAATACAATTAAATCATGAGCCTCTGATTTTAAATCCTCATCTTCAGATGATCCAAGACCAATTACTTTAGCTCCTCTAGCTTTAACTTCTTCAACATTACTTAAAGTTTTATCATGACTTTTACCTGGAGGTACAACTGCTACTACAGGTATATCATCGTCTATAAGCGCTAAAGGACCATGTTTAAGTTCCCCTGCAGCGTAACCTTCAGCATGAATATATGTTATTTCTTTAAGCTTCAATGCCCCTTCTAATGCTGTAGGATACGAAAAACCTCTTCCAATGAAGAAGAAATCACATGCATCCTTATATTTTTCTGCAATTTCTTTGGTTAAGTCTTCTTTTAAAAGCGCATTTTTCATATATTCTGGAGTTTTATTTAATTGTTCCAGTAACTCTTCTTTTCCACCCATAAATATTGCAAGTAAATAAATACAGGTCAACTGACTAATATAAGTCTTTGTAGCTGCTACTCCTATTTCTGGCCCAGCTCTTGTGTATACGACATATTCAGCTTCTCTTGTTACTGTACTTCCAAGTACATTAACAATAGCCAGGCTTTTTGCCTTATGATTTACCATTCTTAAAGCTCTAAGGGTATCCGCAGTCTCACCTGATTGGGTAATAACAATAACAAGAGTTTTTTCATTAAGAGTATCCGCAGAGTATTCAAATTCTGAAGCTAATGTAACTTCTGTTGGAATTCCAGCAATATTTTCGAACAAATATTTACCTGTTAAAGAGGCATGATAAGAAGTTCCACATGCTACAAATGAAATCCTATCAAACTTGGGGAACTTTTCTACAATTTTTTTAATTTCTGGTGCTTCACGAAGAGTATTTTTAACAGCTTCAGGTTGCTCATGAATTTCTTTTAACATGAAATGATCGTAACCACATTTTTCTGCCATATCTGGAGTCCAATCAATCACATCTATCTCTTTTTGAACTACCTTTCCATCGATATTTTTTACAACTATTCCATCCCCGCTTAAAATCACCATTTCATTATCTTCAAGATAGATAACATTATTTGTATGTTTTAAGATCGCTGGAGCATCAGAAGCAATAAAGAATTCAGTTTCACCTTTTCCTACTATAAGAGGGCTTTCTTTTCGAATTCCTATAACTTTATTAGGCTCATTTTCTGTAATTGCCGCTAAAGCATAAGATCCTTTTAGATTTTTCACTGCCATGCGCACTGAATTTTCTAAATCATTTCCTTCATCCATGTATTTTTCTATAAGGTGTGGAATTATTTCAGTATCAGTTTCAGATTTAAAAACATGTCCTTCATCAATTAATTGGCTTTTTAACTCTTTATAATTCTCTATTATCCCATTATGTACTACAGCTATTTTTCCTTTACAATCTGTATGAGGGTGAGCATTATCTTTAGTAGGGAGACCATGAGTTGCCCATCTAACATGTGCTATGCCCCTTTTTCCCGGTAGATCAGTAAGATTTAAATTTTTCTGAACATCATCAATTTTACCGCTGTCTTTTTTAATTTTAATTTCACTTCCAGAAGTAGCAATACCAACAGAATCATAACCTCGGTATTCTAACCTTTTTACACATTCTAAAAGTACAGG
>JAEYSH010000126.1 GCA_023434825.1 Methanobacteriota archaeon | reverse complement strand
ATTCATGTCTCAAACAGTGGAAAACATGCTGAAAGATGGAGTTGGATCACTTTTGAGTGAAGATATACAGCTTTTAAAACGTTCAACTAAGAATTTCGTTGCTCTGCAGGATTTCTATAATCAGATGTTTTCAGAATATGGTGATGACAACTCCTCAACCGCTGCAATGTACTCTATTCTTATTGGAAGGAATCTTTTAAGTATGGGACACCATATAATGGGGATGGATGACAGGATAGCTTATTCCATTATTGGAATGAAGGTTGTACATCATAAGGTATTTTATAATGTCTTAATGAAGTAAAAATTAATAATTCGAAATTATAAAAAAATAATACGTGATGATTAAATGTGGCTCCCATCAGATGAACCTGAGAATAAACTGTATGGAAACAAACTAGATAAATCCTATTTGCCAGTATATGGATATATAAGGGTTTTAAACGATAATTATGAGTCTATATTATTTTTAAGCGATGATCTAGTTGTAGGGGCCTGGTATCTGAATGTTGAATCTTTAAATGAACTTTATGAAAACGATGCAATGGAAAAGGTTAAAATTCTCAGTGAGTCAAGAATTGAGATATATGGAACTGGTAAAAAGATGTTTAAAACTATTCTTGAACTAAATGAGGAATGTAAATTATCATTACCTATACGTATTGACATGTTTTGGGATAAAATTGGGTTAAATAGTACAGATTCTCGTGAAGAACTATTATCAAAGTATAGGATAAATGAACCATCTGTAATTGATGTGGATAATTTAATAAAAGATTATAAGTCCAAGACGGAGGATTGAAAATGGAAAGGAAAAAATATCCCAGGATACTGTTTCGAAAAAGGCTTAAAGAGCTAAAAGAAGATGTAAATGAAATTGGACAGATAGCAATCCAGGCACATAAAGATTCAATCGAAGCTTTCAATAACTATGATGATGAATTGTTAGCGAAAGTTATTAAATCCCGTGAAAAAGTAGAAGAATTGAATTTTTATTTAGAAAGGAAATGTATTAGTATTATTGCTGCAGAACAACCTGTTGCAATGGATTTAAGATTTATTGAAGCATGTATCAAAGTAGGTAGTCATTTAAAGAGGATATGTAGTTTGGCAGTAAATATAGCTGAAGCTGCTAAAAATCTTAAAGGTGAAGAAATTCCAGCAAGACCTATAGAAGATCTTAATCATATGGCTAACCTTGTTCAGATGATGTTAAGTAAAGGTCTATACGCATTTATAGATCAGAACATGGACATGGCAAGGGAATTAAGGCATGACGATGATAAAGTGGATGATTTATTTGATCAGTCCTTGGAGAATGTTACAAAAAGCATGTTCCAAGACAAGGATTCCATATCCTACTTGATATATCTGTTGTTCATTGCAAGGTTCCTTGAGCGAATTGCTGATCGTGCTGTAAGCATGGGGGACAGAACAATTTTCATGATAACCTGTGAAAAACCTAAAAAACTTGAAATAAAAAAATAGGGATAAATTTAAACTCTCTATATTTTCTTTTTTGTATGAATAGCTAAAATTAAAAATATAATACGATAACACGCACTAATTTTGAATTTGCCCATATGATAATTAAACTAATGGGGATACAGTGAACTATTATATATTTGCTCTATTATCCGCACTCAAAAATCCTTAAAAACCTTCGGTTTTTGGGAGTTAGAAAAATGCGTGGCATTTTTCTAAAATTCTTTGAATTTTTGGTGTTTGAAAATCTTTGATTTTCAACCGTAAAAAATTGAAAATTTTTTATATGCCACAAAATCAAAGATATAGAAAATGCATAGCATGCAAAAAACTATCGAAAATTCTATGAATTTTCGAATGCTTTGTTTTTTGCGGTTACAAAATCGAAGATTTTGTAAACATTTTCTATCTCCCGAAAATCTCTGATTTTCAAGGATTTTGTGAGCATTTCTCTTTGGTTTGGCTCCACTATTTGGAAAATGGGGTCTTGAGGATGTTAATCCTGCGCTGGCACTGGGTATAAGGAGTTTTGTAATTAGTGGGATTATGTTAGTGTGGTTAATATTGAATAAAGATATTAACCCTGTGGCTGATGTTAGCATGACTAGTTGGGCTTTTATAGCTCTAGAAGGAATATGTGTAGCTTTATTGGGACAATTATTTTATTATGCCCTTAAATCAGGTGATGCATCAAAATGGTCCCTTTAATTGCATCATTTCCTTTGTTTACCTTTATAATTGCGACCTTATTTTTAGGAGATAAAGTTACATGGACTAAAGTAAGTGAGATAGCGCTTATTATAGCCGGTGTTGTATTAATAAGACTGTAAATGTATTTAAATCCTTTACAACCCATATTTAAGTATATGATTAGAAAATTATTAATTTATTTATGGTAATCTGCTAAAAATTAGCGTTAAAATTTTTTTTCATTAATTTTTAATTTAATATTAATCTGAAAAACATTGAAAATCTAAAAATTTTTATCCCATTACATGTAATACATAGTATATACTTTTATCACAATCAATTCCTGATTTTATCAACAAATAATATATATCAGGTGAGACATACACTTCAAGTGTAAAATAAAACACTAAAAGTGAATAAAATGGTAGTGATTGAAGGCTACTATTAAATTGTATCAAATGTGAGGATTGATATCTTGATGGTCAAATGGAAAAATGAGGAATTAAAACGCGAATTAATGATGAATACACTAGATTACCTAAGTAGAAAACAAAACGCGTCAATTGAAGAGTTATCTGATTATACTGGCCAAGAA
>JAEYSH010000073.1 GCA_023434825.1 Methanobacteriota archaeon | reverse complement strand
AGATTAGAGATAGGATTGCACATAATAGTTTTATTGGTGATCATGAAATATCAGTACTTAAAAATAATTATGAAAGTATTTTAAGACAAATTGGCCAGAAAGAACGGAAATAAGAATTAATTACTCTTATTTTTTATTTCTAAAACTTCTCTAAATACACTTTTTTGCTTTTCACGTACATTTTCATCTGAAAATTTATTTCCACTACAATTATCTATATAAAAAGCAGCTAATTCATAAATTACTTTATTTAAAGACCTCCCAAGCTCTGTTAAGTAATATTCTGTCATTACTGGAGTCGAATTTACTATTCTTTTTTCAATTACACCTTTACTTTCAAGATTTTTATCCATAAAAACTGACAAGAAACTAATATAATAAAAAATTAAATTATATTCTATACTTTTTCATTTTATTGAGGTGATAATATGCCAGAATTTAATTTAAACCCTAATTCGTGCCATAGTTGCGGTACATGTGTATCAAGCTGCCCTCTGGGCCATCTGGAAATGAATGCATGTCCACAGGTTATTGCAGATACAATGTGCACTGCATGCGGCCACTGCGAAGTATCATGTCCAGAAGGAGCTATTGATATTTCAGGGCCTGAACTTGAGCCGCCATTAGTGGATATAACTTCAAAAATATCCTCAGAAGATATGGGAAGTTACATGAGAAACCGCAGGTCAATCAGGAATTATAAAAAGAAGACAATTCCTCACGAAATAATTGAACAAATTATGGATATTGTCCGTTTTGCCCCATCTGGAGTCAATCAGCAACCTATTGAATGGATTATAATTGAAGACCCTGCTAAAGTCAAGGAAATGGCAGGATTAGTAATAAACTGGATGGAAAAATTAGTTGAAGATAATTCTCCATTAACTAAAGTTCTTCCAGTAGAATCTTTAATTAAAGTCTGGAAAACAGGATTGGATCCTATTTTAAGAGGTGCGCCGCATTTATTTATTGCAACTGCTAAAGCAGATAATCGGGGAGCTGAAACTGATGGAACAATTGCTTTAAGCCATTTAGATTTAGTTTTACCTTCATTTGGTTTAGTTCCTGTTGGGCAGGTTTTCTTAAAATGGCTTCCTCCTTTGAGCCTATAAGAGAATTTTTAGGATTAACTAAAGATTATGCATTTATTGGGGCATTAATGGTTGGATATCCAGAAGGTACATTTTTCAGAGTCCCTAAAAGGAAAAAATTATCTGTTAAATACATTTAAATGAATTAATTATTCCATTTATTTTTATTTATTTTACTAATTTAAACATGTCTTTAAAATCCGTAAACTTTATATTAGATAAAAATAAACCTTTTGTTTGTAATTATAACCTTTTAAATTTAGATTTTTATCTCTTTAATCTTGTTTATATTGTTTTTATTGTAAAAACTCAATTTGAGTAGGGATTGTTTATGTCCATAACATTCGATCCTAATCTATATTGTTAAATTTAAAATAGTAATTAAAATTGGAATGAACAGAAATGATATTTGGAAAAAAGAAAGAAAATAAAGTTGAACCGAAGGACTTATTAAAAAAAGCAAGTAGATCTAGTCCTAATGTATTAAAAGAGCTACTTAAACAGATTGAAGCAGAACTTGCTAAAGGAGAAAATTATGATCTTCAAATGGCAAAGACCATAATAACAAGCAGGTTAACTTCAATGAGAGACAGCGGGAAAATACCTCTTTAATTTTCCCTTTTAATTAATTTTTAAACGTTTATTTTAATTTACAACTGCATTTTTTGATCTAATTTTTTATTTTTAACCATTAAAAGTAAACTATTTTTAAAATTTAATCAATATACTAATTATAATTGAATTTACTTTACAATTTCTATTTAAACAGTGATTTTTATGGCCAAAAAAATAATTATAATCGGTGGAGGGATTGCTGGACTCTCCACAGGAACCTATGCAAGATTAAATGGATATGATGTTGAAATATTTGAAAAACATAGCAAACCGGGTGGAATGTGCACATCATGGATGCGTAAAGGATTTACATTTGACTATTGTATTCATAACCTTGGCGGAACGGGTAAAGTTCGCTTAAGGGAAGTTTGGGATGATTTAGGTGCTTTTGAAGGCACAGAAATTATAAATCATGAAGTATTTGCTCGTATTGAAGATAATAAAGGAAACGAGCTGAATATTTTTACTGACCTTGACAGATTGGAAAAACACATGAAAGAAATAGCTCCAGAAGATTCTAAAACCATTGAAGAATATGTAAGAGCTGGAAAATCTTTACCAATGGAAGATTTCTTTTCAATGGGCTTGGGGGGAATTGGAACCAAGCTCAAAATAGCCAAAAATTTCCCTAAAATAATGAAATGGGGTAAAATCACTTTAGATGATTATGCAGATAAATTCAACAATGAATTTCTTAAAAGAGCATTTCCACATGTTCAGTATAATATGGATGGTTCAGGCATACCTATGTTTCCACATTTACTCTTTTTAGCCGGTTTTAATATTGGGGATATGGGCTGGCCTAAAGGTGGATCACTTGAATTTAGCCGGAAAATTGCAAAAAGATTCACAGATCTTGGTGGTGTATTAAATACAAGCTCCAGGGTTCAAAAGATTATAGTAGAAGATAATAAAGCAGTTGGAATTGTACTTGCTAATGGAAAAGAATACAGGGCTGATGTTATTATATCTGCAGCAGATGGCCATGAAACCATCTATGAAATGTTAGATGGAAAATACACCAACGAAACAATTAATAAATATTATGATGCCTACGAGGAAGAACAGGAATTTGGTTTGCAGGTTTTTCTTGGACTAAACCGAGATTTATCCGGCGAACCTCATGCTATTTCACTACTTTTAGATGAACCAGTTACGCTTGAATTAGAAGAAAGAGACTCATTATACCTAGAATTGTTTGATGATTCTACAGGACTCGCTCCAGAAGGAAAATCTGTTATAAAAGTTGTTACTAAAGGAAATTATAATTACTGGAAGAAGATGCGCGATGAAGACCTTGAAAATTACAGAAATGAAAAGGAATTAGTTTATAAAAAAGTCCTTGAAATACTTGAAAAGAGGTTCCCGGGAATTAAAGAGCAAGTAGAAGTTCATGATGTCACAACACCGCCTACTGTGGAAAGATACACTCTTAATTTCCATGGATGGCAGACCTGGCCGGTTCCAGACGGTGGAATGAAAACAATGATGAGCGGATTAAGTAAAACTCTTCCCGGACTTGAAAATTTTCATATGGTTGGCCAATGGGCCAGTGCAATGATTGGAATTTCTAATGCAGCAGTTATGGGTCGAAGTCTTGTAAAAGAACTCTGTAAGCACGATAAAAAGAAATTTAAAACTCGAAAATGAGTTTTAACTTTTTTTAACTATTTTTTAAAATCAAGCACTGATGACGCAGCAGCATTGTTTTTAAGCTTTATTAATTCTGTCACTGATTCAGATGATGTTCCAAAGCCGTGGCAAATCATGGTATGTCTTCCCGGACCTCCAGCGACAACTAAAACAACATCTTCGGGGCTTCGGGTTATGGGGACATCACCATCAATAATCCATTTTTCATCAAGCTTTCTACCGCCCCTATCTCCAAATTCTGCGGGAACAAGTGCATTATCGTGGAAATATTTCTTAATATCTTCTTTACTCCAGCCATCATCTGTTATTGTTTTTGCGTGTTCTGGACTCATTATTATAAGCATTTCACCCGGCACGTGGCTGTTATTGCACCCTGCAACTGCTGCGGTATCAATTATTGTGTCCATAAGGTCTTCAGCAGTTTTACTTCTGTGATCATTTACATTATGGGGTGAATCTAAGGCCATCATGGTTACAGTGCTTTCATTTTTACTAAATCCACGTTCTACATGAAGCGGCACCCATGGATTTTCAGCTTCTGCTTCACCAAAACAGAAGCTGTATTTAGAAGGTGAACCCATTGTAGCATGATCTCCTATTCCTGGAACTGCACCGGCAATATTTATTAGACATAACCTTATAGCACGCCCAATTGTAGCATTTGCAATATTTCCAGGCCCTAAACATCCAGCACCAGTATTTATACCAATTTCATTTGTTATTGGACCATTTAAAATTGCACATACAGCTACGGGGTGCGTAGTTGCGTTTACTCCGGCTAAATTGAATTTTTCTTCTGAAATTGCTTTTATTGAGTGCTGAATAATGGGTATAAATTGAGGAATACAACCTGCCATAACTGAATTTATGGCTATTTTTTCCACAGTTGCTTTACCTGACCTTGGAGGAAGCACTGCTATTAATTCATCTTTATTCAAACTGCTGAATTCGATAAATTTGCGTACTCTTTCTTCAGTTGGGGGAATTATTGGTAATCCATCTGTCTGTTTTTTCATGTAAAATTCATAGCTAATTTTTTCTGGATCAGGGTCAACATAAACTTCTATATCGCTTGGAGATGCGCTGCAGAGACGTTTTTCTCCTTTTTCTATATTTTCATTTAATAAATCATCAATGGAGCATCCGCAATTTTCGTTTATTTTAGGTTTTTTCATATATAATCCTCGTAAAACTAATCTATTTTAAGCAATTTTTTAATTTTTGGAATGATTTTGTCAGCTTTTTCTTCTACTTCGGC
>JAEYSH010000048.1 GCA_023434825.1 Methanobacteriota archaeon | reverse complement strand
ACCCAGTATTTTGGTTGGAGGAGTATATTTTATTTAATAGCTCCCTTAGGTGTTTTGGTAACTATTCTAGTCATTACTAAGCTTAGGGGATTGGAATGGGCAGAATGCAAGGGAGAAAAACTGGATTTAACTGGATCTTTCCTTTATGCTATTTCGCTTCTTCTGGTTTTAGTTGGATTTTCAGAAATAACAAGTTTAAATGGAAAAATAATGCTTATTATAGGTATTATTGGAGTTATAGGATTTGTATTATGGGAATTAAGGGTCGAACACCCAGTATTAGAGATGAAATTATTTTTTGAAAACAGGAAATTTGCTTTTTCTAATTTAGCAGCTCTTATAAGTTTTACAGGTACATTTGCAGTTGTATTTTTGTTAAGTCTTTATTTGCAGTACATTAAAGGATTAGATCCTCGTGGAGCAGGGCTTGTTCTTGCGACCCAAACACTTGTTATGGCTCTTATGTCACCAGTTTCTGGAAGACTTTCAGATAAATATGAATCAAGAATCTTAGCCTCAATTGGGATGACAATTACAACAGTAGGTCTAATTATTTTCTCATTTTTAAGTGCAGAAACCAGTATTTATGTCATTCTCTTCAGTCTTGTTTTACTTGGTATCGGGGCGGGTATCTTTTCTACACCAAATACACATGCAGTGATGAATTCTGTTAAAAAAAGATATTTTGGAGTTGCATCAGCAACAATAAGCACAATGAGAATTGTAGGCCAAACACTCAGTATGGGAATGGTTCTGGTAATATTTTCCATATATGTAGGTGCAGTTCAATTTAATCCTGGAAATTATCCACAATTACTTCAAAGCATAAATACAGCTTTCACTATATCTGCAATACTGGGATTTATAGCGATATTTGCATCATTAGCTAGAAATTAGTTATTTAAACGGGTCATATAAAATTTATTTTGAAATATAAAATTTTTTTAATATTTTTTAATATTTTCCAAAAATATTTATAAAATTAAATCAAACTAATAAAAAAGCTATTTTAAGTGGCATTTACATAAATATAACTGAATATTAAAATAATATTGATCTTTTTATCATTATAAATAAGATGATAAAAAAAATAAATCTTTTTAAAACACTATACAATTTAAGGTGAACTATTTGAAAACAGTTGTTAAATCACCCGGCTCTGCAACAGTTATTAATGCAATAGCTACAGGATGTGGATCTGCATTTGGTATTGGGCGTTATGTAACTGCAGAGGTTGAATTAAAATCATCTAAAATAATATGTAAGTCAGATAAAGATGTAGACACAACTTTAATGGAATTATGTGTTAAAAGAGTGCTTGATAAATTTGATGTAGATACCGGGGTCAAAGTTAGAACATATTCTGATCTTCCAGTTGCATCTGGCCTTTCAAGCAGCAGTGCAACATCAAATGCTGTTACTCTGGCAACTATATTGGCTATATCTAAAGAATATTTTCCTGAATATAAAATTGATAACTTTGAAGTACTTAATATGGCAATTGACGCTTCACTTGAGGCTGGAGTTACTATAACTGGTGCATTTGACGATGCAAGTGCTTCATTTTTCGGTGGTTTAACCATAACTGACAATATGAAAAGAGAAATTTTAAAGAAAAAGGACATGCAAAAACAAAACATATTAATATATATGCCGGATAAAAAATCTATAACTGCACAATCAGATATAGGTAGAATGAAACTTCTTTCTCCTTATGTCAAACTTGCATTCCATGAAGCTTTAGAAGGAGACATTTATAAAGCACTAACTTTGAATGGACTTTTATATTGTGCAGCTCTTGAATTTAATCCTAATATTGCCCTTGATGCCTTGAGTGCAGGTGCAATCGCAGCTGGATTATCAGGTACAGGGCCTTCATTTGTAGCGATTACAGATGATGAATCTTTAGATGCTGTTTTAAATGCATTCAGTCAATATGAAGGCGATGTAATGCATGTTGAAGTTGATAATAAAGGTACAAAGGAAATTATACTGTGATTATCCTTGCTTTTTATATTAGAAGGTGAAATAGTGGATAAGGCAGAAGCTTTAAATATTCTTCATGAATCCAGAGAAAAAATTGACGGAATTGATGAAGAAATCATATCTCTCATAATAGAAAGAACATCCCTTGCTGAGAACATTTTAAATGCAAAATTAGTGTTGGGCATGGATATAGAAGACAAAAAGAGAGAAGATTATATTCAAGATAAAACAAAAAGAATAGCAGAGCAGAAAGATATTGATGAAAACTGCCTCAAAAAAATAATGAAAATTTTAACTGATTTAAGCAAAAAAGAACAAAAAGAAATACTTAGGAGGGAAACAAATGGGTAACATAAGAACATCATTCGTAAAAAGAACCGCAAAAGAACTAATAGAAACATATGAGGGTAAATTTACCACAGATTTTGATGAAAACAAAAAATTAGTGGAAGAATACTCTACTGTAAGTACAAAACACTTAAGAAACAAAATCGCAGGTTACGTAACCAGATTAGTAAGACAAGAGTCTTCATAGAATTCAGGTGTGACATTTAATGGGAATTATAGTGGCCAAATTTGGAGGAACCTCCATTGGAAATGGGGAAAGGATTAAAAAAGCCGCCCAATCAGTTGTAAACGAATACATGAAAGGTAATAAAGTTGTTGTTGTGGTATCTGCAATTAACAAAACTACTGATGAGTTTTTAAAAATTGTTGCAGATTCTATGGAAGGTTCCATAACGGATAAACAACTTGCAGAAGTTTTTTCAATGGGTGAAATGACTAGTGTTAGAGTATTCTCAGCAACAGTAGAATCATTAGGCGTGAAATCTGAATATGTTGATCCATATAAGGACACTTGGCCCATAATAACTGATGATAATTTCTTAAGCGCAAAAATAGATTTTAAACAAACAGAAGAAAAATCAAACGAACTAAAAAAGATGGTAGATCAGGGTATAATTCCTGTAGTCTGTGGTTTCCTTGGAAAGGATGAATCAGGAGCTATCACAACTTTAGGTCGTGGAGGAAGTGATATAACAGCTTTCTTGCTTGGGCATTGCCTTAATGCAGAAGAAGTAATCATTGTAACAGATGTTGGTGGTGTAATGTCCACCGATCCAAATAAACTTCAAAATGCAAAAAAGCTTGATAAAATTTCTGTTGAAGAAATGAGGGACCTTGCAACCCACGGGGCGCAGGTACTACATCCTCATGCTCTTAAATATAAAGATCCTAAAATAGATGCAAAAATAATCGGATATGACCATGGAGATTTATCTGCTCCGGGAACAGAGATTATTGGGCCGTCTAATAACAGCGAACTAATTAAAAGCGCAACATTAAACAGCGAGCCAATATCAGTTATTGCCGTTGTTGGAGAAGAAATTTTAACTAAAACTGGAATTTTAGCTAAAATAACTGATACTCTTGCTGAAAATAACATTAATATATTCGGAATTTCTACAGGCCAGAATTCAATTACTGTATTTGTAAATAAATCAGAATCAGAGCATGCTCATGAAATACTTCATGAAGTAGTAGTAGAAACTGACGATTTAAGTTCACTTTCCCTTGGAAGGGAAATTGCAATGATAACTGTCTCTAGTCAGGATTTTATAGACACTCCGGGCGTAATAACAGAGATTACTGAACCTTTACAGAAAAACAAAATTAATATTATTGAGATTTCAAGTAGTCAGACTTCAGTTGTCCTTTTTGTAGATTGGAACGACGGAAGAAAGGCATATGAACTTGTAAAAGGTGTCTTAAAATGAAATTAGAAGGTACGATCGTAGCTATGGTAACGCCATACACAAAAAGTGATGAAATAGATGAGGAAGGAATCCGTGAAAATATAAATTACTTGATAGAAAAGGGCGTAAATGGGATATTGGCTGCTGGAACGACAGGAGAATCAGCTACAATAACTCATGATGAACACCGTAAGCTAGTTGACATTCTAATCGATGAAGTTAACGGTAGGGTCACTACTATCGCAGGAGCTGGAAGTAATTCATCTAAAGAAGCTCTTGGACTTGTAAAACACGCAGAAGATACTGGAGCAGATGCTGCATTAGTTATAACACCTTATTACAATAAACCACAACCTCATGGTCTTGTTGAACACTATAGATTGATGAATGATTCAACAAACATTCCTATTGTAGTCTATAATGTACCATCAAGGACTGGAACTGATATAGATGTAGAAACCATTGGAAAAGTGGCAGAATTTGATAATGTGGTGGCTATAAAAGAAGCAAATCCTGATCTGGACAAAGTATCAAAAACAATTAAAAAAATTGATGAAGTTAATCAAAATGATAAGTTCGTCGTTCTATCTGGAAATGATGATCTCACACTTCCTATGATGGCTATGGGTGCAAAGGGAGTTATAAGCGTTGTTGGTAACGTTGACCCTGCAAGAATGAGCCAGATGGTAAATTACGCATTAGAGGGAGATTTTGAAGCTGCAGCTAACGGACATTATGAGCTTTATAACCTCATGAAAGTTTGCTTTGTGGAAACTAACCCTGTACCTGCAAAAGCAGCTTTAAATCTAATGGGAAGACCATCAGGTCATGTAAGAATGCCTCTTGCACCTCTTAAAGAGGAAAGCGAGGCTAAATTAAAGGAAGTTCTTAAAGAGCTTGATTTAATTTAATTAGATCAGCTATTATAAATTATTTAATTTTATTTTAAATTTTTTAGGAGAAGATAAAATGATTGGAGTGGCTGTAACAGGCGCGAGTGGAAGAATGGGTTCTAAGATAATTAAAACCATACTAAAACAGGACGATATGAAAGTTGTAGCAGCAATAGAAGCACCAGAAACTCCTCTTGAAGGAAAAGATATAGGGGAAGTTATAGGTGTTGGAAAAATGGATGTACCCGTAAATGGTGCAGAAAAGCTTGCTGAGGTTTTAAAGGAAAAGAAGCCCGACGTACTTGTTGATTTTACCATAGCTAATGCCGCAGTCAGCACAATCAAAACATCTGCTAAATGCGGTGTAAATGTAGTTGTAGGCACAACTGGAATTACTGATGAACAAATGGACGAAATAAGAGCTGCAATAGAAGAAAACAATATAAAAGCAGTGATTTCTCCAAATATGGCTGTTGGAGTTAATGTTTTCTTTAAGGTAATTAAAGACCTTGCAAAGATCCTCAATGATTACGATATTGAAATAATCGAAGCACATCATAAACATAAAGCAGATGCACCCTCTGGAACGGCAGTTAAAGCTTATGAAATAATTGCTGATGAACTTGGAAGAAACAAGGACGAAGCATGCGTATATGGTAGGCAGGGACTTGTTGGTGCAAGGACTGAAGAAGAAATTGGTATGCACGCTGTTCGTGGAGGAGATATTGTTGGAGATCATACAGTACTCTTTGCAGGGGATGGAGAACGAATTGAATTTGTTCACAGGGCCCACAGCAGGCAGGCATTTGTAAGCGGCGTAATTAAAGCAGTAAGGTTTGTAGTTACTGCGCCTGAAGGAAAAATAAGCGATATGACTGATTTATTGGGTCTAAAATAAGTAATAAATATTACAGTTTATCCCACTATTTAGTTTTAAAGGGGATTTTATGCTTTTTAAAAAACAAGATAAAGTTACTGAATTTGTGCCCACATTTCTAAAGGAAGATAGATCTGCATTAAGAAAAATTCATGAAGTCATAAGCAGTGCTAAAAGTCGCATTTATATTATTTATCCATGGATAACTCTAGGAGAAGAATTCATTATTCCTTTTGAAAATGCTCTTTCAGTTAATGAAGATTTAGAAATATATCTAATAACAAAACTAGAAAGAGAGGATGTTTTCAGGAGATTACACCAACTTGAAGACGTTGAACGATGGAAACGTATTTTTGGAGATAATATAACTATTAAATACAATAACAGTATCCATGCTAAGATGGTAATCGCTGATGATAAAGAAATGATCGTTGGTTCATCAAATCTCACAGGTAGTGGGCTTGGATCATCAAGAGAATATGAAGGAAAGCCTCAAATTGAAGCAAACGTATATACGAATGATCCTGATGCTTTAAAAAATGCAGTGGGATTTTTTGTTAAATTATGGAGTCATAGTAGTTCTAGGGAATATGTAAATAATGAGTATGTCTTATCATGTAAATCTTACGGGCTTTCTGGGATTTATCAAAGATTTAGAAAAGATTTTGATAATATTGTTAAAAAAGAAAACATAAAATTTACTTCTGAAGGTACAGTAAGATTTAAAGGAATTTTAGGTTATATTGATAATGATAAGGCCTATGTCATGGGTAAAAATCGTCAGGATATTGCAGTAAAATTTATTGGAAATAACGAAACCCTTAGTTCATCTAAAATTGGCGATGAAGTTGAAGTTTCTGGTAAAATAAATAAATTAGATGGATTCAAAGAATTTACCTTAAGGGGATTTTCTGCAATAAAAAGGGAAATGTCTATCGCTGATTTAAAAAGCGGATTATCACAACTTAAAATAAATGCAGAGATAGTAGAAATTGAAAACACGCTTAAACTGGAAACAAAGCATGGAAGTAAGTTTTTAACACTGGTTAATGTTAAAGACGATACTGGAACTATTGTTATGGAATTATGGGACAACATCATTCCTGAAGGGAAAATAAAAAGCGGCGTTAATTTGGAAATTAACAATGCATATACAAAAGTGTATAATGGAGAAATTAGATTAGGGCTTCAAAAACATGATGGTGAAATTAAATTAATAAACAAAGATTAATAAGGATAATAAGATAGATTTAAATATTTAATAAAGAATTTATGATTATAAGGTGATTAAAATGGTAAACGTAGGTATTCTCGGAGCAACTGGAATGGTTGGGCAGAGATTCATCGAACTGCTGGCGGATCATCCAAAGTTCGAACTCACTGCACTAACTGCCTCTGCAAGATCGGCAGGGAAAAGATATGAAGACGCAGCTACCTGGTATCTGGATAGTAAAATACCAGAAAGTGTTAAAGATATTATTGTGGTAGATACAGACCCAAAGGAAGTAAAGGATGTTGATATAGTATTTTCTGCTCTTCCAGCAGACACTGCAGCTTTAGTAGAACCGAAATTTGCCAAATCATGTGGAGTAGCATCTAATGCAAGTGCAATGAGGATGGAACCTGATGTGCCACTTGTAATTCCAGAAGTAAATCCTGAACATCTGGATATGATTGAAACTCAACAGAAAAACAGAGGATGGGACGGTTTCATAGTAACTAACCCTAATTGTTCAACTATAGCACTTACTATTACTCTTAAACCACTTTACGACCAGTTCAACATAAAAAGAGTATATGTTTCCACAATGCAGGCTGTTTCAGGAGCAGGCTACAATGGAGTTCCTTCCATGGCCATAGTGGACAACCTGGTGCCTTTTATTGGCGGTGAAGAAGAGAAAATGGAAACTGAAACACTCCATTTATTGGGAGATTATGACGGGGAAACTGTAACTCCAGCATCATTTGGAGTTAGTGCTTCATGCCACAGGGTTGCTGTAGTAGATGGGCATACTGAAGCTGTTTTCATCGAAATGGAAGATGGATTTGAAATTGATGAAATAAAAGAAGCAATGGATTCATTTAGAGGCTTACCTCAAAAACTGGATCTTTACTCTGCTCCTCCTAAACCTGTAGTAATTAGAGACGAAGATAACAGACCACAGCCAAGAATGGATAGAAATACTGATAATGGTATGGCTGTAACTGTTGGTAGAATCCGAAAAGATGCTGCTTTTGCTAATAGTCTTAGATATGTACTTGTTGGTCATAATACTATTAGAGGGGCTGCAGGAGCATCAATTTTAAATGCAGAATTAATATCAGAAATAATTTAAACTTTTAATTCTTTCTTTTTTTGATTTTTTAAATATTTTTTTATTAAATAAGACATTAAAATTAATAAAAACTGTTAATTATTGTGATTATGGTCACAAAAAAGTATTATATTATCTAATAATATTATTATTAATTTTAAAATTGTCACAATTTACAAAATAATTAAGTGACTATAATCACATAAAGTAATACTATTTCTAAATTAATTATATCAAAAATGTGAACATAATCACAATAAAGTAATAAAAATAATTGATTAATAGCCAATAAAAGTGTGTAATCGCACATTTTTTGTTTTTAAATATATTTTAATGTGAGTACTACTATTTTTTGAAATAAAAATGTTTAGGAACACGATATTATGATATTTAAAATATTTATGTGGCTTTTGATGTTTTTTTTAATTGGAGCATTATCTTTAGTTCCAGCTTATGCTGAACAATCTGCATCACAAAGTGCAAGTGTTACTATATCTTCAGTTAATTCAGTTTCTGTTACTTATTCTGAAAATGATTATTCTGGAAATATCCAATTAGTCAATTATTCAAATAAGGATGTAGATGTATGGGTTAGATCTGAAGTAATCAATACTCAAACTGGGGAAAATATCCAGATTAATGGAATAAAATGTTGGAATCATGCTACAGACAAAAATGAAGAATTAACTAATAATTACAGGAAAATGGGGTTTTTAGATAAACCAAAACAGGGAAGTATATCTTCATTACCAACATTAGATTTAGAATTAGGTTCATTATCCATAATACCAGATAATTGCGCTATGAAAATATATATAACAACTGTAAATCCTAATTTAATGATTCCTGAACATTAAGAACATATTTTATTTATTAACTTAAAGGGGGCCAAAAATTGTCATTTGAAATTTTATTAGTTGAGGATAAATCTATTGTTGCACTTGATTTTCAGCTAAGATTAGAGGAAAGAGGATATAAAATTAATACGGTATCATCTGGAGAAATGGCTTTAAAAGAAATTCAAAAGAAAAAATATGATTTAATAGTCATAGATGTCTCATAAGATGGAAGATTAGATGGTATTGGAGTTGCAATGCAAATTAGAACTCAAAATATGGATATTCCAATGTTTTTTGTTTCCAGTGAATTTGAAATAGATAAATTGAAGAAAAAAGTTTAACACATCATAACTGTCCTCCAAACCTTTAGACGGAATGGAATTAAAAGAAATAATCGGAAGTTACATTTAATACTGTCACTTGAAATTATAATTTAAATACAATATTCCATTTTATTAATAATCTAAAGATTAAAAAAGTAATTGTATGATTTTATTGGGTATAGTGAATGATTTAACATGTTTATTGGATAAAAAAATCATGATTGAATAGTTTTCTATTCAATTTTTTGAAGATAAATATAGTTAGTGAGTATATTCACAAATATGAATAAGACCTAATTTACATTTTTTTAGAGCATTATTCTAAAATAAATAGTTATATGGGGCTTTTGTTAATATTATAGATTTTTAGCCATATTTAACATATTAACATTGGATACTACTATAAAAAGATATATATGTCTCTATACTAGATATTGAATTATTATACAATTCACAAAATTGTAAGTAAATTAATAATTAAATATTTAATAATTTTGAGGATATTTAAATGATATGGAAACAAAGCATATTGGCGCTGCTTGTTATTATAATTTTAATTTCAAGTATTTTGCCAAATTTTGCTGCTAATCCGGCTAATCAAGATGTTACAGTAACTGTAGCGCCAACTGTTTCTATTGAATCTGTTTGGAATGGAGTAATTGGTAATCCTATTAGTTTAGGAACATTTAATGCAATTGGTTCTAATAATTCGTTTATAGGGAACGAAACACTTAGAACTTACTCTAATGTGCCTATTAATGTTACGGTTAGAGTTAGTGGACCTTTAACTGGAACAAATATATCTAATACTTTTGCATTAACTGATTTCGGTTATTATAATAGTTATACCAGTTCTTATCAGTCTTTTTCAACTACAGCAGCTTTAATAAAAACAAACTGGGCCAAAGCACCAAAGGGATCATATAATTCAATTCCAGTAGACTTGTGGCTTTATGTACCTTCTGGACAAGATCCAGATACATATAATTGTACAATAATTTATAGTGCTATAAGGGCTTAAATTTGATATCATTTTTTATTTTATTATATTCTAATTTAAGCTTATAAATTCAATAAGCTAAGTAATATATCATTTGAGGAAATATAATGGCATTAAACATTAAAATATTAACTATTTTAATAGGGTTTACTATTTTAGTAGGTTCAACTGGAACTGCATTTGGGGTTGGAATTTTGGCATCTCCTGGTGGTTTCAATGTTAATTTTGGAACCACAAAAACATATCAAGGACAATTAACTGTTGAAAATATTGGAAATGAGCCTCTTAATATTACTGTGGATAAAAAAAGGATTCAGAAGGATAATGTAAATGTTGTTTTTTCTGATAATGGTGCTGCAACATGGATTGAAGTGAATCCTTCCAGTTTTGTTTTAGGTCCCCACCAAAAAGGTTCAGTAAATTTTATTGTCAATGTTCCCTCTAATGTAAGTTATTATGATGCTGCAGCAGCACTACTAATACAAGGACATTCAATAAATTCAAAAATAAACGAGAATAATTCTCTAAATATACAAAGAATCCCTGAACTCATTGTTCCAATATACATAGGTTTACCCGGAGATATTATTGAATCTTTAGAACTTTTAGATCACAAAGTACCTTCTATTCTGTTGTCATTTATGCCTGGTAAATTTGAATATACATTAAAAAACAATGGTACCGTAGTTGCCAATATAGATGGAAATGTTGAGATTAACGGATGGTTAAGCAAACATAATGTCACCATGAGTGGTAATGTTTTTCCGGGAGATAATTACAACATGTTTACTAAGTGGGAACCAGATTTCTGGGACTTTGGAGTTTATAATGCTAAAACAGTCATTAAATATGGTAGAGAAACACAGGATAAAACTATTGAAACAGATGATACTATTGTAGTTATTCCAGTATGGTTGATAATTATCTTGCTTATGATTTTAATGATGGGATTTATCCGTAAGAAAGAAATATCATCTCCTATAAAAATAAAAATTGAAAAGAAAAAAAAAGAATAAAAATACATTTAAGCTGTGAATATTTGCTAAAGTAAAAGGTGAAATAAATGAATTTGTCATTTCTAAAAATAATGTGCATTATAATATTAGTATTATTTTTAAATTTACCAGTAAATGCTCAATTAGATCCTAATGCTGATATGACAATATTATGGAATAATCAACAAACAGGTATTATTAATCTTGGAAACAACCTATCGGCGGATAACACTACTAAGATATGGCCTGCAACTATAAATCCCATTACTGGCTTTGTAATTGAAAGGATTGATAAAAATAATAATGCAAATTTATATGTTAGAGTTAACGATAACTTTACTGATGGTTATGGAAACACGATTTCTTACGATAATTTTAAATATAGTGATTATGGAGTTAATGTCCCAATAACATCATTTACAAATACTTCTACACTTGTTAGAGCAAATTGGAGAAAAAAAGGAAATCAGCCTGAGTATTTGCCAGTAATTCTTTACCTGACTGTACCCTATGGAACAGAACCTGGAAATTATATTATAACAATAATTCATTCATTATTTGAACCGGGAAGTATACCTCCTTTAAGCGAATTATCACAGGATATTGATTATAATGATTCTTCCAAGCAAACAGACAATATAACTGGAGATGCTAATAATACAAATCAAACTCTAAATATAAGTCTATAGAGAATTTCAATACAATCCTCATATCAATTTACTGGAAGATAAATAATGGAATCTGGAAGAAATATAAATAAACTTCTATTTTTAATATTAATTTCAATTATATCGCTATCTTCTTTAGGATTAGTTTTTAGTGCAAGTCAAGAGGAATCATACTCATTTAAATATAATTTAAAGCCATCACAGACAGTAAATGGACAACTGACAATTACGAATACTAAAAATACACCGTTTAATGTGTCCATTAGTAAAAAAAAGTTATTATTTGATAGTAATCACCTAATTTATTCAGATGAAGGCATTGCTCAATGGATTACAGTTAATCCGACCAACTTTATATTAAATCCCGGAGAATCAAAATCTATCAAATTTAATGTATCTGCACCATCAAAAATAAACTATTCTGATGCTGTTGGGGCTTTAATAATAATGAAAACTCCTATAGTAACTCAAATTCAGAAAAAGGAAAGTAATTCTAATTTTAACATACAATTAGCTACAGAAATAGTTGTTCCAATTGTTGTTGGCCTTCCGGGTCAAATTGTAGAATCATTACAGCTTACAGAACATAAGGCTCCTATTATACTTTTAGGTTTATTGCCGGGTGATTTTATTTATAAACTGAAAAATAACGGTACAGTTTATGCTAATATGACTGGAAACATGGAAATAAAAGGAATTACTGGTAGTGAAAATGTTCAATTTGATGGGGGTGTATACCCTGAAGATGAAATTGTTTTAACAAAACAATGGACTCCCGGATTGGCTGATCTAGGATTATACAATGTAAAAACTACAATTAATTATGGAAGATTTCAACAAGATAAAATCATCGAGACTAATGATACAATTTTAGTTATTCCTGTATGGCTAATTATTATTTTGCTTTTAACTATAAGTATATGGATTATTCGTAAGAAAGATGGTAATATTCCAATTAAAATAGAATTTAAAAGAAAGTAAATTTTTTAATAATCAAATCCATTTTTTCACATAAAAATTTTAACCATAAAAAGCAATTATTCACCGTAAAATAAATTCAGAACACTGATCTTATTGGTATTAATTAATTATTTATTTTAAAGTAATTATTTATTAAAAAATATAGTAATTGTTCATATAATTTAGAGCGAATTATATCTTATTATTTTTATGTTATTTTAAAAAGATATAGTCCTCTAATTTAATTAATATTGGCCTTTCAATTATTATTTATGATAAAATTAAATACTTTTTAATATTTTAAAGAAAATTTGTGATTATGTTCACTTTATCTTTGTAGAATTAGGTTATTGTTGTGAATTGTGTCACATTCACCATAAACTATTTATATGTTAAATCGGCATACGTATAGATTAATTAGGACGAAATCAGTACTAATAATTTTAATAAAATTTTAAAAACAAATATAAGGAGTGCAAAAAAATGGATAAAAAATTAGGAGTATTTACAATAGCATTAATGCTTTGTTTTTCAGTATTCTTAGCCATTGGTGATAATTCTGTAACAGCAGTGCCTCCAAATTCTACTGGTAATACAATTGCAACTGTAACTATTGGGGATGTAATTGGTATAACTGTACCTACTGCTATTGCTAATAACTACACTGGATGGGATTCTTTTTCAAACTTACAACTATTGGTTGGAGGATATGGTGGAACAACAAACAATATTACTTCTCAATCAAACGGTAAGATAGATGTATATGTAAAATCTGATACTGGAAGTTTCATTCCAAATAATAATTCAACAGAATATCCTGATGATGTTCTTACTAACTTCAGGTATAGTGGAACTGATTCACATGTAACAAATGGTACTTTCTCAGATACATGGGTTAAAGCTATCGATGATTGGAAAATAACACAAAATGAAACAGCTGCTGACGCAACTATTAATTTACCAATATACGTTAACATTCCAACATTTACAGCTGAAGGAACATATAACACAACAATAAGATATATTGCTGTAAGAAATGGAATTATTCTTCCATAATTAAAAAATTTCTTTTTTTTTTATTAATTTTTAGATATTGCTGATTTTTCTAGTTAATTTTATATATTAAAATTACATATCCTTCAATTAATATGCAATTTTTGGCGGTGAAACCATCTCAATTAAACATTTAAGTATATATTTGATCATTATTTTAATATTAATACTAAGTTTAATAGCTCCAGTAATGGCGGGGGGGCTTACTGCATCTCCATCTTATTTTAAATATAATATGAATGTAACAAAAGCAGTATCTGGGCAACTAGTTATAGAAAATCCCAGTAATAATGATATGAATGTAGTGCTTGATAAAAAAAGACTCTTAAGCGATAATATTCACTTAGAATTTTCTGATAATGGAATTGCTAACTGGATTACTTTAAATCAACCAACAAGCTTCCTTCTAAAACCGGGAGAGAGAAAGGCAATAACTTTCAACGTAAATGCACCTGCACAATATAATTATAACGATGCTGTTGGAGCCATAATAGTTAAAGGAACACCTTCAAGACAAGGACAAACAGAAAAAGTTGCCATCAGTCAAAATGTTGAATTAGTAATTCCGGTTATTGTAGGCATAGCAGGGCCGATAATTGAGTCTTTACAGCTTTTAGAGCACAGCGCACCTATTGTACTTCTATCATTCATGCCTGGAGATTTCACGTATCATGTGAAGAATAATGGAACAGTATATGCAAATATGACTGGAAATATTGAGATTAATGGATTAATAGGAAGTACAAAAGTTCCAGTAGAAGGGGGAGTATTCCCTGAAGATGATTATTATCTATCTGCTAAGTGGACTCCAGGATTTGGAGAAATGGGTATTTACAATGCAAAAACAGTAATTAATTATGGAAGGTATCAACAGGACAAAACTCTTGAAACCAATGACACAATTTTAGTTATTCCAGTATGGTTAATAGTCATTTTATTAGTAGCATTAATGATATGGTATCTACGAAAAAATGAAATTGAACCCCCATTTAAAATTAAAATTGAAAAGAAATAATCTTTTCTTTCCTTTTTTATTTAAATAATTGCAAAAACATATTATCAAAATAGTTTTATTAAAATAATTAACCGATAGCATGTTCGAACAATTAATTTTATCAAGCAATATAGATATTCAACTATTTTATATAATCAATATATACATGCAAAACATTATTTTTGATTTAATAATGCCTCTTTTATCTGAAGTTGGTTATTTTAGCTTCTGGATATTTATCTCAATATTAATATTTATTTTTGGAGGAGAAAAAGGAAAAAAAGTAGCATTAGTATCTATCATTGCTCTTATTGCTGGTTATTTCCTAACTGAGATCTTGAAATTAATTGTAATGAGACCTCGCCCTTATGAAGTGCTTCAAGGTGTGAGAGTTCTAGATCCTACTAATGGTTATTCATGGCCATCAGGACATGCAACGGCCTCATTTACAGTAGCAACTATAATAGGGAAGGAATATGGATTAATTTACTTTATAATTTTTGCGTCATTAGTGGCATTCTCCCGAGTTTACAATGGTGCGCATTATCCTTCCGATGTTGTTTCTGGAGCATTAATTGGAGTTTTATTGGGATTGCTGATTTTAAGATATGAAAATAATATTTTATCGGGCTATAATGGCCTAAAAAAATATTTAAGATTTAAAAAGTAATTATATAACTTTTAATTCAATAATCTCGTATTATATATGGAATAATGGAAATTATGATATATATTTTCTATTTTAATAATAAAATGCTTATTTTAAATGTTTTTAAGTTCGCTTTTATCTTACTTAATCATATAAATAGAATACTTATCTTAGAAAAATAGAAAGACTTATTAGATGCATCAGTTTTATATTATAATGGCAAGGGGTATTTTCTGCTGTAATTATACCGCCTACAGTTGTTAATTTTGCTCCTTGCCCTTTTGTAATAGTCTTAATTCCAATATTTTCATTTAATTTTCAAGATAAATAATAGATTATCTAGAAAAAAACATTAAATTTAAAAACAAGTTAGAATATACTATATACTGATAAAATGGCTATACTGAAAGATACAGAGAGAGAACAGTTAAGGCAACTGGTTAAGGCATGTCTTCTAGAGATAAGCAAGTTAAAAATTGATCTCAAAAAATGCCAGAATGAATCCAATAATTCCATTAAAATTGAAAAAGGGCAAGTTGAAGAAAAGAAAAAACAAATAAATGAGCTAAAAGAACTTTTAAATGGAAAGGAAGTAGAAATCAGTAAATTATCAAATTTAATTCAAGAAAAAGATGCTCAATTAAAAGAAATTGAAAAAATAAAGATATATTTCGATGCTCTTACAGCCCGTCCAAAAAAGGACCTTACCTCGTTTCAGTCCCAGGTTTATCAATTATTAAGCCAAGATAGGTGCACTGCTGAAGATCATTATAGTAAAATAATAGATATTGGGTTTACAGAACTTTCTTTAGATAATTTTAACAGTATACTCAGAAATTTAGAAAGAAAAGGCTATTTTAAATCATCCCGGGAAGATGGAACTGTTTTTTGGGAAAAAATAGAAAAATAGACTATTATTTTAATTTTGAACTGATTTTTAAAAATTTTTCAATATATTATTTATTTTTAAATTGAAATCCAGCAATTTATTTATATATCTTGAATGAATGAATGAATAAATGGAGGTATTTTATGGATGTTGGAGATTATTATTCCAGATCATTTGATAATTTGAAAGATAATTTAAATATTGCAGTTCCATCTCTCGTGGGGACAGTTTTAACTTTTATAATAATGGCTATAATAGTTTTAATAATTATGTTTGGGTTTATAGGAACTAATGCATTCTTTAATGGTGTAATTACACCCGAAAATGTTCCAAATATTTCTATTATGGCAGTTTTAATTTCAGCTGCGTTATTATTTATTTTTGGAATTATTACTGCCCTAATTTATTCATTTATTTATGCGGCAACTATAGGAATGGCTAAAAAAGTTATTGAAGGCGGAAGACCAGACCTGGAAGTCGCCTGGAAAAAAGGAAAAAAATATTTCATTAAAATATTTGTTGTAAGTATAATAACTGCTTTAATTGGAATAGTGCTTGCGATACCATTTATTTTAGGTATAATACTCTTTAATATTTCTGATATACTGGGAATAATAGTCAGTATGCTGGGAATACTTATATTTATTGTGGGATTGATTTTACTAGCCTTAGGATTAATGTTTGTAAATCAAGCTATTGTGATAGGTAAAAAGTCTGTTATTGGTTCCATAAAATCTAGTTTTAAGCTTTTCATGAAAAACAAATTAAAAGTATTTTTAGTTGGAATAATCAACTTTGCAATTGCATTAGGTATAAGTTTTGTTTTAGGCTTAATTCCCTTTGTTGGATCCATTTTAAATATACTTGCGGGTATAATATTGACACCTTATTTTGTTCTTGTAATAACTTATCTCTACATGGACATTAAGGGCATATCACCTGTTGATGAGTATCAATGATAAATATAGAAAATATATGCATGCTGATTGCAATTAAAAGCATTATAATGGA